>SYOC01000422.1 GCA_005804965.1 Pseudomonadota bacterium
AAGGCGAACATGAGGACCGCGACTACATGCGCTTTTTCGAGCGCGGGGTCAATTTCCCTTGGAAGTCGCACGGCGTGTGGTGGCTGAGTCAATTCCGCCGCTGGGGACTGGTCAAAGGTACACCAGCGTACGCCAAAATCGTTGACCAAGTGCATCGCCCAGACCTGTACCGCGAGGTTGCAAAAGAACTCGGCAGCGACGCACCCACGAGCGACATGAAGCCAGAGCAACTGTTTGACGGCGTGGCGTTCGACCCTGCCAAACCGGAAGACTACGCCGCGTCGTTCGCCGTCAAGAACTTGGTCGAAGCGTAACGGAGGAAAGCATGATCGCCGCACAACGTCTCAAAGCCTGCACCTTACCCTTTCTGGGGATTGCCGGAGTCATCGGCCTCTGGACTCTCTTAAGCGCCACGGTGTCGCCAGATTTACCCTCCCCACTACGGAGCTGGGAGGAGTCGAAACGCTACATCCTCGACCCTTTTTTCAAAGAAGGCGAAATGAATCAGGGGATTGGTCGCTTGGCATTGTACAGCCTGGAGCGCGTGGCCAAAGGTTATCTGCTCGCCATCATTCTCGGCACGCCACTCGGGTTTCTCTTAGGGCTGTCGCGCGGCTTCACCCAGGCTTTCGACCCACTCATTCAGATTCTGCGCCCTATCTCGCCGCTGGCGTGGCTGCCGCTCGGGCTTATTTTGTTTCAGCGCTCGGAACCAGCAGCGTTATTCACCATCGCTATCTGCGCCATGTGGCCCACGGTCATTAACACGGCGGTCGGCGTGCGTAGTATCAACCAGGACTATGTGAATGTCGGTCGCGTGTTGCGTTTATCGCGCTGGCAAATGCTGTGGAAAATCATTCTTCCCGCCACGGTCCCGTATTTATTCACAGGATATCGACTCAGCCTGGGGATTGCTTGGCTCGTGATTGTCGCGGCTGAGATGTTGACTGGTGCGGCGGGCGTTGGTGGGTTCCTGTGGCAAGAGTACAACAGCCTCGTCTACTCGCACATCATCCTTGCCATTATCACGATCGGGCTTATCGGGTACGCACTGGATCGTCTCATGGGTTTGGCAGAAATGCGTTTCCAAAGAGCCTAACACGGAGCAATTTCATGAATGCACCTGTCTCCACATTGGCTTCACCTGCGGTCACGGTCGCCCCTCCAACGGCCTTGCTTGAACTACGCAACGTCGAGAAAACTTTCCCCGGACGTGCCAAGCCCGTCCTCACACAGTTGTCAGTCTCCATTCCCGAAGGGCAATTTGCCGCCATTATCGGTTGTTCGGGAGCCGGCAAGACGACGCTGATTTCTCTTTTGGCTGGGTTAATCACTCCGGATCGCGGCGAGATCTTTTTTGCTGGCCAGCTGCTGAACACCCCAGGTCCAGAGCGTGCCGTCGTCTTCCAAAATTACTCGCTGTTACCGTGGCTGACGGTGTTGGAGAACGTCTCGTTGGCTGTAACCGCAGCCGCTCCACGACTCTCACGTCAAGCCGTACGCGAGCAAGCCGAGTATTTTATCGACCTCGTCAAGCTGAGCGCCGCTATCAAGAAACGCCCGCGCGAGCTGTCTGCCGGCATGCGTCAGCGGGTCGGCATTGCCCGTGCCTTCGCAGTGGAACCGCAAGTATTGCTCTTGGATGAGCCGTTCAGTTTGCTTGATGCGTTGACACGGTTTGAACTGCAAGAACAGCTCGTGCATATCTGCGAGCGCACGCAGAAGACCGTCGTCATGGTCACGCACGATGTTGATGAAGCACTGTTGCTGGCGGATCGCATTGTCCTAATGACCAACGGACCGGCGGCGACGATTGGCGGCATTCTCCAGGTCCCACTCCCGCGTCCACGTCAGCACGGGAAGATTTTAGAGCACCCGGCCTACTATCCTGCACGCGATCAGCTTTTATCGTTTCTGGAATCCGGGGTCTTGTCGCTGGATACTACACGAAAGGGGCAGAAAGGGAAGGAAGACGAGGATGCAAAGATTACTACGCTGTCTCCTGTTGACGTGTACGAGCTTAGCCGCTGGGATGCTGACGCCGGTGTCCGTGCAGAGTGAAATCGCTCTTGCCACTATCAAATCTTGCCAATAGTGCGCCGTGCCCCTACGCGTAACGAATTCTTCCGAAAATCCAAGAGTTCGATCCGCGCCTCTTCATCACCATCCTCCTCCGCTCCCGCGCCAGTTTTTCCGCTATAGTTTCAGCTTTGTCCCCGCTGAACTGGGTCTTCAATTGCGGTGTGCCGGCGGCCACGGGTAGCACGGAGTCGTGGCGCATGTTCAGTCAGCATCTCAACCCCGTTTTTTGCCGCGGCTTGCCGGAGGAACGTCATGAGTCGTGCCGGTGCCGCTAACTGGCGGTAGGTCGCATCTTCTGCTGTTTCAATCCTCTCCCCATCGCGGGAGCTGGGCTTGAGAGTTGCCAGTGTCGTCGGGTCCGCGCTCACGATCAGTTTCCGATACCGCTGGCACAATTGCGAGGCGAAGTTGCGATAGAACCAATCGCGATGCCCGAGATAGCGATGCTCTAATCCTTTGGCCTCGCGTACTAACCGTGTCGAACGGTCGGCCCAGGACTGCACAACGTCGAGCACTTCCCCAGCAGGAGCCAAGGGTTTGAGCGCCAGTAAGAGACGCCACAAGCCAGGGGCATTCAGTGCTTCGAGATGTGCCCATAGATGTTGCGTCTCCAGCGGCAGATTTTCTGGACAATGTAAGAGACGTAGGCGACTCGTTGTTTCGGTAATTAACTGCTCGACTTGGCTGTGAAGCGTGCATTTGTAGCGCCAGCCTTGCATAATAGCCTCGGGCAACAACACCGCTTCTTCATGCCCGCTGGCATCGCTCAAGGTCGCAATACGAAGCTGCCCCTCTTCCATTTTCCGACAACCGACATGGAGGGCAACCGTTCGTCCGTCAGTATGTTGCATGTGGCCCTCGGTAGGTGGAAGTTCGAGCGTGAGTTGGAGCGACCACTCCCAACATGACGGGGTCAGATGGCTTTCCTCTTTTTTAAAGAGATAGCCATTCTTCAGAATTTGCTTGCCGACCAAAGCCGCAGACTTGACGTAAGCGGTTGCGGGAAGCGGACGGTGAAGAATCGTCTGAAATGGCAGCGCCGCCTTCCCTACTTGAAAAACGCCCGTCGTGCGCGCTAAACGTTTCCGCGCCCGCTGCGGCAGAGGAGGACTCGTGGTTGTCGAGACCGGCGGCTCGAGATGGAGGCGCTGTCCACGGCCAAAGAGACGAGCCACAGGTAGGCCACCTTCGGTGAAACGATGGTGAAAATGTACCTCGTGGGGCAGGGACGTTTTCGCTCGCGGTGGGCCATCTTGTTGTTTGAAGAAGCGCGTGAGCGCTGCTTGGAACTGCGTGACGACAAACTGCGTATCTGCCCAGGTTGCCGTAGAATCTGAGAGATGTTGACGGATTTCTTCGTGAAAGGCCTGTTGCAACTGCCTGAGCGCCGTGCGTGATCCGAGAAGCACCCGTGAGTTAGGAGGCTCAGGTGAGGAGTGACCTTTCAAGATGTCGCGAGCAGCAGAGAGCCGTTGCTGGAAAGCCGCTGCCAAATGATTCCAGAGCGTGCGCATAGCCTCGGCTTCTTGCTTGACTGGAGGCGGCAGCTGTTCCCAAGTCTCGCAGTCGAGCCGTACCCAGTAGCGATACACGAGGAGCGGCCAATCTGCGTGTTTCCGTGCTCGCATAGCTTGTGTATTGCTCTCTGCTCTCTTCAGCTAGGAAGGGAGCGGCGGAGCAACGCAAGCGCCACTCCGCCAGAAGTAATTAGAGGATGTAGTATTTGAACTCGGCCCACAGCTGGTCGCGGTCCGCCCACGCATAGAGGCCTGTCCACCCTTGGCTCATGCTGCTGCTCGGATACCACGCCACCCCCGCCGACAGCTCAACGTTCGGATGGCCTAACACGTTGCGCCACCACCACTGCGAGAACAAAATCCAGTCCTTCGCTCGTGGCTCGAACACCACTGCGTTACGGGTCTCCAACCGGCTGCCGAACAACCCTTGGTTCGCAAACCCCAAGGTGAGGAGATGGTTCCAGCGGTAGTTGCGGCACTGCGAGTTAGAGTAATGGCGTTTGCCATCTGCTGCCGACAGCGCTTTGGCCGCTTCTTTGGTCAGCCCGTTCCCACCGTTATCAACAGGGTAGCACAGGGGGTTGGCCACGTTATCCCAACGATTCATCATCAACCATTGGCCGGACAGGAACCATGCCTGCTCGTAGAAGGAGCGATGAATACCGGGAATGTAGCGGAAGAAGGACATCGACTTGAGCAAGTCGAACCCAACCATCGAGCGCCATACGCCGGTGTAGTTGTGATAGTCCTTGTTGACCGAATTTTTGAACAGCTGATCCCCGTGGCTGCCGGTCGGCGGATTGACGCCGTTACGGCCAGAGCCCAACGGCAAGTGCCGCACGTATTCTTTGGTGCTGAAGCTTTCTTC
>SYOC01000423.1 GCA_005804965.1 Pseudomonadota bacterium
GTCCGAGACTCCCGCTAATTGGATAGCCGCCAAAAAACGCAGCGGCAGTATTTGCTGTTCCCTGACCGAAAAACTCGGCGGCCATGTCGAGCCGCTGCCCGCTGCGTGTCGCAAGGTCTCGTGCCACCGAGCTCGACTCGACCAAAGATAAGACTGCACACGCAAGCGCCGCTGGGGCGAGGGAAGACCATAAAGCGAGTTGCGGCACGGTGAATGGTGGAAGCCCGGCAGGGATGGGGGAAAGATCCGAGACAAGCCTCAGCCCGTGTTCGTGCAGCGGGAAGATGAGAGCGATGAGGATGCTCAAGACTGTTGCAATGATAGCTCCAGGCCAATGACGGCCGAGACGGCGCAAGCCAATGATGATGCCCACAGTGCTAAGCGCAAAGGTGACGGCAATACCGTTCGTGTGGGGGAGACTGCGACTCCAGGTCATGAGCGTGTAGAGAGGGTCGCCGCTGGCACTTGGGGTGCCGGTAACGTTGGCTAGTTGCCCAGCGATGATGAGGGTTGCTGCTCCGGTAATGTAGCCACGAATGACCGGCTGAGAGAGAAAATCAACAAACGCATCAAGGCGCAGTACGCCGGCCAACATCTGTAATACCCCGACACCCAAAGCGAGAGTGACACCGACCTCCATCGGTGTCGCGCCGCTACGCGCGACTTCGGCAGCCACCGCACTGCCGACGAGGAGGCTGAGGGCATTGGTTGGGCCAGTCACGACATGATGGGAACTGCGACAAAGAGCACCGATAATGGCGGGAACGGCAGCGGCATACAGCCCCATGACCGGCGGCAGCCCGGCGATCATGGCATAGGCAATACCTTGGGGGATATCGAGGAACGAAACTGTGACGCTGGCGGTAAAATCCTTACGAAGAGAACTGAGCCGATAGGAGCGCAGATCAAGAAACGAGAGATAGTGGAGAAAAGACATGGAGCGTAGTGTTGCCTCGCGCAAGATGGGGGCAGAGGAAGTCTGGAAGGCGGACTCCCTCCGTGCATAGTCAGAGATTATTCCACCGGCAAACGCTGGTCGCTCCAATCCAGCATGCCGCCTTTTAAGTTTGAGACATGTTCAAAGCCCAAGCCAGTCAAAATCGCGGCGGCGGTGGTACTACGTACGCCAGCTCGGCAGACAACGACAATGTCGCGCGTCTTATAGGCGTCGATCTCGTGGGAACGCGACGGCAGCTCTTTGAGTGGAATCAGTAGACTTCCAGAAATATGCCCAAGCTCGCCAGTGAATTCTTCTGGTTCACGGACATCCAAAACCAACGGTGGATGCGCACTGATCTGAAAAGTGTGAACTTCCTGCGCCGTGAGTTGGCGCACTTGATTGAGTTCTGACAAGGTAGGGAAATGAATAGATTCGTCTTCGATAGCTGACTGGTTGGGCTGGAGCGACTCTTGAATGCCCTGCGGCAGCGGGAGACCGAGGTTCGCCATCAATTCTACGTACGCCGGGCGAGTTCGACCTGCCACGCGGGGATTGGTCTGCTTTTCCTCGCCAATCGTCGAGTGGGTATGGCCCCGATAGTCATGTGCGGGAAACACCAAAGTTTCGTTTGGTAATGAGAAGAGCTTTTGCGTGATGGAGTCGTACTGTTCCCCAGCGTTGCCACCGGCAAAGTCACAACGCCCAGTACCGTGGATCAGCAAGGTATCGCCGGTTAAGACTCTCCCGGCGGTGTAGATGCTGATGCTATCCGGGGTGTGGCCTGGTGTGTGAAAAACGCGGAGGCGCACATCGCCGACGGCGATGGATTGCCCATCTTCGACATGGATAGCTACATGGGGTGCCGGCGCTTGGCGGTGCATGACGACGGGTGCGCCGGTGATGTCGTGGATCTCCCAACTGGCGGTGCGGTGATCGGCGTGCGTGTGGGTGTCGATGATTGAGGTCAATTCACAGCCGAAGTAGGCGAGGGAGGCGAGGTAGCGATCTACCTTTTCTTTGATCGGGTCAACGAGGACCGCCTTGCGTTTTTTTTCGCAGGCAATGATATACGTCTTACACTTGCCGCGATTCAGTTCACGAAACAACATGCCAGATTCTCCTTTCAGGCAGAGGCCGAAGCTTTCTGGGGGACCGGCGCTTGAGGCATGCGCAATCGCTCGATCATCTTGTAGAGGTACATGCCCGCCAGCATAGCAGAGACAAAGATGAGGACCGGTGCATGGCCTGACGCGAGCGAAGTGATGGCCGGTCCTGGGCAGAATCCGCCCAGCCCCCAGCCGACACCGAAGAGTGCCGCCCCGCCGATGAGGCGGGCATCGAGATCGGCTCGTGTGGGAAGGGCAAACACTGCGGCGAACAATGGGCTTGGTCGCCGACGAATGACGCGATACGAGACCGCATGGACCGCGATGGCCCCCATCATGACAAAGGCGAGGCTTGGGTCCCAATTCCCAGCGAGATCAAGGAACGCCGCCACTTTAGCCGGTTGCGTCATACCGCCGATGGCGAGGCCGCAGGCAAAAATGACTCCTGAGAGAAAAGCCGCAAGAAGACTGTTCATAATGCCCCTCCAACGAGATGGTTGATGACAAAAACTGTGAGGATGCCGGTGGCCATAAAAGTGACGGTGGCCACGATGGAACGCACCGAGAGTCGGCTGATGCCGCATACTCCGTGGCCGCTCGTGCAACCATTGCCGAGGCGGGTACCGAATCCCACGAACAAGCCCGCCAGAATCAAAGCTCCGGTCGAGCGCTCCAGCCCAAAGGTGAATACCTCTGGGGCAAAGAGCTGGAAGAGAAAGCCGCCAGAGAGCAGACCGGCAACGAAGACGATCCGCCACAGTGTGTCGTGTGTAATGGGTTGAATAATGCCGCCGAGGATGCCGCTGATGCCGGCGATCTTGCCGTCGCAGAGCAAAAGCATTGAAGCGCTCAGCCCGATCAGCATGCCTCCGAGGAGAGAGGGCAGGGGAGTAAAGTGTTCCACCGTGCGTCCACCTTTCGTGACCAGAGAATTTCCGCATCATAATTCCAGGCTGCATCGTCTCGCAAGGCCGCGCACGAGTAGAGAAGGGTGCGTCACTCCAGGTTAGGCAAGGAGCGGCTCCCCCTTGGAGACCGCGAAGAAGAAGAGAACTTTGGTGAATATCCGCAAGCGTGCACCGTCCAAAACAGGAAAGATGCCCTTCGGGCGTCTCCTTCATGAGAGGAAAACAATTGCTCTTGTATGGACGCTAACATGGCTGTCGATTTTCATCCGTCCTCTTTTTTCTCTGCACCACCACCAGCGATTGCTGACCGGATTCGGCGGCAACCTGAATGCCGCCTGCTGTGGGCGGTGTTAGAGAACGCCGTAGATACGTACATGAAGTACATGCTCGCGACTGGCCGCCGCCCGCAGCGCCTGTTTCGTGAAGCGCAAGACTGGATCTGGCGCGACGATCCGACGTGGCTGTGCAGCTTCGTGAGTATCTGTCATGTCGTCGGTGTGGACCCTGATTACTTGCGGAGAGGCCTACGCAAGTGGTCTGAGGCTCAATTGCCTGTGCTTCCGCACTTCAAGCAAGCGGCATAACTTCCCCCACGCTCTCGGGCGCATAACAAAATCCTGGATTCCGGGTCGCGCTGCGCTTGCCCGGAATGACGAGCGCGGCAGGGCCGTCCTTCCGGCGAAAGCCGGAATCCAGGGAGAGTTTGCCAAGGCTTTTGCCAAACAATCGTGATGCCCCCCCCTTCATCCGTCCAACTTGCTTCCCGACCCTCTCAGCGCTAAGAGTTCGGGTCATGCACGAAACATTACTGGCCTCTGGCTTTGAGTTTCCTGAAGGACCGGTCTGCGATCCTGATGGTTCAGTGTATGTGGTGGAAATCCGAGGTGAACGGATCAGCAGGATTGCTCCTGACGGCTCGGTCTCGGTTGTCGCTCGTCCTGGCGGCGGTCCCAATGGAGCAGCGCGTGGACCAGATGGCGCACTCTATGTCACCAACAACGGTGGATTTGCCTGGCGCGATGGGCGTCCGGTTGGTCCGGCAACTGATTATGAAACTGCCCGCATCGAGCGCATCACCGCCGATGGTCATGTCCAGCGACTCTACGATTCTTGTGACGGTGCGCATTTCAGCGCGGTCAACGATCTAGTGTTCGATGAAGTTGGTAACTTTTACTTCACCGACCCGATGCACCGCGATCCACACAACCCAGAGCGCATGGGAACTCCGACCAAACGACGCGGCAGCGTATACTATGCGGCTCCCGATGGGTCGATGGTACGTCGTGTCGTCACGGATCTGCAACACCCCAACGGCATCGGTCTTACAGTCGATGGTAAAACCCTGCTCGTGGCGCAAACCTTCGCTGGCGACCTTCTCGCTTTTCCTATCACCGCTCCAGGTGAGCTTGGCGCACCGCGTCTCTTTGGACAGCTTCCACAAGGATACTATCCCGACGGCTTTTGTTTGGACGAAGAGGGGTATGTGCTTGTGGCTGGGCCGATTGGCGGTGGCATCGTCGTTTTCGATTCCAATGGCAAGCTGGTCGAAACGATCCAGTGTGCCGACAAAATGGTGACCAACTGTGCATTCGGCGGGCCAAATCGCTCGACGCTGTACGTGACCGAAAGCGGCCTTGGGCAGGTGGTGACTTTTGAGTGGCCGCGACCAGGGCTGGTCTTGTGGCCGGACCGATAAACCACACGAAATTGGCTCACTCATGTGTCACCCTGAACGAAGCGAAGGGTCTCAACGGCGAGATTCTTCGCTCCGCTCAGAATGACAAGGCCGGGGGGAGCATTGCAAAGAGTACGAAGGTTTTGCCTTCCGGTTTAGGAAAAATGCGGCAGAATCTCTTTGCCGTACAGTTCGATCTGGTTCATGATCTCGTCCGGAGGGCAAGCCGGACGCAGGACGAACTTCACGCAGCCAGCTTCGACAAAATGCTGTAGACGTTCGACACACTCTTCCGGTGGGCCGACGATGCAACGCGCCGCAACTTCCTCGGGTGGCATATTCAAGCCGCGCAGAAACGGGGCCACCTTCTCCCACGCCGCCTTTTTATCGCGCTCGACATGGGCCAGTAATAAGACACCAGATTCGCGCGGATTCACTTTCCGTCCGGCTTCTTCACCAAAGGCGATGAGCTTGTCCATATCGCGCTTGAATTCGTCTGGGCTCGTGAGAGCGGGAAACCAGCCGTCTCCTAAGCGCACCACCCGTTTCAGGATGGCGTCGCTTTTCCCGCCGATCCAAATATCGAGCGGTCCTTTCCGAGGCTTGGGATTGATCGAGACATTCTCGAAATCGTAGAACTGTCCGTGGTGGGTGACATTGTCTTCCGTCCACAGTCGCCGCAAAATCCCAATGCCTTCGTCAAGGCGCTTGCCGCGCTCCTGCGGAGGGACGCCACAGGCTTCGAGGTCGCGGACATCGCTGCCGCTGCCGACTGCCATAATCATGCGCCCGCCGGAGATGTAATCGAGTGTGGCATAGGTCTTGGCAATTTGGATCGGATGCCGTGCCGGTAGCGTCAAAACGCTCGGCCCCATTTTCAATTTCTTCGTGCGTGCGGCGATCATCGAGAACAGACAAGTGATGTCGAGGGTTGGGTTGCGGGTGACGATGTGGTCCGAGAGCCACAGCGAATCCAGCCCGACCGCCTCGGCGTTTTCTGCCGCGCGACAGAGCAGGTCAGGTTCCGGAAGGCCATATTTCCACTGGCCGAAGCCAATGCCAATCTTTACGCCGGACATAAGCAGCGTCTCCTTATTATTGCATGGGGGAAAACGAGGCTGGGAGCAACATCTTGGTGGTCTGACTGACGAGAAATTCCCGCGTATTGGGTGGCCACGTCGGCTGCTTGAACGCCTCCGTGCGGAGGCGATCGCGTTCGGTGAAATCTTTATAAGCCCATACATGTACGAACTTGTTGATCGCGCCAACCTCGCTAGTCCAGCAGGCGGCCAATGGAGAAAGCTGAACACGCGCCGGGATAGATTGCGACCAACGTTCCAGCACCTGCGGCATGGTGCCAGGCTGATACATGTAGATCCGCATCTCATAAACGCCACCAAGCTGCTTCTTGCCAAGCGGTTCCATAAACGGAGCCGGGACGAAGATTTCCGATTCCATGTTGAGGATGAACTCGCCAATTTTCGGTGGCCAGTTGGGATCCTTCATGGCTTGGGTGCGGGTGTCCATGCGGTGTTGCAGGTTGTCGTAGGGCCAGACGTGAATGATCTGATTCAACGGCCCTAGTTCGGTATGCCAGAACGCGCCGAGCGGAGAATATTTTTCGCGGTGTGGCAAGACCTCGGCAAAGCGTTTTTCGGTTTCGGGGATACTGCCGGGCTTGAGAGTGTAGGTGCGGACTTCGTAAATCATGGGGACCTCCTCTTTTCTTAATGTTGCTATTTCCTGCGTTCGCGGATTTCTGCGAGTTCGGTATCTTCGATCAGAAGGCCCGCGGCCTGGAGAGCGTCGAGTTGCTGTTCGCTGTAGCCGAGGTAACGGCTCAGGATCTCGCGATTGTCTTCGCCGAGCATGGAGAGAATCGGCTGAAACTCGACCGTAGTTTCCGAAAACATATAAGGAACCTTTGGCAAGGGAATGTCTCCATAGCCCGGAACATTGAGATTCTGCAGCGCTCCTCGCCCTTCGCGTTTGATCATCTCCACCGTCTGGTGCAGGTCCTGCACTGGCGCGGCGAGATAATGCCGGTCGAGCAGGAACTTGAGTGCGTCTTCACGACTCCCGAGCGACTGTAGCCAGGCTTCGATGATCGTCTCTAGCTCGTGGCGATGCTCCCACCGCACGGAGTAAGAGTTAAAGCGCACGTCAGTCCGCAGTTCGGGCTTCCCCATATCGTTGACGAAACGCTCCCACTGGTGATTGAGGACGGTCAAAATGATCCAGCCGTCGCGGGTCCGAAATAGCCCGCACGGTGTGGCACCCGGACGATGGCGTCCGGTCGGGCCGGGATTGTAGTCTCCGTAGGTGAACAGATGCTGCATCAAGACAACGTCATGCATGTGGAAGAGGCATTCGTACAGCGACAAATCAATATACTGACCGATGCCCGTGCGTTCGCGGTGGAACAGCGCCGCCAGCACGGCAGTGGTGCCGTTAACGCCGCCACCGCCGTCGGCCAGATACATGCCGGGATAGACCGGCGTGCCATCTTCGTTGCCGGTGAGATGCAACAGCCCTGACAACGCTTGCGCGGTCATGTCGTTGCCCGGGAGATTGACGCGCGAACCCGTCTGACCAAATCCAGAAATCGAGCACATAATGATGCGCGGATTGCGAGCCTTGAAGGCGTCGTACGTGAGACCGTATTTGCTGAGGACGCCGGGCGTATAGTTTTCGATGACCACATCAAAATGCGCGGCCAGCTCACAGATGATTGCTGCTCCTTCTGGGCGTTTGAAATCAATGCACAGGCTGCGTTTCCCTCGGTTGTAATAGAGATAGGTGGGGGAGTGACCTTCAACGCGGGGAGGAAACCCGCCTCGGCGCGAATATTCACCGCCCGGGGGCATTTCCAGCTTAACGACCTCGGCACCAAGGTCGGCGAGCATCCGGCCGAGCGTGGGACCGGCGATGTATTGCGTAATGTCCAAAACCCGGATCCCGGTGAGATTTTGCTGCATGGGTTCAGCCACCTCCTTCTTATCGAAGCGGTCTCGAAATTGGCGGCATCATAGCGAGGAGATCGCGCGGGGCCAAGGGCAAGTAAGGGTGAAGTGGCCTCACCTCAAAGGGGTAGGTCTTTCTTCCCACTTGCAATATGAAATCCGCTCTGGTCTTCATGGTCTCTTCTCTTGAACTGGTTGCAAGTTTCAGGTACCACAAAACTCCCGGAGATTGATCAGGGTGAAGGCGAGAAGTTTGAACCCGAGATGATGGGTGGGGAGGGTTTCAAAGCGGAGCAAGAGGCGTTTGAATTTATCTTCCCAGGCGA
>SYOC01000424.1 GCA_005804965.1 Pseudomonadota bacterium
AGGACATTGGCCTCTGGGAGCTGAACGAAGCCTTTGCTGTGCAGACAGTCTATTGCCGTGATCGACTCGGCATTCCCATGGACCGCCTCAATGTCGACGGCGGCGCGATTTCTATCGGCCATCCCTATGGCATGAGTGGTACGCGCATGGTGGCGCATGCTCTGGCCGAAGGCAAACGACGCGGTGTGAAGTATGTCGTGGCAACGATGTGTGTCGGCGGCGGCATGGGCGTGGCCGGGTTGTTTGAAGTTGCCTAGCCGCAGGAAGGCCGCAGAGCAAGGAGGAGATACGTATGAGTGGAATCATCGACATTGTCTGTAACCTCTTCACCGAGGAAGAAGTCCGTTTGGGCCGCACTGGTGTCGACGAACATTTCCTCGATCAAGTGCGTTTTCCCCAGGAGCTACGGCGCGGGGTGTCGGTCGAGGCGTACCTGGACAAGATGGATCGCGCTGGGATTCAACGTTCCCTCCTCATCGCCGTGCGAGCCGGAGATTTGCGGGTCAAGCACTCGTTTGAGATTCCCTACGAACGTGTGGCCGATATTTGCCAGAAATATCCAGAGCGGTTCTCTGGGCTTGCCGGAGTCGATCCCACTCGCGGTATTGCCGGCTTGAAAGAACTGGCCCACGCGGTGCGCGAATACGGTTTTGTCGGTGCCCATCTCTACCCACATTGGTTCGAGATGGCACCGGATCATGCCCGTTACTATCCGCTCTATGCCAAATGCGCCGAGCTGGAGATTCCCATCATGATGCAGATTGGTCATTGTCTGCGCTATCAGAAGGATCGCGTGCTGCCGAGTGTCGGTCGCCCGATCACACTCGATCGGCTGGCAATCGACTTCCCAGAGCTGACATTGATCGGCATTCACCTTGGCTATCCGTGGACGGAGGAGATGATTGCCGTGGCTTGGAAGCATCCGAATGTGTACGTCGCTGCCGACGCCTACGCACCGCGCCATTGGGGCGAGTCGTTCGTGCATTTCGCGAACTCGTGGGGACAGGATAAAGTCTTATTCGGCACGGACTGGCCGGTGATCGACCCAGAACGCGCTGTCAGAGAAGTCGAGGAACTTCACCTACGCCCTGAACCCAAGCAAAAACTACTGCGAGAGAATGCCTTGCGGCTATTTCGCTTGCCGGAATCGCCGCCGGCGTCAATCATTTAGCGTCTTGGCGCGGAGCCGCAAGTTCCCAACGTCCAGCCACGTCCGAGACGTTCACGTGCTGGCTGCCGCGCTGGATCTGAAAGAGCTTGCGTTCAGTCATCTCCAGACAGGACAGTTTCCCGCCGTACACCAGCCCGGTGTCGATGCCAATTTTGTAGGGAAGATCAAAAAGCACATCTCGATGCGGCGTGTGGCCAAACACTACGGTGTGAGGAAAATCGTGGGGATGAAAAATGAACTCTTGCCGAATCCACAACAGCTCTTCGTCGCTTTGCCCACCAAGCGAGCGGTGAGGGTTGAGCCCGGCATGCACGCAAAAGGCTTCCTCACTGACGTGTACCGTTTCCAGCGCCCGATAAAAGTCGAGATGTTCCGGCGGTAGCAACGCGGCGGCGTCTTGCCCGGCAACCGGATGAGTAAACCCGTAGCTTTTGATCGTGGCATGCCCGCCGTTCACCAGAAAAGCCTCGCCATACCGTCCCTCGTACCCCAAAAAATCAAGGAACATGTCTTCGTGGTTGCCTTTGAGAAAGGTCATGTGGCAGACGGCAGCGGCTTGCATCCCGAGGAGCAGATCGACGACCGCACGAGCATCCGGGCCACGGTCTACGTAGTCCCCTAAGAATACAAGACGATCTTCAGCCGTCAGGAGAAGCGACGATAGGAGCGATTCGAGTTCCTGCGGACAGGCGTGGATATCACCCACAATAAAGAAACGTGCACCCATGGCATGATCCTCTTATTTCCCCTTATACACAGGGGCACGCTTCTCAAGGAAGGCGGTTATTCCTTCTTTCACATCTTCGCTACGACCAAGGCGGCGCTGCACGTCCATCTCGTGGGTCAACGCGGTGTCTAAACTGCTCCCCAAGGCGGCATGCATCGACTCTTTAATAGCAGCAAGCGCTAACGGGGCATTCTGCGCCAAGCGTTCTGCATATTCAGCAACCTGCGTGGAGAAGACATCTTCGGGAATCACGCGGTTCACCAGCCCGAGACGGAACGCTTCGTCCACCCCGATAATTTCTCCAGTCAGCGCCATTTCCATGCCGCGCAGCCCCGCGAGACGCGGGAGAAAATAGCTCGCGCCACCGTCGACCGTCAGTCCACGCTGAACAAAGATGAGGGAAAAGCGCGCCAGAGACGAGGCCAGGCGTACATCCGCAGCCAGGGCGAGGGAGCAGCCAAACCCAGTCGCGACACCACCGACCGCAGCAATCACAGGTTTCGGCAGGTTCCACACGGCACGGATTGCCGCGTTGAAGCCGCTTTCAAGCACATCCTCGCCTGCCGGAGCCGGCGTCTCACGCGCTGCGCGTAGATCCGCGCCCGAAGAAAAGGCTTGACCAGCTCCGGTCAGCACGACGACTCGGGTCTCGGCGTCCCCTGCGCTTTCGCCAATCGCGTCACGCAATGCGTAGATTGTATCTCGGTCAAGCGCGTTACGGCGTTCAGGACGATTGATGGTGATCCAACGGACGTGCGAGCGTCTCTCGCTCAATACGACTCCACTCATGTGGCCCTTCCTCCAATGTTGCCGTAAACACGGCGGCAAATTCCCGTAGGAAGCTTGTTTCTACAACCGTACTCGATACGGCAGCTCCCAATTCCCGAGCGAGGCTCGTCACCACTGTGCCCGACAAACCACAGGGGATGATATAGGAGAATGGGTGCAAATCAAGGTTGACATTCAAAGCGCAGCCATGCAGCGATACTCCACGACGAACCGCAAGCCCAACAGCACCGAGTTTGCGCCGCTCTACCCAAGCCCCAGGCAACCCGGCTCGTCTCTCGGCGGGAACGCTACACGTGCGACTCACGCGACACATCACTTCTTCCAATCCTGCAACCACACCTCGTACACCCAAGCGACGCAGCAGTGATGAAAAAATGGGGTAGGCAACAAGTTGCCCAGGGCCGTGATACGTTGCCCCCCCTCCCCGCTCCGTCTCGACGACGGCAATTCCACGTGACGCTAACATCTCCGCCGGGACACGCATATGTTCCAGCACTCGCCGATAGCCAAGTGTAATCACTGGGTTGTGCTCCGTCAGCAACACGATATTTTCCCCGCTTCGTACACAGTGGGCATGAACAGCCCGCTGCACGAGTAATGCCTGCACATAATTCGTACGGCCAAGTCGGATAAGTCGGATAAGCTGGGGAGTCGGCATCGCCTTGTGTGGTACCTTTGGCTCGGGTATAGCCCGCAACACCACGTCTCGCAATTGTGGCTTGACCGGCGTCTGGCGTAGTGGTAGGGCTAGGATCTCTTTTCGATCATGCTACCCGTACGAATTTTTTACAAAAGCCGCTTGTTTGTTGCGGGAGTCACGCTCCTGGTCCTGGGCGTCGGGAATTACCTAGCAGCCATCTCCAAAGTTGCCCACTATCAGCAAGTGGTCACAAACCTCAGCCCCCAAACTTCTCAGCCACCGCTTTTCGGTGCGCATGGCGATGAGGAGGCCATTCCCAGTGAGAAGTGGGAGCGGTGGGAAATTGCCCGTGCGAAACTTGATTACTACCACGTCGTCCTCAGCGGCGGACAATTGATGATGAGCGCGGGGGTCGGTTGTCTCCTCCTTGCGTTTATCACGTTACGCCGTCAACGGCTGCGCCACACACTCACTCGCCGGCTTACCAGTGATGGTTCGGTACAGGGACCGGCACTGACATCGTAAAATGTCATGTCACGAAAAAGTGATATTATAACGTGAACCTGGTTGACTTTACGGAGCTGCTCCACTAATAGTCGGGCAGGTTTTTACCGGACGGGAGCGCTGGAGTGCAGTCGCATATTTCTCACATTCTCGCTAAGGCCGCAGCAGGTGAAGTCCTCTCCACCGAGGAGGGCTATCGTCTTATTCACTGCCCGGACGAGGATGCCCCTGCACTGCTGTCAGCAGCAAGTGCGCTGCGGGATCAACACAAAGGCCGCACGGTTACGTATTCTCGCAAAGTATTCTTGCCCATCACCAACCTTTGTCGGGACCGGTGTTCATACTGCACTTTCCGCAAAGACCCGCGCGACCCGACCGCCTGGACAATGTCGCCCAACGATCTGCATGAATGGTTGGGGCGTGGGCGCACCCAAGGCTGTAAGGAAGCCCTGATGTGCCTCGGCGATAAACCCGAGCTTGCGTATAGTTCCTATCGCAAAACGTTGGCCGATTTCGGCCACACCAATACCACCGAATATATTTATCGCGCGTGCGAAATGGCGCTGGAGTACGGCATTTTGCCGCACACCAATGCTGGTGTCATGACGTACGAAGAAATGAAATGGCTCAAAGATGTTAACGTCAGCCTCGGTTTGATGCTCGAAAACATCAGCCCACGACTGCGTGAACGCGGCATGGCGCATTTTTCTGCGCCGGATAAAGATCCGGTCGTGCGCGTTCGGATGCTGCGCGAAGCTGGCGAACTCGAGATCCCATTTACCACGGGCATTCTCATTGGTATTGGCGAAACGCTCGAAGAACGCATCGACAGTCTGGTCGCCATTCGCGATATCCACCGGGAGTACGGGCATATTCAAGAAGTCATTGTGCAGAATTTTCGTGCCAAACCGGACACACGCATGGCCGGGGCACCGGAACCCGAAAGTCTCGACATGGCGAAGACCGTAGCGATTGCGCGCTTGCTGCTGGGTGGGCAAATGAATCTACAAGCACCGCCAAACTTGAGCCCGGACGATCACAAGCTCTTACTACGCGCGGGCATCAACGACTGGGGCGGCATCTCGCCAGTCACCAAAGACTATGTCAACCCTGAAGCCGCTTGGCCGCACCTTGCCGCTTTAGCTGACACCTGTGCAGAAGAAGGGTTTACCCTGCGCGAGCGGCTGGCGATCTATCCAGAATACATTAACCGTCCAGGGTTCTTGCTGCCGGCTTTGCGCCCTCGCACAGAAGAACTCCAAGCGCAGGTCTCGTCATAACTGCTGCAACTGTCTAAGAGCAAGAAACAACGCTCAACTATACGCAAGCACAACAGAAGGAGAGTACGCCGTGGCAACCAACGGGCTGGCAGCCGTCCTTGAGCATATAACTCCCCAAGTCAGCGCAATCCTCCACCGCGCCTTGGATGGTGAAGAAATTTCCTGGAGTGAAGGGTTACGGCTGTGCGAGACCAACGGGCTGGACCTGCAAGCCATGTGCTTGGTCGCTGACGAGATGCGCCGACGCCAAGTGGGCGATGTCGTGACGTATGTCGTCAACCGGAATATCAACTTCACCAATGTGTGTATCAAACACTGCACGTTCTGCGCCTTTAGCCGCGAGTACCGTGAAGAGCAAGGCTACTTCCTGCCGGAGGCAGAAATCGTGCGCCGTGCGCAAGAAGCTGTGGACATGGGAGCAACCGAAGTCTGCATGCAGGCTGGCCTGCCACCTAAAATGGACGGACGCTTATACGTAGACCTCACTCGTGCGGTCAAGAAAGCCCTGCCCGATCTCCACATCCACGCCTTCTCACCAGAAGAGGTCCAGTATGGTGCCCTACGCGCGGGAGTGCCAGTGATTCAGTACCTGAAGGAACTGCGAGAGGCTGGGCTTGGCACCCTCCCCGGCACATCGGCAGAAATCCTCGATCAAGACATCCGCGACATCATCGCCCCGGGACGAGTGACAGTGAAGCAGTGGCTCGAAGTCATCACCTCAGCCCACAGCCTCGGTATCCCTACGACTTCGACAATCATGTACGGCCACATCGAAACGACCGAGCACTGGGTCAAGCACATGAATCTGCTGCGCGACATTCAGAAAGAAACCGGCGGGTTCACCGAGTTTGTCCCGCTTTCGCTCATCCACCAGGAAGCACCGATGTATCAGCGGAAGCTAATTAAAAATGTCCGCCAAGGTGCCACCGGCACAGAAGTAGTCAAAATGCATGCGGTCGCACGGCTGATGCTCGGTCCGACGTTTCGAAACATCCAGGCCTCCTGGGTGAAAGAAGGGCCGAAACTCGCCCAATATCTGCTGTCCTGCGGAGCCAATGACCTCGGCGGGACTCTCATCAATGAGAGTATTTCGACTTCTGCCGGTGCCCAATATGGACAACTCGTGCCGCCCAAAGAACTGCGCCGCCTCATTCGTGATTTAGATCGCACCCCAGCAGAACGCACCACGACCTATCAACTTCGCAAGGTCTACACTGGCGAGGATGAAGAACTCAGCCCGCTGGATTTGATCGAGAACCCGGACGAACGCTTCGGCTCCTATCGCAAACTGGCAGCGTCAGATCAGTTCCGCTACATCCATCCTTTCGAGCGCGAGAAACAGTCGATGACTCACTAGCCTTTTCGCCTTTTCCCTTTTCACCCACAGCAACAGGGGAAAGGCAACAGCCAACCGAGAGCGGATGTGGCGTCTCTTCATGATCTGACCATTACAGCCCTTGCCGGGGGCGTCGGCGCAGCACGATTGCTGCGCGGCCTGATGCGCGTTATCGACCCGGCCCAGCTTTGTGTTATCGTCAACACTGGCGACGACGACGAATTTTTCGGGCTCTCGGTCTCTCCTGACCTGGATACCATCACCTACACCCTGGCTGATGCGGTCGATCACAGTAAAGGCTGGGGGTTGCCCGAAGAAACTTTCCGCTGTCTGTCTTCCTTGAATCGTTACTACCCCTCCGGCACTTGGTTCGGCCTCGGCGATGCCGATCTCGCCACCCATCTTTTCCGCAGCGATCTTCTGCGTAGCGGCCAAACGCTCAGCGAAGCCACCGCCTCGATCGCTCGCGCCTGGAATGTCCGTGCGACGATCCTGCCCATGAGCAACGCGCCGGTGCGCACGATTGTCCACACCGAAGCTGGCGCACTGCCCTTCCAAGAGTATTTCGTAAAAGGACGCAGTGAAGGCGAGGTGCGGGAAGTCGAGCTACGCGGGATCGCCACAGCCACCGCTGCCCCGGGGGTATGCGAAGCACTCATGGCTGCCGACCTCATTATCCTGCCGCCGAGCAATCCCATCGTGAGTATCGGCCCCATCCTTGCCCTGCCGGGTGTTCGCACGGCTTTACAAAACACCGCCGCACCAATTGTCGCAGTCAGTCCATTAGTCGCAGGCAAGCCGATCAAAGGGCCAGCGGACCGCCTGCTCGGCGGCTTGGGGATCGAAGTGTCAGCGGCTGGCGTCGCCGGCATGTATGCAGATTTTCTCGACACTTTTGTCCTCGACACGCAGGATGCCGGACAACGCGAACGTCTCGAACGCCAAGGCTTTCAGGTGATTGTCGCCGACACCATTATGAGCGATATCGCCAAGTCAGAAACATTGGCGAAAATCATTATGGAATATCCCCATCAGCGAAGGAACAAGAAGGGGGAAACGGCGAAAGGGAAAAAGGAAACCGGGAAGATGTCTTCTTTTTGATTTTTGACTTTTGCCTTTTGATTTTTCTTTCGACCCTCAACATCAGTAGGTAAATATGAACGCTATCTCCATCATCCCCCTCCCCGGCATTCCCCAAGTACATCCGGGAGACGATTTAACTTCTTTCATTCTCGCGGCGATTGACCGAGAAAACGTCGGCGTCGAGAATGGCGATGTCTTTGTCATTT
This sequence comes from Pseudomonadota bacterium, assembly GCA_005804965.1. Classification (GTDB taxonomy): domain Bacteria; phylum Desulfobacterota; class Binatia; order Bin18; family Bin18; genus SYOC01. The sequence goes on from SYOC01000424.1 coordinate 7,737, forward strand.
GCCAGAAAGTCATCTCCAAAGCCGAAGGTGCCATCATCGACCTGAAGACGATTACGCCCTCCCCTTTCTCTGAGCAGATTGCCGGCCTGTGGGAAAAAGACCCGCGCATGGTCGAGGTCGTCTTGTGCGAGAGCAGCCGCATCGTACGCATGAAAAACGGTGTCATCATCACCGAAACCAAACACGGCTGGGTCTGCGCAAACTCGGGCGTGGATGCCTCGAACAGTTATGGCGACGACATCGTCATCGTCTTACCCAAAGACCCGGACGCCTCAGCGCGGCGGATTCGCGACGAAGTGAAAGCCCGCCGCAACGCCACCATTGCCGTGATTATTACCGACACCTTTGGTCGCCCGTGGCGAGACGGGCTAGTCGAATTCACCCTTGGCGTCGCCGGGATCGATCCCTTGCTTGACCTGCGTGGGCAAAGCGACCTGCAAGGGCGAGAACTGCATCACACCGTCGTGGCGGTGGCTGATGAACTCGCCGCCGCCGCCGGTCTGCTGATGGAAAAAGACGCCGCCATGCCCGTCGTGCTGATTCGCGGCTATCGCTATGCCCAGGTTGAAGGCGAGAGCAAAAAACTCATCCGCCCGGCAGAGGCGGATTTGTTTCGGTAAGGCCAACGGCTACTTCAGATACTTGTCCATGAACGCCAACGCGCGTGTGTATCCTGCAGCATAGGCAGGTAGTGGGGTAAGCTGAAAGAAGCCGTGCGGCGCTCCTTCAATAATCTGCAGGTCGTGCTCGATGCCCAGTTTTTTCAGTCGCTCGGCGAGCTTGATTGACTCCACGAAAATCGGGTCTTTCGTGCCCACGCCGATGTAACACGGCGGAAACTTTGCGCAGCCATACGCCGGACTCACCCGATGGTCGCCGCGCAAGGTTTCATACTGATCTTCAGCCAAGTAGAATTGCGTGGACGGCCCGGTCGTACCCAGCGCACCGAGCGCTTTGTGGTAGTCGAACACGCCGTAGATCAGCACACCGACACTGATCTTCGGCCCATCTTTCTGCGTGGCTTCTGCCAGTACTGCTCCAGCTAAATTGCCACCGGCCGAGTCGCCGCCCACTGCGAGACGTGCCGCGTCGCCGCCATATGTGGCTGCGTTTTCCACCGCCCACTGCGTCGCGAAGAAGCAATCGTCGAATGCGGCTGGAAAGCGATGTTTCGGAGCACGCCGATAATCGACATTGATGGTCAGATATCCACCAGCAGCAAATTCACGCCCGACGCGCAGATGAGTCTTCGGGCTGCCCATCGTCCAACCGCCGCCGTGAAAATAGACCAGCACAGGGTGCGGTCCGGCTCCGAGCGGAACGGAAACGTCCGCCGTCACCTTCCACCCACCAGCCTCGCGAAGCAGCACATTCTCATGCACCGCACCCACCGGCGGCGGGTTGCCGTTCAGGATGTGGTCATGCCGCTGCAACATTTCCGCCGGGTTGACGCCCTTGGGTACACGCAACGTCTCCATGAATTCTCGCAGATCATCCGGAAGTTCAGCCATTTCTTCTCCCTCCTTGGTATCGAAGACTGCGCGAATTCTAGCCGGGAGTCCGGCGAGGAGAAAGATCCTGCACGTCTATCCAGACTAGCGATTGACGATTTCACAGCTTAACGATAAGTGGTGGCCACTGACGATGGGGACGAAACGCTCATTTTGCACGAAGAAACCTCACCTCGCAGCAAAGGAGGCAGCTTGCGGTCGCACACTTCAACAGTCTCACCGGTTGCCTCTGGAAGCGAGGCCTCGCGCTCTCCAGACGAGGCACCGCACGTAGAGAGCAACCTCCGCTTCCGCGATGTGCTGCGTGGCGACATCGCCAAGATCCAGGGAGCACTACGCACGGACCCGCATCTCAGCAACCCGGTGCTGCGATTAATCTTTGCAGTGTTGCGCTGGATAGAACCTCCACGTGACCAATTGATGGAGCTGCCGTTCTGCCCGCCGCTGCCGATCTTGTGGGCGGAGCGCGGCAACGACGCAAGCTCAGCCGCCACACTCCACAAGACGTATTTGCGCGAAGCATGGCTCGAGAGAAACGGTTGGAGCCGAGCTAAGCTGGCTGCCAAGTTCTTCACCGTATGGCCAGTGCTGAATCTCGTGTTGATCGTCTGGTTGACGTGGCTCAACGGGAGGGCAGTAAAGGGGCGAACCGGCAAAGGGCTTTTGCATCAGATGCGTGAACAGGCGCTCGTCGCGGCTCGTTACCACATCCTCTCGCCCTGGTACTACATATTCGACTTGCATGACGACAGCCATCGCCAACGCGCCTACGAATATATCCAACGTTTCGAGACCAAAAGTGGCATCTATCGTCTCTTTAAAAGGTATCTGCGCACTGGCGGTAAGAATACTCTCAATAACAAAGAGAAATTTGCGGAATACTGCCGTGCGCATGGTGTCCGCACCGTGCCGGTCCTCGCCATCGCCAAAGCTGGGAGGCTCAGCTTCGACACCGGCAGCCAGCTGCCGGACACCGACCTCTTCGTGAAGCCTATCACCGGCAATGGTGGCACTGGCGCGGATTGGTGGCACTATGCTGGCAACGACTCTTTTGTGAGCAGCGGAGGGCAATCGCTCCCCCGCGCGGAGTTGCAAGCCTACATCGAAAGCATCTCTGTCGAGCAGCCCTATTTGGTAAGCCCTCGGCTCAGCAACCACCCGGCCCTCACGGATTTGAGCAACGGTGCGCTGGGTACCGTGCGCGTCGTTAGTATTCAGGACGAACACGGAGGCTACGAAGTGACCGACGCGGTGTTTCGCATGGCGGTCGGTTCCAACACGGTTATCGACAACTTCCATGCTGGGGGTCTTGCCGCCAACGTCGCACGGTCGAACGCTGAGCTGGGTCTGGCAACGGATCTCGGTCTGCGTCCGGATTGGGGATGGCGCGAGAGCCATCCTTCGGGCGCGATCATCGCTGGCAGGAAGCTCCCATGCTGGAGCGAAACAATCCAGCTTGTACAACGTGCCCATGCTGCGTTCCCTGATCGAATCATCATTGGCTGGGATGTCGCCATCCTTGCCGACGGGCCGTGCTTGATCGAAGGCAATGGAGCACCGGATCTCGATATCCATCAACGCTGTAGCCGCACCCCGGTCGGACGCACCCGCCTCGGCGAGCTACTGGCGTTTCATACCCGTCGCGCACTAGCAGCACGCGATGCGGCAGCACCTGCAACAGCATGAAGAGTGAGTGAAATGATCGAGAGCTTCGCAGCGAAGGACTTGACCGAGTTAGCCACAGTCCGCGCACGCATACGCCAGACCCTCGAAAACGGCGGCGTGGTACACTTACCAAACCTCGAATTCGCGCTGAATGTTCGCGAGCGAGAGATTGTCAACCCAGAACGCCCGTTGAGTCTGCGCTTCCGCAACCCACGCAACAGCGGACGGCCAACCCTACTCTTCTACCAACGCACCGGAACGCTGCGCGGCGGTTCACTCAAAGGCGTCGCGACGACCGACCTCAAGGAGATGCTAAATCGCTTCGCCGACTGGGCACGCGACCTTGTATGGACGCTCCTGCCCGACTCCACCGAGCATCTTGAGCAGGAATTCACCACCTTTCGTCCCTGTGCACGCTACCGCACCCAGCCGCTTCACATGGACGCAGCCATCGCACGCCCCACACAAGGGCGTTGCATGCTTCGTGTCTTCCGTAACGTGAACGGCGGCGGCGTACCCCGCGTGTGGCATATCGGTGGCCACTTCGAAACGGCGGCCGAGCGCTTCGCCTCACGCCTGCCGGCAAAAGTGCGCGAGCGCATCCCAGGAGCCAGCGCATTGTTCCATTTGCTCGGCATCAGCAAAGGTCCGGCAACCACTTACGATCACACCATGCGCCTGCTCCGTGACATCATGACCACTGACAAGGAATTTCGCCGTTCCGCACCACGCACGGTCGTCGAGTTTCCGGCTGGTTCGACGTGGCTGGCGTTC
>SYOC01000425.1 GCA_005804965.1 Pseudomonadota bacterium
CGGCCATCGGAATCTTGCCTTCCACATCAGGCAAGCCTGCACCCGCACAGGTGCTACGCGCTCAAATTAGCTGAGGCACGTCGCGTCCTTGACAATGTTGCGGCGGCCGCGCACAATCTAATTAACACGTATTACCAACGCAAGTTGAGTACGTCGCCGTTGCGAATGTTATCGCCGCAATGCGCTATGGCTGGGTGTTCCACTTCCCTGTACAGATGTTTTCTTATCGACACAAGAAGGAGATAGATGATGATCAGATTGAATCCGAGGAAAAAATTTGCAGCATTGGCGATACTCGCTATGACTGTGGCATTAACCCCTTGCACGGGCAGCGCACAATCGAAGCCCAGCGGGACGCTTAGTTTTTCGAACTGGCAGTGGCTCACTCCGGACACTGGTCCCGCCATGTGGGATGCGATCACCAGCGGATATAGGGCCAGCAATCCGAAAGCCGAATTTAAGCAAAGGTCAACCGCTTTTTCATCATACATTGACAAGCTCAATACTGAACTCGGCGCAGGGACTGCGCCGGATGTTTTCGTGGTTAGCGACGCTCACTTTGCCACGTTGGCGGCTGCTGGGTTGGTAGCTCCGTTGAACAAGGTGACGGAGAAAATCAAACTAAATAATTCGAATGATTTTCTCAAGATAAAGGGCCAGCAGTTTGGGGTAACTTGGGAGGCGCCGAGCTACGCCTTGGTTGGCAACAAGAACGTGATGGCCAAGGCTGGCATAACTTCAATGCCCACCACCGTTGTCGAGTTGATCGCCGCCGGCAAAAAGATCAAAGCGGTGGGTGACCACGGATTCGCTGTGCGGCACCTGATAAGTGAGGGCGGTGGATGGTACACCGACTTCTGCGCATGGACCTACGCCAACGGGGGCTCATGGTCCGACGGTAAGAAGTTGACTATTGACTCCGCTGCGAACATCAAGGGTGTGACTGAATTCGCAAAAGTTATGAGTTCGGGGATCGTACCTATTGGGGACAACGCATCTACGTTCCGATCTAAGTTTATGCAAAACAAGGTTGGCTTTATTATTGAAAATGCTGGTGCTGTGCTTTCTTTCACGGCCTCTGGGAAATTGAAGGGCAAGGATATTGAGACCGCCCCATTGCCTTTTTCTTACCCGGGACAAAATCAGCAGCTGATCCTCGCAGTGAACGCCAAGAGTCCGAACAAGCAACTCGCGGAAGACTTTATTTCTTGGATTCTCAGCGCCGATGGTCAAAAGGTGCTTCGTGGCCAGCGTCAGGCAAGCACCCTGGCAACGGATGTTCCACTTTCTGAGAGTTTCTCAGCAGACAACCCCTGGGCTGCGCAATATATTAAGAACGGCAAAACTGCGAGGAGCACGGTCATCGACGGATTCGGATCGCAGACAGCAGCCATTTCGCAAGTAATCCTTGAGGCAGTAGAGAGAGTGATTACCAAAGGCGAAGACCCAAGGAAGGCCTTGGAAGAAGCACAGGCCCAAGCCTCCAAATTATAGGCTTTCAGTCAGGCTGAACAAGACAAGATGGCCGGAGGTCAGGTAGCGCTGATCTCCGGCCATCTTCAGAAAGGCACTTTCTATGACAATCACTCCTACGCTTGATGGAGTTGATCAAGAAATTTCTCGAGGGAAAAGGATCAAGGGTTCGGGCCCCCCCGCAAATGGACCTCGCAGGCGAGGCTGGATTGCGTACATTTTCATTGCGCCAGCCGTCATATATCTGGCTGTTTTTGTGTTGGCTGCACTAGCTAAAGGTATTGCGCTGAGCTTCACCGACACAAGGCTACTCAATCCTTCAGGCGGTAATTTCGTGGGGGCCGATAACTACAAAGGTCTCATTACAAGCAGTCAATTCTGGGATTCAATTGCGGTCACGCTGGTCTATACCGTTGCAACTGTATTCTTCGCTTTGATTATTGGAACTGCCGCGGCAGTTTTGGTGAACAGACCTTTCCGCGGCCGCGCACTTTTCCGTGCCATCATGACTCTTCCGTATGCTGTTCCAACGGTCGCCGTAACTCTTATTTTCATATGGATATACAACAAAGAATCGGGTGTCCTCAATATGGGGGTAGAGGCGCTTGGTTTTGGGCAGGTTGGATGGTTGACAGATCCGTCATTTGGAATGATCTCAGTAGTTCTGACGACAGTTTGGAAAGTCTTTCCTTTTGTGATGATAGTTATGCTCGCGGCGCTTCAGTCGGTTCCGGACGAGTTATTCGAGGCGACTCGTGTTGATGGCGCTGATGGCTTAAGCGCTTTCCGCGCCATTGTCTTACCCCATATCTTGCCGACTGTCCGAATAGTCGCGCTTCTGATGACGATTTGGTCGATCCGACGCTTTGAGATCATTTACCTGCTTACTGGTGGCGGCCCAGTAAAGACAACGAACACGCTCGTGATCAATATCTACAACTCCGCATTCACCGGCCAGAAACTCGGCGTCGCGGCCGCAATGGGCGTCCTAGGATTGTTTCTTTCGCTGGGTGCCGCAGTCATCTTTTCATTTCTAGAACGGCGTGGGGCTAAGAAAGAAGGTGTGGCATGAGAAGCAAACATCCTGTTCGAGAATCCCTAATCTTCTTGGCATGTGTTTTGTTTGCCATCTTCGCAGCGTTTCCGATTTATTGGATGATTAATACGGCCTTGTCCACCGACCAGGAGTTGTACACCGGCCAGTCGCTCTGGCCGCACCTTGAGCGTGTCCTTGACATTCCTGCATTTTTGAGCGGCTCTCCAGCATTTGCGTGGCTAGGGAATTCGGCTTTCATTGCATTTGGTACTACGTTTCTGAGTTTGATAATGGCGGTGCACGGTGCCTACGCGTTAAGTCGGTTCAAATTCTTTGGCAAAGGTGCGGTGGGTTTTCTTCTTTTTGCGACGCAGATGCTCCCGGAGGCGGTAATAGTTGTTCCGCTATTTGCGGTCTTTGCCGGATTCGGCTTGTTGAATAACCTATATGGCCTCGTGCTGGCGACCACGGGGTTCATTATGCCCGTTGCTTTATTCATCCTGAAAGGGGCGATCGATAAGGTCCCGTTTGAGCTGGAAGAGTCGGCGCGTGTGGATGGCTGTCCGCGGTATAGCCAGTTGATGATGATCATCTTCCCACTGATCCTTCCTAGCATTGCGGCAGCCGCCGTCATCGCCTTCTTTGACGGATGGAATGAGTTTCTGTTCGCAAATACCTTTATTTCTGACGCGAACCACTGGCCGGCAACTGTAGGGCTGGCATCGTTCATCGGCCAGTACTCAACCCCGCTGAATGTAGTTATGGCTGTTGCGTTCCTGTTCACTCTGCCAGCAATAGTTTTCTTTTTGATACTCCAACGCGAGATCGTTAGCGGCTTGACCGCGGGCGCAGTGAAAGGTTAGTTGTATGCCGCACATTTCCTTCAATAAGGTCAGCAAGTTCTACGGCGACCGCGAGGTAATTCATGAATTTGACGCGCAAATTGAAGATCGAGAGTTTTTAGTTCTTCTGGGGCCATCTGGGTGTGGTAAGTCCACTATGCTCCGTATGATCGCCGGCTTGTCTGACATATCTTCTGGACAGATAGCCTTTGACGGTAGAGTTGTTAACGAACTCGAACCGCGTGAGCGAAACATTGCCTTTGTGTTTCAGTCATACGCACTGTACCCGCACATGACTGTGCGCGAGAATATCGCGTTTCCATTGGTCATGGATCGCTTCAAAGGGTGGTATCACATCCCAATCGTTAACAGCATTATGCGACGATCGATCGCGGCCAAACCTGAGGTTAAAAGTCGGGTCGTCGAGGTTGCAGAAATGCTTGAGCTAACGGACTATTTGGATCGACGGCCACGCACTCTATCCGGGGGTCAGCGCCAGCGTGTGGCAGTAGGTCGTGCTCTGGTGAGGGATCCGTCGCTTTACTTGCTCGACGAACCTCTCTCGAACCTTGATGCTAAGTTGCGAGCGCAGATGCGGGAGGAAATTTCGGCTCTGTATCGGAGGGTGGGTAAGACCTTCATTTACGTGACACATGACCAAGTCGAAGCTATGACAATGGCGACACGGATTATTGTGCTCAACAACGGCAAAATTCAGCAGATAGGCACGCCGGAGGAGATCTACAACAGGCCTGTCAATATCTTTGTCGCTAGATTTATTGGTTCGCCGGCAATGAACCTCATTCCAGTCACCGTCAGTTCAAGAACGACTATGGTACGGGACACGACGTTCGTAATAGACGTCAGTCCTGATCTGCCGGACGGGCAGTATCTCTTGGGGATACGACCTGAAAAGATCACGATTGATGGTGCGAACTCTGATTCCCTTTGCGCGCGAATTTCCGTTGTTGAGCATCTAGGCGGTGAGAGCATCGTTGGATTCCGTTTCGCTGACGCGACAGACCCTGCACTATCGCCTAGCAGGATGATGGAATCTACTAATTATGCACGTATCCCTGGTACTGCCGCGCTAAAGGTCGGAAACATACAAAAGTTCAACATTGACACTGATTCAGTGAACTGGTTCGCTGAGGACAGCGGTGAAGTGTTGCATCCCACGTTAAATCGTCGACCCTGCTAAACCCCGCCAACCCGCATGAATCCTAGGTTTTTGGTGTAAACCCTGTGCGCGGAATCCCCCAAGAAACGTTATCGGGAGAGATACGTTCTGGGGGATTCGAGGATGCAGCCGTTAGACTTTTTTCGCAGCCGCATCTACGCCATGATCAACTTGAATGATCCGTTGGCTGTGCTGGCGACCCGGCGGAGGCGAGGGCCGCCGATGCGATCATTATTGAGGAGTTAAAATGATCTACAAGGGTTTCGATCTCACCGGCCGCGTCGCTCTGGTCACCGGCGGCAGCAAGGGCCTCGGCAAAGCGATGGCCCGCGCCTTCGCCGAGGCGGGCGCGAACGTCGTCATCTCCAGCCGCCACGAAAGCGAACTCAGGCCGGCCCTCGCCGAAATCCTCGCCGGCACCGGCCGCGAAGGCGTCTACATCGTCGCCGACATGAACAACCGCGACGATGTGAAACGCCTCGCCGAAGCCGCCCTCGCGAAGATGGGCCGCGTCGATATTCTCGTCAACAACGCCGGCTCCAACGCCCCCGCTCCCATCGACCAGATCAAGGACGAAGACTGGGACCGCATTCTCGAACTCAATCTGACGTCGATCATGGCGCTCACGCGCGCCCTCGCTCCGCAGATGAAGGAACGCAAATGGGGCCGAATCATTCATATTTCGTCGATCATGGGCTTCGTCTCGAAAGGCGGGCGAGCTCCCTATTCGGCAACGAAATCCGCCCTCATCGGTTTCGCGAAGGGTTGCGCCATCGACCTCGGCACGTTCGGCATCACCGTCAACTGCATCGCCCCCGGCCCGTTCCTCACCGACCTGCCGATGAATCTGCTTTCGCCCGCGGAGAAGGCCGACTTCGCGAAAGCGACCATCCTCGAGCGCTGGGGCGACCCAAAGGAATTGATGGGCCCGGCGCTGTTGCTCGCCAGCGACGCGGGTTCGTATATCACGGGCGAAACGCTGGTCGTCGACGGCGGCTGCATCTCGAAGTGATTTTTGCCGCCGCCGAAAGAGCCTTCCCGAATTTCACGGATGCAAAAGTGAAAAACACGGCTACGGACAAAACGAGTTTGTGCCCTGGCAAGTCGGGGCGGTGATGTGATGGCTGCGATACAAGAAAAACTCTTTGCAGCCGACGCGCTGCGCACGCAATGCGCCGACATTTTGCGCGGTTCCGGTAGCCAGAGCGAAGAGGCTGACAAAGTGGCGGCCAACCTCGTCATGGCCAACCTCAGCGGGCATGACTCTCACGGCGTGGGCATGCTGCCGCGCTATGTCGATGCCGTGCTCGAAGGCGGCCTCACACCGAATGCCAGCGTCAAGACCTTGTTAGACGCCGGCACGCTGCTGTCGCTGCACGGCCAGCGCGGTTACGGCCAGGTGGTCGGCGAGCAAGCCATGCAAATGGCCATGGCCCGCGCGCAAGAACACGGCAGCTGCATCATGGCGCTGGCTGAAGCGCACCACCTGGGGCGCATTGGTCACTTCGCCGAAATGGCCGTGGCCCAAGGTCTGGTGGCGCTGCACTTTGTCAACGTCAAGTCGCGGCGGGTGGTGGCGCCCTGGGGCGGCGCCGATGGCCGCTACGGCACCAACCCCTGCTGTATCGGCGTGCCCATCAAAGGCCAGCCGCCCTTTGTGCTGGACTTTGCGACCAGCCGCGTGGCGCAGGGCAAGATGCGCGTGGCGCACAACCTCGGTAAAACTGTAGAGCCCGGTTTTTTGATCGACGAAAAAGGTCATCCGACGACCGACCCCGGCGTGGTGGTGGTGCCGCAAAGCGGTGGCCTGTTTGGTGCGCTCATGCCTTTTGGCGAACACAAAGGCTCGGGCCTGGCCATGGCCTGCGAGCTATTGGGCGGCGCGCTCACCGGCGGCGGCACCACGCACCAGCCCAGCAACACGGCGCGCGCTGTCACCAACAGCATGCTGACCATTTTGATCAACCCGGCCAAACTGGGCACGCAAAGCGCCATGGAGACCGAGGCCCTGGCCTTTGTCGAATGGATGCGCGCCGCACCGGCAGCGCCGGGTTTTGAAGCCGTGCAAATGGCGGGTGAGCCCGAGCGTGCTGCCCGCCTCAAGCGCGCTAAAGACGGTATCGCTATTGACCCTGAAACCTGGCTGGAGTTGCGCCAGGCCGGGAACAAAGTGGGCGTTGTTTTACCGGCTTGAATAGCCTCTTGCTTAAAACATGCGCAGTGCCTGGCATGTCCGACTGAAGTCACAACATGAACGACACCCCGCCCAAGAGCTCTGCTTTTTTGTCACCCGCCGACCTGCCGCGCCTGAAGGCCCAAGGGCTGAACGTGCCGGCTTATGCACGCGCCGGCTTGACGCTGGGCGTGGTGCATCTGGGTCTGGGAGCTTTTCACCGTGCGCACCAGGCGCTGGTGTTTGACCGCTTGCTGGCAAGTGGCGTTGCGCGCTGGGGCGTCCGAGGGGTCTGCAAAGCGACGCTCCAGCCGATATCAGCGGCCCTGCCCATGCAGTTGCGACATCGTCTGCACTTGAGTCCCTACGCACGCGCTTCACGAAGGTCGTTAAGCAGGCGGGCATCAAGGTCGAGTGATTCCACTCAAGCAGGAGGACACCTTGGATCGTAAAGTGCTTCCAATCCCACGGCAGAAGCAGCCGTTTACCCCCGAGTTGGACATCAGGGACCACCGAGAGCCGTTCGAAGCGCTACGACCTGTTTCGCCACCGACGGGGGCCCCGAACATCCTTACCATCGTGCTTGATGATGTGGGGTTCGGCGCGAGCTCCTGCTTTGGCGGTTCCTGCCGAATGTCCACCGCCGAGCGTCTCGCGCAATCTGGGTTGCGGTACAGCCGATTCCACACCACCGGCCTGTGTTCGCCCACGCGTCAGGCGTTGCTGACCGGACGTAATCCGCACAGCATCGGCATGGGCAGCATTCCCGAAATGGCCACCAACGTGCCGGGGTACAACTCGCAGCGACCCGCTGCGGCCGCCACGATTGCCAGAATCTTGTCTCTGAACGGCTACGCTACTGGCGCATTCGGCAAGATGCACCAGACGCCAGCGGCGGAGATCTCCCCCCAAGGGCCGTTCGAGCGCTGGCCCACCGGCGAAGGCTTCGATCGTTTCTACGGCTTCCTGGGGGCAGAGGCCGATCACTTCAACCCGTCGGATCTGATCAGCGGCGTTACGCAGGTCGATCCGCCTCGCAGCGCCGAAGAAGGCTACCACCTGTCCGAGGATCTGGTGGACAACGCGATAAATTGGCTTTCGACTAACACCGCACTCGCCCCAGAGCGTCCATGGTTCTGCCACCTTAGCTTTGGCGCCTGCCACGCGCCGCTGCACGTGCCTGAAGGCTGGCGAGAGAGGTATGCCGGCGCCTTCGATCACGGCTGGGATATCGAGCGAATCCGCATTTTCGAGCGACAGAAGGCGTTGGGCGTAGTGCCGCAGGAAGCCCGCCTGCCGCCTTGGCCCCAGGACATCGCGGCCTGGTCGTCGCTGAGCGGTGTACAGCGCAAGGTGGCCGCGCGGCTGATGGAACTGTTCGCCGCATTCGCAGAGCACGCGGACGCGCAGGCGGGGCGGCTAATTGACCACCTTGAGCGAACCGGCGCGCTGGACAACACGCTCATCTTCTACCTCGTTGGCGACAATGGCGCTGCCGCAATCGGCGGTCCCAATGGTACTTTCAACGAGCTACTGCGCATCAACGGTGTCAGCGACAGCGCCGAGGACATGCTGGCGATCTTCGACCAGCTGGGCGGGCCTCACTCGTTCCCACAATTCCCGGTGGCATGGGCCCTGTGTATGGACACACCTTACCAATGGACCAAACAAGTGGCTTCGCACTACGGCGGCACGCGAAACGGCCTGATCGTACGCTGGCCAAAGGTGGTGGCTGACCCGGGCGGAGTCCGCAGTCACTGGCATCACGTGATCGACTTCGTACCGACGGTGCTGGAGGCCGCTGGGATTCCAGAGCCGTCCGTGGTCGATGGCGTTGAGCAGATGCCGATACACGGCGTGTCGTTTCTTTACTCTATGCGTGACGGCATCTCCGAAGAGCAACGCCAAACGCAATACTTTGAGTGCTCAGGAAACCGAGGCATTTATCACAAGGGCTGGACCGCTGTCACCAAACACCGCACGCCGTGGAAGACGAACGTGCCCGAAACCCACTTAGTCCGCGATGACACCTGGGAGCTCTACGATACTCTGACGGATTGGACGCAGGCGATGAACGTTGCCGACGAGCATCAGGAACTACTTGATCGGCTGAGGCAGATGTTCCTAGTGGAAGCGGCACGGTACGGCGTTCTGCCTTTGGACGACCGTTTCCACGAGCGCTTCAACCCCGTGCTAGCTGGACGTCCAGCGCCACTTGGCGGGCGGACGCGTATCGTTTTTCCAGCCGGGATGCCACGCCTACGCGAGAACGTCGCCCCTAACCTCAAGAACACGTCATTCGCAGTAAATGCCATCATCGATCACTCTCCCGGATCCTCCGGCGTGCTCGTCGCCCAAGGGACGCGTTTTGGGGGCTGGTCGCTTTACCTGCACGATGGGTTCGCGGTTTATTGCTACAACTTTTGCGGAATCGAGCGCACTTACCTTCGGTCAAGAACAGTCGTCCAGGCCGGACGACGAAACATCGGCGTGCACTTCGCATATGACGGTGGCGGGCTGGGTAAGGGTGGCGAGCTTACCTTGCTCGTAGATGGCGAACACGTTGGTTTCGGGCGGCTCGAGCGGTCGACACAGTTCATGTTCTCGCAGGAGGGTACTTTCGATGTCGGCATCGACCGAGGTGCACAGGTCACGAACGAGTACAAGGGCAACCGGCAGAACGCATACAACGGGGTCCTGCACTGCGTCGAAGTTATGCTTGGGAGCGACGCTGTACTTCCCACGTCCGCTCAGTCGTTCGCAGCAGCATTGGCGGGGCACTAGGCTTCATCGCACCAACGGCGTCCGGCCGGGGGCAGCCAGACGGTATCCAAGGCTCAAGGAACATTTGTCCCCAGCCCTTAGACAGAGTTTACAGGGCATAAGTAGCAATTTGCATAGCAATTTGCATTGTTCAATAGCTGCGAGCACATTGTGTTGCTCTGTGTGAACGGCGGAGTAAAAGGGAGCCAGTTGGCGGCGGCGTAACCGGGTACCGGTCTCAAGCCTATCCTGCGATCCAAGATTGGATCTGGGGAGGCACAGAGGATGTACACAGACATGGACCTATACGCCAAAGTCAG
>SYOC01000426.1 GCA_005804965.1 Pseudomonadota bacterium
ACGTGGTGAACGCGATGTCGCCGCTCTTCTGCAAAAGCGATTTGGGCTTGTCCGCAAGCTGATCGTCCGTGGGCGCGTCGGGATTATCCCAGTACGGCGGGTTGGTAAAAAACGGTTCGTTAAACAGATCGTTGGCATTCCCTGCGAGTTCGGCTGGCGGCGTGGGCTGCTGGGTACTGCACGCACTCAGTTGCAAGCAACCAAGCAACAAGGCCACCAGCACGAGACTGTGTAGCCACGGCATCGTTCGAGCGAGCCAACGAGAGCGATTTTTCATAAAGAACCTGTGCGCGGTATTGCACCACAGCCCTGACGGACATACAAGCCACGGGCGTAGACCTGGGCATGCACTCTCACGGCCTTCGACAATGCCTCAGCCAACAGATACAGACCTTCACAGCCACAACAAAGAAAGAAGCGTTTCATGGCCAGTCGCTCCACCTCCGACACTCGCACGCCCCTGTCCTTCACCCCGTATATTCGCCCCGAGCTCAACATCCCCGAATTTACCTGGCAAGCCGTGCTCCTTGGTGCCGTGTTGTCGCTCACCTTCGGCATGGTCAACGCCTATTTGGGGCTCAAGGTCGGGCTCACCGTGTCGGCCTCAATTCCGTCGGCAGTTATTTCTATGGCAGTCTTGAAAGGCATGTTGCGGCGCGGGACGATTCTCGAAAATAACGTCGTACACACCATCGCCTCGACCGGTGAATCCCTAGCCGCTGGCATCATCTTTACCGTTCCGGCACTCATTTTCCTGGGGCTTCATCCGAGCGGGTTCTTCATCTTTCTCCTGGGTGCGACCGGCGGTTTGCTTGGCATCTTGATGATGATCCCCTTGCGGCACAACCTGACAATTCGCGAACACGGCGTCTTACCGTTCCCCGAAGGCGCTGCCTGCGCCAAAGTGTTGATTGCTGGCGATGTCGGTGGTGCAAGCGCACGCCCGGTATTCTTGGGCATCGTTGTGGGTGCGATCTACCAGTTCGCCATGAAAGGATTCAAGCTGTGGCAAGACACGGTCTTCTGGAGCTTTTCGTCGCTGCATAAAGCAGCTATCGGCTTCGAGCTGACACCAATTTTTCTCGGCGTGGGTTATCTGATCGGCTTGCGCGTCGCTAGCTACATGGCGCTTGGCGGTGTGATTGGCTGGTCACTGCTCCTCCCACTTTTTGATGCCCTGGCCGGAAGCAGCCTCGGGATCTTCTTCGGGCTGGACGAAAACGTGCAGCAGCTCGGGCCATTCGACATTTGGCGACGCTACGTGCGTTACGTTGGTGCTGGTGCCGTCGCCACTGGCGGCATGGTCGCGTTGGTGCGGTCTCTGCCAGCCATGAAGGAATCGCTGTACGTCGCATTATCAGGACTACGCCGCAGCGGGGAACAAGACCGCAGCGCCGTGCGCACAGAACGCGATTTGCATCCGCTGACCGTCGTTGGTGGCATCGCTCTTCTCGGCCTCGGGCTCTGGCTGATTCCTATTTTTCAACTCAGTCTTCTGGCCGCAGTGCTGGCTGTTGTCTTCACTTTTATTTTTGTCGTGGTGTCTTCACGTATGGTTGGTCTCGTCGGTTCCACTTCGCAGCCGGTGTCCGGTATGACCATCGCGGCACTGCTGGCCATCAGTTTGCTCTTGTCAGTCGCCGGGTATTCCGGCACCACAGGCATGGGCATGGCTATTACCTGCGGCGCTGTAGTCTGCGTTGCTATCGCCCTCTCCGGCGACATGAGCCAAGACTTGAAGACAGGAGCTTTGCTTGGAGCCACGCCGCGCTATCTGCAATTGGGAGAAATGCTCGGCGTCTGTATCGCCGCGTTACGCGCTGGTTGGGTGCTCTTCTTGCTCCACCAAGCCTACACGCTGGGATCGGAAGCTCTGCCTGCACCACAAGCCAAACTGATGGCCACGCTCGTCGAAGGCGTGATGCGTGGTGAACTGCCCTGGACGCTGATGTTGCTCGGCGGCGGACTCGCCCTGGTGGCAGAGATCATCGGGATTCCCAGCTTAGCCTTCGCCATTGGGCTGTACTTACCCATCACCACTACTGCGTCTCTGATTCTCGGTGGATTCGTAGCGTGGCGCGTCAAGAAAGATGCACCACCAGAGCAAGAACAGCAAAACGAACGTGCGATGCTCTTCGCCTCTGGGTTGATCGCGGGAGACGCCCTGATGGGCATCGGCATCGCTGTATTAGTGGTCAGCGGCATCGATCAAGGATTAACGCTGCGGACGGCGGGCAGCGGTGCGCTCGAATACGTGTTGACGATTACGCCGTTCGTGCTTTTGGCTTGGGGGCTCATTCGCATGGCACGACGAGCCGGGGAGTGAAGCAAAATCTCAAAAGGAGATTCAGGTTCGCACAGCACCAACGATGAACAAGCCGGTATCCACAAGAATGTCATTACAGCGTTCGCCGACCGCTACTTCAAGGCGGCGTACGTCTTCTTCTGACGCATCTAACGGTGGATATACATCAATCGCGGCGTCTTCATCCTCGTAGCACGGAAAAGAAATCTCTACCCGCGATTGCGCAGAGCAATCTTTGACAAGTGTAGCTAGTTCGGAGAGCTTCACGTCCAAGAGTTCCTGCTGGTTAAGGCTCTTTCTTTTCCGGGCCATGCAAAGTCTCCTTGATGAGCAATTCCACGAATTCTTGCGCGAGGCGAACTGCCCGCTCGGTTTCACGCAAACTTACGCCGGGCTGCTGATAGTCTCCGATATGGCGAAGCCGTATCAAATGGGGAAGCGCACTAGCAAAACTGGCGGGCACCACCTTTCGTCGCCGGATGAAAAGCTGCACAAAATCGCTATGCACTCCCTTGTGAGTCCATTCCTTCCGTTTGATTCCTTGGCTTTCTATAGCCCAGACAGCAGCCTGGAACGCAGCGAAATAAGCGCGATTGGCCGCACTATCGCAGAGGTTCTCTGTCAAACACAAGCGGGCGGCACGCAGAGACGCTTGGGCGCGTTCCAATTCCATCGGCTTTTTGTAAGCGGCGAGTTCTCGAGTGTCAACAGGCGACATCTGTTTGCTCCGATCAAAATCGAAGAACTCGACTAGGCGAGAGGAGCCTTGCGATCCTTGCTCAGACTACTTTATGCTGCCTCACAGGAGTTCAGCATTATGAAGCCTGCTCGTGTTGCCGACGCTCGGCGCCGCACGTTAGAGCTACGGCCCTCCTTAACGGATCGCCGCTCTGAGTTCGAGCGTGATCGTGCCCGGATTATTCACTCGGCGGCGTTTCGTCGCCTGCAAGGAAAAACTCAGGTCTTCGGCGTCTATGAAGGCGATTTCTTCCGCACACGCTTGACGCACTCCCTGGAGGTCTCACAAATCGCCAAAGGCATCGCACTCTCTCTGCATGCCGACACCGACCTCGTCGAAGCGACCTGCCTCGCCCACGATCTCGGTCATCCACCTTTCGGCCACACCGGCGAACAGGTGCTCCACGAACTCATGCGTCGCCACGGTGGCTTTGAGGGCAACGCGCAAACCTTCCGCATTCTCACGCGGCTCGAACGCAAGCATAGCGCCTACGAAGGCCTGAACCTCACCTATCAGACGCTCGACGGCGTGCTTAAATATAAAACGTGTATCGACGCTGCCACGATTGCCGCAGCTCCCGAAACACCAGCGAAGGGATTTTACGCCGACGACCAGGAGTTTGTCGCTGCCATCGTCAACGCCACAGGGAATGGTCGCGAGCGTAGCTTCGAATGCCAGATCATGGATGTCGCCGACGACATCGCTTACTCCGTACACGATTTAGAGGACAGCCTCAAAGCTGGACTGATTACCTTGACGGATTTCCACCGCCCACCGCACCCGCGTGTGGTGCGGGTCGTGAATGAGAAACTCGCTCCACTGCGCCTTGCTGTTGGCGAACAACAGATTTGCGCTGAACTGAAGATCATTGCTCAGCGTCTTGAGACCCTAGAGCGTGAGGCTAATCGCGCGGCCCGCAAGATGCTCACGCGCGATCTTATCCATGAATTCGCGAGCACTGTCAGCGTTCATTCGGATAGTCGCATTGATGCCGACGCCCCTACACGCATCCGCATTGAAGTGCTCAAAGCTTTCGAGTCCCATAAGGTCATTCATAACCCGCGCGTCACCACCCTCGGTCATAAAGGCCAAGAGGTCCTCCGGCGGCTGTTCGCCGTGCTCGACCAAGGCAAAGCCTCGATTGGTCTGTTTCCGGAGGACCACGGCGAAGATTACGAACGCGCGTTGCTGGACGACAACGAGCAGACTCGCAAACGCGTGATCTGCGACTTTCTCGCTGGGATGACCGACTCCTACGCCATGCGCTTCTATAGTCGCTTGTTCGTGCCGGGCGAAGGCAGCTTTTACGAGATGCTGTGACTAACGCAACGCCACAGATGGATCGCGCAGACGTGGCAGGTTGAACCACACCTCGTCACACGCCTTTTTATCTTCCTCGTCCAAGGCCAAATCCACCGCCGGCAGCGATTGCCGTAGCTGTTCGACTGACGTGGCACCGACAATCGGTGCAGTAATATCTGGCTGCGCCAACACCCAAGCAATCGCCACTTGCGTCAAGGCTTTGCCTTTGGCCGCGAAGAAATCTTGCAGATGTTTCACGGCACCGAATTGCTCTTCCTGCCAATAGCGGTCACGGTAAATCTTTCCGGCACGCCCAGCCAAGCCGAAGCGCCGGTTGGCTTCTGGTTCAGCGGCCATCGTATACTTTCCGGTGAGAAAACCGCCAGCCAGAGGGTTATAGGGGATCACACCGACACCGTAGTGACGGCAGAGCGGTAGCAATTCATTCTCGATCTCGCGGAAGAGGAGATTGTAGCGCGGCTGCACGCAGTCAAAACGTGCGAGTCCGGATTTATCGCTGTTCCACAAGGCCGAGGCCAACAACCACGCCTGAAAATTCGAGCAGCCGAGGTACCGGACCTTGCCTTGATGGACCAAGTCGTCGAGGGCACGGAGGGTTTCATCGAGCTGGGTATTCGGGTCAGGGGCATGCACTTGATACAAGTCGATGTAGTCCGTCTGCAACCGTCGCAAGCTGTTCTCGATGGCAGTAAAGATATGTTTACGCGATAAACCTTGGTCATTAGGATTCCGACCCATCGCCCCCCAGCATTTCGTGGCCAAGACAATCTTGTCGCGCTTCCCTTTCAGCCAATTGCCAACAATCTCCTCAGTGCGCCCGACGGATTCGAGCCCGCCACCAACAGGGTACACATCGGCGGTATCGAAGAAATCCACTCCAGCTTCGGCAGCAGCATCCATAATGCTGAAGCTCAGTGCCTCGTCGCACTGTCGCCCAAAGGTCATCGTTCCCAAGCAAATTTCCGATACTTTCAGACCCGTCCGTCCCATACGTTTCGTTTGCATACGCAAGCATCCTTTCTTGATCTGTGTGTGTAGCAAGCTCAAGCGAGGATTTGTAGGGGCAGGCTTATCCTCACGCGAAGATATTCCACTTGGGATTTTCATATACACTTGTGTATAATGTCTGGACAGTTCCACAGAACGACCAACATGAACGGAGGGATGCCCATGCAAAAGCAAACGAAAACCCCGGCAAAAGTAGTGCAACTCCGCCCCCGCACCAAAACCACAACCGCTAAGATGGAGCCG
>SYOC01000427.1 GCA_005804965.1 Pseudomonadota bacterium
AGCTTCATCTTGTCGAGCGTGGCGAATAAATAGGGAGGTAAGCGTTTAATCCGTGGGAAATCCATACATATCCAGTAAAACTCTATTGTTCAGGCTATCTTAGCCCGGGAAGGCGTGGGGACAGACTGTTCGTAAGGGTATAGTCGATTTCCTGGGGGTGGTCAAAGGGAGGGAGAGATCTCTTTTGCCGCCGCCGATTTGTGTTGCTCCCTCCTTCTGTCTAGTTTGCTGTGAGCAGCGAGACCACTAGGTACAGAGGGCAAGCACCGACCGGAGAGCGGCCAGCAGAGGAGGTGCTTGCCGGTCCCGACCGACGGATCGCGGCGCAACGAGCTGGCACGCGGCGGCGCTCCGTGTCTTGTTCTTCTGTCAGCGAAAGGCAAGAGTGAGATCGTGGTACGAGAGCGGCAGAAAGTGCGACAATGGGCAGCAGCGGGAGCGGTGCTGCTCGGCTTGAGCAGCAGCACGCCGAGTTGGGGGCAGATCCCCGGGCAATTGACGCAACTCCCCGGCTTCGATGGGTGTATCGCCGATGTGGGTGGGGCCACTTGCACTGACGGGCGTGCCCTGGATGGACCGAGTAATAGTGCCTCCGTGGCGATGAGCCCCGACGGCAAGCATCTGTACATTGCGTCCGCCGACAGTGACGCAGTGGCGGTCTTGCGGCGCACCAAGAGTATCGGCGTATTGGCGCAAGACCCCACCATCGACGGCTGCGTGAGTGAGACTGGGAACAACGGGTGCAGCGACGGTACCGCCCTCGATAGCCCACGGGGGGTGGCGGTGAGTCCCGACGGCAAGCATGTCTACGTGGTGTCTGACGCCAGCAACGCGGTGGCCGCCTTCACCCGTAACAAGAGCACCGGAGCGTTGACCCAGCTGGCCGGTCTGGACAGGTGTATCAGCGACAGTGGTAGCGGTGGGGACTGCGCTGACGGGAAAGCGCTCGTTGGTGCGTGGGCGGTGACGGTAAGCCCCGATGGCAAGCATATCTATGTGGCGTCCTTTGTCAGCACCGCGGTGGCGGTGTTTGCCCGCGACAAAAACACGGGGGCGTTGGCGCAGTTGGCAGGCACGGACGGCTGTATCAGCAATGATGGCAGTGGTGGAACCTGCACCGATGGCCACGCGTTACTCAACCCGTACTCAGTCGCAGTCAGCAAAGATGGCAAGCATGTCTATGTGACATCCATCTCCAGCGACGCGATCGCCGCGTTCGCTCGGGACAAGGGCACGGGCGTGCTGACTCAGTTGGCCAATCCGGCGGATTGTACGAGCGAGGACGGGAGCGGTGGCACCTGTGTGGATGGCAAAGCCCTCGATGGTGCGGTTGCGCTAGCGATCAGCAAAGACGGCAAGCATGTCTATGTGGGGGCGACGACGAGTGGTGCGGTAGCGGTGTTTGCCCGCGAGAAATAGAGCGACGGCGTACTTCATCACGGGAGCCTTACCGGGGTGCGTCATTCCGGGCGAGCACTGCGAGACCCGGAATCCAGGGCAAAACCTGGATGCCCGCTTTCGCGGGAATGACGATACCACCGTTCTTTACAGTCAAATACCTGCCCCGCAGAGGGGAGTAGCACCCCGCATCCTGTCCTTCTCCCCAGAGGGGAGAAGGGACCTCAACGCCTCAGCGCACAATAATCGACGAGGGCACGCACAGCTCCTCTTCCTTGAGCGTGTCCATCCGTTCATGTCCAAACTGATTGCTGGTGTGGAGCTTCTTCTGCTTGACATGCGCTGGGGCATCGAGTGCTTTCTCGGCCTTGTAGCACATCAGGTTGTAGAGCGGGCGCTTGATGCCTTCCTGGTTTTTGTCCGCCGCCACGCACAGATGCGTGGGCTTGCTGAGCGTGAAATCTTTCGCCGGGTCAATGAACTGGTCGCTCACCGACACATTCGGAATAGGATCGAACGCTGGGCCGTTGCTCGATACCGTCACTTTATAGCAAGCGTAGTGGTCAACCGGATTGTCCACCGCCGGTGGCGCAAGATCCAAGGGGCAAGTCCCGACTGGCTGATCGACACATTTGCTGGTCGGCACGAGCAGCCGATCCAGCTTACCGGTTTTGACCACGAGCGCCTCGGCGAGATGAAATTGATTGGTGACGCTTACGGTCGTCGTTGGCGGCGGGACCGTGACCTCTTTGATCGCTTTGGTCCAGTAGCCTTCCAGGTGCGTCTCTTCATCGGTGACTCCTTCGTTATTCTTGTTGGCTGGGGTGCAGAGACTGACTGGCTTGAAGAGTTGCCACACGGTTTCGGGCATAATGGCATCGGCAATAGTGGCGTTCTGTTTGAGGAACTTGAAGGCTCCCGGCGAATTTTTGGCCTTGTAGCAGAAGAAATGGTCGAGTGGGGCAGGAGTTGTGACGTCGAGGACGAGCCGGGGCCGTTCCGAAAAGGCAGATGACTCACGGCTACCGAACCGTTTCGCCGAGCCGCCTGAGGCTTCATTGCCAATGACGATCCAGCCAAAATTCGTGGTTGGGGTGCTGATCCAACCTGTCACGTCGGTTGCCAGTGTGGTTGAATTCCAGGCATACGGGCCAGACCCCGAACCTACGAGGCGACTAGCACTGGCAGACCCAGAAAAATCTCCACCTGGAGCTGACCACGTAGCGGTATTGAAAAACCGATGCGTCCACGTCGCGTCTCCTGTAGTTGCCGGTACACCTTGGCCCTCCGAGCTCGTTGCGTTCGAGGTGCCTTCGCCCCAATCCGCCAAGAGACGGTGCAGAGCAACGGTTTGATTTCCAGAGATGGTTTTCGTGAGAGAAAGCACCAGCGTGGCGCTGTTCACGGTCAGCGGCGTGGGCAGCAGGCTCAACCCTTCAAATGCGAGGACCGCGCGTTGGCGCACGATTGACCCTCCGCCGGCGGTTTTTCCGGCGAAGATATCTTTGCCCTTGCCATTGCTGCGCAGCCCCGCACCGCCATCGTCGTAGAGCGTATTATCTTTGCTGGGCTCCAAGGCAACGGGAAACGCCTTGGCTTCAGTGGTTGCGAACACTGCCGCCACGACTGCGGCGAGCAGAGCGAGATGAGAAAATTTCATAATGATCCTCCTTGTGTGTCGCCTCTGTTGTGCGCAAAAGATCCAGTACACACAATGCCTCGGCGGGAGGTTTTTTTGTGATGCTGGAGTATGAGGGGCGCTTCCTACAGAGCGGGAGAGACTCGATGGTCAAACATTGCAATACAGCGGCAGCTATGCTTTGTCAGTATGCACCCGATGAGACTGTGCAGCGAATGCAAAGGGAGGAAATTGTATGGAGGCAACCTCAATCACTCCGACGATTGTGACTGGTGTTTTTGGCATCATTACCGCCGTCATTACCGGTGTCTTCGCCATGGTGAACACGAAGAAGCAGCTCAACCAGAAAGATAAAGAAACGGAAACGAAGCTGAATTCCGCTCCAACCGTCGCCAAGGGACTCGCCGTGGGCTATTTTCACAACTTTCTCAAGCCTGTCGATAATGCCCTGAAGAGTACGGCTATCCAAGTGCGCTTTCATCCGGATGAAGATCGGGAGCAACGAGGCTTGCCTGAAAAAGAGCGAAAAGAGCGCATTCTCAATTTCAAGAAAGAACAGGTCGAGATCGAACTGATTGTACCCAACACGCTTTCGGCAGAGGCATTTGAAAGAGCTGCGAGTCAAGTGAAAGACTTGAGTCAGGCCGAGATCCTTATGCCAGGAGCGAACCGAGGGTTCAAGATAAATTGCGAGCTGAGGCGCGATGGATCTGTACTGGTTATTACGGATGTCGTGCGCCCCTATTTTGCCATCAAGTATTACGCAGAGGATTTCTTGAAGATGGAGAGACCCTCATCCGAGTGGGTCACTATGGAGGTAGACTCCCTCAAGAAATTTCAGGAAACTCTCGAACAACTCCGCAGCAAAGGCGAAGGGGTCGGTACCAACCGCTTGGCTTGGAAGGCTATCGGGTAGATGGGACACCCAGAGGTGAGGAGGGCTTGCACCTGACGTGTCCGCTCAGTAAACGCTCAACAGACATATTTCGCGAAAGGAAAAAGCCCTATGCCGACTCCGCAAGCCGGGATTCTCCCCGCACCGCAATCCAATGCTTTGTTTCTGATCCTCAACGTCGTGAACCCGACCGTCAACGGCAAAGCCGTGGCCAAGGTGGCCGCTGGGATTCCTGCCTTAGTCGAGAAAATTGGGGCGACTGACTCCCGCGCCAAGCTGGTGTGTACCGTGAGTTTTGGCTCCGAATTGTGGAATGCCCTCTCCCCCAAGAAACGCCCTGCCGGGCTGCGACCATTTACTGCCTTGGCTGCTGAAGGGCTGAGTGCGCCGAGCACCGGCGGCGACCTGCTGCTGCATATACTCTCGAAACGTCACGATCTGAACTTTGAACTCGCCATGCGCGTGCGTACGCAGCTTGGCGGCATGGTCGAAGTCATGGACGAGGTGCATGGCTTCCAGTATCTCGATTCCCGTGACCTCACCGGGTTTATCGACGGCACCGAAAATCCTAAGGGCAACAAAGACCGCTCTGCTGCTGCACTGGTGGGCGCGGAAGATGCCGCTTTCACTGGTGGCAGCTATGTGTTCACACAGCGCTATATCCATGATCTCGCGAAGTGGGCGACCGTGCCGCCCAGAGAACAAGAGAAAGTGATTGGCCGCCGCAAAGCCGACAGTGAAGAGTTGTCTGAGAAAGCCAAGCCTGCCACCGCGCATATCAGCCGCACGGTGATCGAAGAAAACGGCGAAGAGCTAGAAATCGTCCGCCACAGTTTTCCCTATGGCACGGTGTCCGAGAAAGGGCTGTTCTTCATTGCCTACTGCAAGACGTTGGATATTCCTGAGAAGATGCTGGCCCGCATGATGGGCACTTCAGGCGACGGGCACCACGACCACCTGATGCACTACTCGCATGCCGTGTCTGGGGCGAATTTCTTTGCGCCCTCTCTCGAAGTGCTGGCCACCTTGGGGCGACGGTAGCAATCAGGATAAAGGGAAGACGGCTGGATCGTCATTCCGGGCGAGCCACGCGAGACCCGGAATCCAGAAGGCAGAATTCGTAGCTGATGCCTACTTTCCCTGGATGCCAGCTTTCGCTGGCATGACGAACCTTGCTCCAGCAAGATCGCCGCGATGAAATACGAATCCCTAAACCAAGGAGCAACTCATGAAACTCTACATGTTCCAGGTGGCACCCAATCCCACCAAGGTCCGCCTGTATCTAGCCGAGAAAGCGGCGGCGGGTGCGGTGATTGATATTCAACAAGTGTCGGTCAACCTGCCGAAAGGCGAGCAGCGCACGCCCGAGCATCGCGCCCGGAATCCCTTCGGCAGACTGCCGGTATTGGAGCTGAATGACGGGTCGTATCTGCTCGAATCGCTGACGATCATCGAGTACTTGGAAGAGTGCTACCCCGAGCCGCCCATGATCGGCCGCTCGCCGTTAGAACGAGCGCGAGTGCGTGAGCTGGAACGGATCGCTGACCTTGGGGTGTTGTTGCCGGTCGGGCGGATTATTCACGCGACCAATTCTCCGATTGGACTGCCACCGAGCCCGGAAGTGGCCGAGCATTTTCGCAAGATCTTGCCAGAAGCACTGCGTTATTTAGAGGCGCAACTCGCCGACGGGCGGGAGTTCGTGGCTGGTACGCACCCCAGCATTGCCGACTGCACGCTCGAGGCGGCCTTGCAGTTCGCGCGTTTCGGCAAGGTGGTGATTGACTCGCAATTTCAGCACCTCCTCCAGTGGGATGCTCGCTATCGTGAACGTACAACAGCAAAGTCTGTGCTGGTTATGTAGGCGTGCGACGCGAGAGAAACAATAATTTTTGCCAACGAAAGAAAAGGACCGTGATATGGCCACTGATCGTACTGCCTGGATAAACCTGACCGTTGAGAAAGCGCTTGATCCTCAACTGCCGATTTGCGACCCGCATCACCATCTCTGGGATTTGCCGCAGAGCCGTTATTTGCTTGATGAACTATTACAAGATCTGAGCGGTGGGCATAATGTCGTTTCCACGGTTTTTGTGGAATGCGTATCGATGTACCGTAAGAGCGGTCCGCCCGAGCTGCGTCCCATTGGTGAAACCGAGTTCGTCCAGGGCATCGCTGCTCAGAGTGCTAGCGGTCAATATGGTTCTACTGCTGCGGCGGAGGGGATTGTGAGCTTTGCTGATCTGACGTTGGGCAGTGGCGTCAAGCCAGTGCTCGAAGCTCATATGGCTGCCAGTCAGAATCGCTTCCGTGGCATTCGCCACGCCACCAGCTGGCATGCAAGCCCAGACATCCGTAATGCCCACACCAAACCGATAGAGAAACTCATGTTTGATGCGAAATTCCGTGAAGGCTTTGCTTGCCTGGGCAAGCTTGGGCTGAGTTTCGATGCATGGATGTACCATTGTCAGCTGATGGATCTTGCGGACTTGGCCAGGGCCTTCCCCGACACTACGATCATTCTGGATCATGTGGGCGGACCGTTGGGGGTTGGGCCGTACACAGGCAAACGCCAAGAGGTGTTCGAGGAATGGAAGCGTGGGATTGCGGCGGTGGCCGCCTGTCCCAACGTGGTGGTGAAGCTTGGTGGATTGACCATGACTATGTGTGGTTTCGATTGGCACCGACAGGAAAAACCACCGACTTCGGCGGAACTTGCCGCCGTGAATGGTCCATATTATTTATATTGCATCGAAAAGTTCGGGGTGAACCGTTGTATGTTCGAGAGCAATTTCCCTGTGGATAAAGCCTCCTGTTCCTACACCGTGTTGTGGAACTCGTTCAAACGTATGACGCAGGATTTTTCTGCGTCCGAACGCGCTGCCTTGTTTTACGGTACTGCTGCGCGGGCCTATCGGCTGCAAGAAAATCCTCTCGGCTAACAGTCACGTATGGCCATGCAAAAGATCATCGAAATTCACAACGCTACCGTATATCGCGGCCAGCATCGCGTCCTGCACGACTTTTCCTTGGACTTGGAGCTCGGGCGGAATACCGCCATCCTTGGGCCGAACGGCGCAGGGAAATCCACCGTGCTGAAAGTGCTTGCCCGCGAACTCTACCCGGTGGAGCGGGAAGACAGCTACGTGCGGATCTTCGGGCAGGAGCGGTGGGATGTGTGGGAGTTGCGCTCACACTTCGGTATCGTCTCGCACGATCTGCAACAGCAGTATGTCGGCAATGCACGTGGGCTTAACGTTATCTTGTCCGGCTATTACTCCAGCATCGACACGGCGTGGCATCATCACTTTAGCGAGGAAGATCGTGCCCGCGCCGGGCGTGTTGTCGAGCAGCTGGGCATTGCTGCGTTGAAGCAGCGCATGTTCGGCGAGATGTCGACTGGCGAGCAGCGGCGGTTCTTGTTGGGTCGTGCGTTAATCAACGAGCCCGAGGCGCTCATTCTCGACGAGCCGACCAGCGGGCTCGACCTCAGTGCCTGCTTTCAGTATCTCAACGTCATCCGTCGCTTGATGCAGGAAGGGAAGACGCTGATTCTGGTGACGCACCACATTCACGAGATTCCGCCGGAGATTACGCGTGTGGTCCTGTTGAAAAACGGTGCCGTGATGGCCGATGGCGACAAACGCGAGGTGCTGACCGAGAAGAATCTCAGCGACCTCTTCGAGACATCGGTGACGTTGGTGCAGGCCAACGGATTCTATCAGGCGTTGCCGGGCTTTCCTTGACAAGAACGCAAAAACGCGGCTACGCTGCCGCGCACAACATGAAGCGCACGGCGCAAAGGGGAGTAAGGGGCGCTGTGGTGCAGGTGAGGGGGAGCCATGCGAAAGCCGATCATTTTGGTGGGAGGGACTGCCGGCACGGGAAAAAGTACCTTGGCCAGGGAACTCGGTTTTTCTTTGCAGATTGATCACCGGATCGGCACCGGGTTTATCCGCGAGGTGCTCAGGAGCGAAACCACGCCAGCCAAGGACCCTGACTTATTCACTTTCACGTTTCGTTCCGACAATCCGATCAAGACGCTGATTGCCCAAGCGCGACGCGTACGTCCTGCCATTCTGTCGTGCATTCGTCGTGCGCGGAGTGAAGGCACCTCCCTCATTATCGAAGGCAACCATCTGCTGCCTGAACTGTATCACGAGGTAGGTGCCGATCTGTATTGCATCCTCTCCGCTCCGGCGCTTGAGGAACATCTGCGACGGTTGCAAGGCCCCAGTCATTCGAACCGCACGATTACTGCCGACGATTTCAAAAACGCGGTGATGATTAATGAATACTTCGCCGCCGAAGCCCACAAATTTGCTCTTCCTTTTCTGCCCTACGGCGACAATCTCGCGAGTTTTGCGCATCTGGCGAGCGACAGTGCGTTCGTGTCTGAGTGAGTGGAGAACGCACCCACGAGGAGAACCTTCATGAAAAGTCATACCGTCATTGGCGGTGGTGGCCTCAAGCTGCGAGTCGATGAAACCGGGAACCCCAATGGCCAAGCGCTACTTTTCATCCACGGCTTCGCACAGAGTCGGCTCAGTTGGAACAAGCAACTGCACTCGGACTTGGCAAAAGATTTTCGCCTCGTCGCGCTCGACCTACGCGGGCATGGCCTATCCGACAAGCCCAAGGATGTGTATGGCGACTCGCGTTTGTGGGCGGACGATATTAACGCAATTATTACTACGCTCGGCTTGCACAACTCGGTACTGAGCGGCTGGTCCTACGGCGGGTTAGTGATTTGTGACTACCTGCGGTTTTACGGGGAAGCACAGATTAGTGGCGTGCATTTGGTGGGAGCGTCTTCGTTGATGGGAGAGAAGCTCTTACCGTTCATTGGCAAAGAGTTTGCGCTGCTGAGTCAGGGCATCATGTCCACCAATGTGGAAGAAAGCGTCGCGGCGACTGCACGTTTCCTGCGTTTGTGCGTGTACGAGGAGCCGACGCCGGAAGACCACTACTTCTTTCTCGGCTTCAACATGCTTGTCCCGCCCTACGTGCGACAAGGGTTGTTTGCCCGCAACCTCGATAACGACGATCTTCTGCCCACCTTAAAGAAACCGGTGCTGATTACCCACGGAGAACGGGATGACATCGCTGTGCTCGATCTGGCCAAATACAATGCGGCCAAGATCGCGCACGCACAGACTTCTTACTATCCCAAGGTCGGCCACGCGCCGTTCTGGGAAGATGCCGAGCGCTTCAATCGCGAGCTGCGCGAGTTTGCGGCGGGGATTTAATCGAGGTGGGGTCATGACTCTCATCATTGAGGAAAAAGAGATTGAACAGCTACCGATCATGGTCGATCCCGACCTCGTCAGTGGCACGCCGGTGTTTCGTGGTACGCGGGTCCCAGTGGATGCGCTGCTGAATAATTTAGAAGCAGGTCTCACGCTTGACGAGTTTCTTGAAAATTTTCCGACGGTCACGCGCGAACAAGCCGTACAAGTGCTCGAATTTTCTCGGAACACGCTACTGCGATTGTGCCAGCGCAACTCATAAGGGTCCAAAACAAGATTCTTCGCCGCTTGCGCCGCTCAGCAATGACAAATCTGAGAGGTTTACAGACAGGTTCTAGGGGGAAGGAACTGAGTGATGAAGGGCACGGCATGCCGTGCCCCTACGCACTACAGCGCGGCCAAGAAATCGAGCACCGCTTTACTGAACACATCGTTGCGGTCGCCGGCGACCATGTGCCCAGCCTCGGCCACGTCCACATATTGGGCATGCGGGACGGTTTCGAGGACTTCTTTGGTGGTGGCGTCGCTCACCACATCGCTGATCTTGCCGCGCACGAGCAGCGTCGGCACTTTGAGTCTACGCGCAGCGGCCAACATCCGTTCCGGGTCGCGCACCCGACGCCTCGGGTTAATCATGTTTGGGTCCCAGTGCCACCGATACCGCCCGTCAGCGCCGAGCCGTAAGTTCTTGGACAGCCCGCTATTATCTTTGGGCCGTGGGCGATGAGGAATGTATGAGGCCACGTGATCCGCTGCCTCTTCGAGGCTGGCAAACCCGTTGGGGTACGCACTCATAAACGCCAGGATGCGATCCGCACCTTCTTGTTCGATACGCGGGGTCACATCCACCAACACAATCCCGGTACAGATGGATTGTGCAGCTTCCCCTTCAGTCAGGAGTGAGGTAATCCCACCGAGCGATGCACCCACTAAGAGCGGTTTCTGACGAAAATTGCCCAACACTTTATGGAGATCGGCGACGTAAGAGTCGATCATGTAGTCACCGTCCGTTGCCCACTCACTATCGCCATGGCCGCGCATATCGAGTGCAACCGCATAGCGGTCTTGCTGCGCGAGTGCGCGTGCCGTACCACCCCAAGCGTGGCGGGTTTGTCCTCCGCCGTGCAACAACAGCACTGGCGGGGCCTCGGGTGCGCCCCAGGCATCTCCAACCAAACGTAGTCCTGTGCTTCCTGTATAGGTCACACGTTGCGGTAAGAGCGAAGTCTCTTCCGTTGGCATAGTAGCCCTCCCTTCTGAACGGCGTTTGTAATCGACTGTGTCTCGCGACGCAAGAGGGATAGAGCGTCCCTTTGACACTGCCAGCGCTTTGATGAAGGATACGAAATCACGAATACACGATGCAGAACGATGAATAATGAACGGGAAACGCCATTGTGTGGGCAACTCATCATTCTGCTTTCAGCCTTTATCCTTTGCAGCATCGGAGTGCCTCAATGACTGCTCAACGCACTGTACGTTCGGACTGTTACGGCCTTCCTCTTACAACTTCGTCGCATGAAGCGTTGGACTGGTACAACCGTGGCGTGCGTGGCCTACTGGGTTTTCGCCAGGATGCGCCCGAGTGTTTTCTCAAAGCGTTGGCGCTTGATCCTGCGCTGAAAATGGCGCAGAGCCACCTTGGTATGTGCTACTTCATGGAGGAGTCGGCACCAATGATCGCCAAAGCCCAGGAGTGTTTTCAGCAGTCGTGTGTTGGGCTCGACACTGTGACGGATCGCGAGCGCGATGTGCTGGAAACCGTGTTGATGTGGGCGCAGGGCAAAGGCCGTGAGGCGATGGAGCGGATGCTGACCGCGATTACTGCCCGCCCAGGTGAAGTCTCGTTGCTTCAGCGCATGTACTTCATTTACTTCATGCAGGGCTCTGCCGACAAAATGCGCGACCTTATTGCCTCGGTGCTGCCGCATTTCGGTGAGACAGACTCGTACATTCTCGGCATGTACAGTTTTGCGCTTGAAGAGACGCGCGAGTTCGCTCGGGCGTTTGAGATGGGTAACAAGGCGCGAGCATTGAACCCGGACGATATCTGGACGCTGCACGCACTAACCCACGCCTATTACGAAACCGGCGCGTTTGGTCCCGGGACACAACTGCTGATCGAAGCGTTGCCGCACTGCGATGGCATCGCGTCCTTCCGCACGCATATTGTCTGGCACTTGGCGGTGTTGCTGTGGGAGCAAGGACAATTTCAGCAGGCCTTGGGGCTGTATCGTGACCGTTTCCCCAATCCGACCACGCTTGATCCGCCCAATTTTGTCGATGCGGTAGCATTACTCTGGCGGCTGAATCTGAGTGGACAAGCGACCGCCGAAGAATGGGCGGCGCTGACGCCTGCACTAGAACAGCTCCGTGTTTTACCGACCTATTTGTTCAACCAGATGCACGTGGCGCTCGGCTTGGCCGGGGCGCAGCAGCTCGATTGGGCGCAGACGTATCTCGACGGCTTACGCGCACGGGTACGGCCTGAACGCCCAGGCGTGCTGGGCGAAGTTGGCGTGCCGCTGGCCGAAGGGTTACTGGCCTATGCGAAAGGTGAGTATGCGCGGACGGTGGACTGCATCCTGCCTATCAAAGAGCGCATCCTCAATGTCGGTGGCAGCCACGCGCAACGCGCCATCTTTACCGATGTACTGAT
The DNA here is from genome assembly GCA_005804965.1 of Pseudomonadota bacterium. Lineage (GTDB taxonomy): Bacteria > Desulfobacterota > Binatia > Bin18 > Bin18 > SYOC01. The sequence continues at coordinate 11,838 of SYOC01000427.1, forward strand.
TGACGCCTGTCTACGCTCTGGAGCCTACGACGCCGCTGTTGAACTGCTGGAAGCGAAACGGCAATTCTGTCCAGATCGCCCGCTCGCGCTTCTTGGCTTAGCCCAAGCCTACGCTGGAAAAGGCGATGCCGCACATGCTGCTGAAGTTGGCGGGTTAGCCCGCAAACTCTGGGGAACAATGGGCGCAGAACGAACGGCGTAAAGGAGGGGACGATGTCGGTTCGCATGGTGGCTAACAAGCAGGTCGATGGTTTGCGTTTTGCCGGACCGGCAGCACGTATTCTGCAACAAGCTATTCCTACCGAGCCGCAGTACGAGTGGATTCCCTGGACGCCGCTGCTCACACCACTCCCCGCGTGCCGGGTTGCCCTGCTGACGACGGCAGGAGTGTCCTTGCGTAGCGACTTGCCTTTTAACATGGAGCGTGAGCGACAAGAACCGACCTGGGGCGATCCTAGCTTCCGTCGCATTCCCAGCTCGGCCACCGCCAACGGCGTGGACATCAACCATCTCCACATCAATACCGCTTATGCCAAGCAAGATTTGAATGTCGTGCTTCCTCTGCAACGGTTTCAGGAACTGGAGCAGAGCGGCGAGATCGGCTCGCTAGCACCGACGCATTACTCCATCATGGGATTCAATACCGACCCGACCGAACTGGTCTGTCACACGGCTCCACAGATTGTCGAAGGAATGTATGCTGAAGGCGTAGACGTGGCTGTGCTGGTCCCCGTGTGAGCCATCTGTTGCCGGTCCGTGGGACTGGTGCAACGGGTTATTGAAGCTGCTGGCATTGCCACGATCTGCGTCAATATGATTCCCAGCTTGAGTCGTGCTTATGGATTTCCGCGCGTCGCCGCCTTGGAGTTTCCGTTCAGCTTGCCGTTGGGGCGTCCGCATGACCGCGTCGGGCAACTGCAAATCTTGCGGGCAACGCTCCAGGCGCTAACCACGATCACTGAACCCGGCGGTGTCGTCCATCTGCCTTTCGAATGGGATGATGAACCAGAAGCAGTGCAGAATCATCCGTCCGAACTTGCCCCGCTCGGGAAGGCCATTCTCCAGAAAAAGATCACCGATCCTGTTGGGGTGATGGGGCAGGAACATTGGCCGGATGTGGCTGCTATTCTCAACGTCGGGCGGCGGTTCGCCTAAGTCTTTGTTCTCTTGTCGAAACTGTAAAAGTGAGCCTCTATCTCCAAAACGAGACGCAAAACGGAGATAGCAGCACGAAATTTTCGGTCTCTTGCGTGAAGCTACTTCCTTTCTGGGCCTGAGAACGCACGCGGTGAGGTAAGGCCTCTCATCATTATTGCGCTGGCATGAGGGAGTTGAGCGCCTCGAAGCGTTGCAAGTCATCGCTAGTGAAGGTTTTCATTAATTCGACAAGGTCGGCTTTCTGCCGGTCGTTGAGTCCTAGTGGACGCATGTCGCCGTCCAGAAAGGGATTACTTTCACCACCCCGGTCGTAGAAGTTGATGACGTCGAGCAGCGTTGCTTCACTCCCATCGTGCATGTAGGGCGCGGTCAGTTCGATGTTGCGTAAGCCCGAAGTCTTGAATGCGCCGAAGTCTTTGGGATCTTTGGTAATGAGGAAGCGGCCGAGTTCGCCGACGTGCGACTTGGTTGCTAACGCGTCGATGGCTACCGGATCGCTTTTTTGTAACGCCTGCTGGGCTTCCCGAGCAAGGTCTAGGAAGTTACGCTGCTTCGCGCCGACACCGATGTTGTGGTACTTGTTGTCGGAAAATATCGGCACCGTGTTGACATAACCATGACAGGTGTTACAGCGCGCTTTGCCATTGAACAACACCCAGCCACGTTGCGCGGATTCAGAAATCGCGGTCTTGTCACCTTTGATAAATCGGTCGAATGGGGCTGAGAATGACACTAGGGTGCGCTCGAAGCTCGCGATAGCTTGGCCAATGCGGCGAATGGTGATCTCCGGCTTGCCGAATGCTTTCTGGAAGAGCGGTGGGTATTCGGGCAGTTTGCGTAGTTTGTCTTCCACTGCGCCATGTGACGGCATGGCCATCTCGGTAGGATTGGTAATGGGCAAGACCGCTTGATCTTCGAGCATTGCTGCTCGCCCATCCCAAAACTGTTGCTCGTAGTAGGCAGCGTTGAGTACAGAGGGCGAGTTGCGTGTACCTTTTTGTTGCTTGACGCCTTCTGCTACCGGCTTGCCGTCGGCAAACCCTTTGCGCGGGTCGTGGCAAGTGGCGCAGGAGGTGGTGTTGTCCACCGATAAGCGTGGGTCAAAGTACAGCTTCTGTCCAAGCTCGACTTTGGCTGCCGAGAGCGGGTTATCGTTTGGTATGGGTGGTGGCGACACTTCGGCGGGAATGGGGAGTGCATACTCCTCAGGAAACGCTACACCTGGAACGCTGACGAGCACGCCGCAAGCAAGGGAAAATGCTAGGGCAACGAGGAGCGAGCACGACGATCCGAAGGGTGCACGGCTCTGAACCGTGGGATGGTGAGATCTAGGCGCTGCGCATGCTTTCTCTATGTTCATAGGGTTGTGTTCTCCTTTCTTCCTGGGCACGAAAGATGCCAGAAGAAAAAATGAGAGAATTGAGAGAATCCTCGATTTGAGGAAGAGGTGCAAGAGCATCTTCACTCATGAGGATCACTGCCAACGCAGATGGACACAGCCGCAGTGGCGTGCTGGTGGTCTTTGGCGGAGGATTTGTGATTGTTGTGAGCGAAGTCGATTCACGCTGCCGATTGCGAACTGACCACCAGTCGGTGGCCTAGCATTGCCAAGGCAGCCTCAATGCGCGGTAAATGCGATGGTTGCCGAGGGTCTAATAGCTGTCGGACTTCCTTTTTGCTGGAACGTTCTCGATAATGGTGAGGTTTTTCCTCCAGCGAAAATCTACTGTCACTCACTTTTCTTCTAGAATCCCACGAGTACAGAAATAGCAAGTTTCAGGGCTTTTCGTCTGGTTTTTGAGAGGATCGTCACTTTTGGATGTCATTGTCTTGCCACTCTTGTCCATGGATCTTGCCATTTCGCTTGATCCCTTGGCGCTAAATCAAAAACGCCAAATTGGGCAGCGGTTCGGCGGCGTTGACCAAGACGATTTTCTTCTGGCTCATCTTCAACTCATCGCCGATTCGGCGGAGCACGTGGGTGGTGCGCCCGGCCCACAGATGGGTCTCGTGCTTAGCCTGGATCGAGAGTTCCACCAGCAGAAAGTTGGAGCCGACCACAAATTCGCTGTTGTCGTTCTTCTCGACTTCGATGTTAGAGATCAAGCGGCGCATTGACGACGCTGGTTCTTGGCTGAAGCGGTAGCCGCTCTGCAAGAGCTTGATGCGCGTGGCGATGCGGCTACGGTTGTCGTAGATATGTGAGATTTGCTTGTTGGGGTCTACGCTGGGGTCGGTGGTGGCGGGCACCCAGTAG
>SYOC01000428.1 GCA_005804965.1 Pseudomonadota bacterium
GCCCAAGAAATTCTTCCGTTTAGCGCCGGGGCGCGAGGTGCGATTGCGCTACGCCTACATCATCAAATGTGAGCGTGTTGTGAAAGACGAAACGTCTGGCGAGATTGTTGAGCTGCACTGCACCTACGATCCGGATACGCGCAGCGGCGGTGCTGCGGAAATGCGCAAAGTCAAAGCGACGATCCACTGGGTCTCGGCAGCGCAGGCAATCCCGGCGGAAGTCCGCTTGTACGACCATCTGTTTACCACACCGGACCCGGGGGCAGCGGAGGATTTCACCACCGTATTGAATCCCCATTCTTTGGAAGTGTTGACCTCGTGCCGCGTGGAGCCAAGCCTTGCTCATGCAGAAGCTGGCAGCCGCTATCAGTTCGAGCGACAGGGATATTTCTGTGTCGATCCCGACTCGCAACCGGGTGCGCCTGTCCTCAACCGCACCGTGACCTTGAAAGATGCGTGGGCGAAGATTGCGCAGAAGAGTGGTGCGTAAAATTGAATAAGGGTGAGGAGACCTCGCCCCTACTTGGTTATTGTTGCGGCACAGACCGGAGCGCTACTCGGTTCGTGCAGCCCAAAGAGGGTCGCCGCGCGTTTGATGCGGGTGCGTGGGCTGGAGGAAGGAGGGGCGTTTTCTTCTCGCTCCTCCGTAGCCGCATTCCGACAACGTCCGGCGTCTCCAGGGAGATGCCACGTTGCCAGATGGGCAGCCGCGCTGGTGTTAACGGGAATGCCCGTAGGATCAAGCCCAAGCTGAGCGAACAAGGCAGGAATGCCGAAATCTCCCGTCCAGTTGTATGGACGTTTGGCCTGCTCCGCACTCGCTACAAAGCGGCCCTGCTGGTCCATGTAGACAGGTGCATTCGTATCGGCAGAATAGAAGCGTGCCCAACAGCCAGGAGAGAGGGCGGATCGTTTCAACCAGTCGATGGTTTCGGGAAACGGTGCGCAGAAACTTTTGTCTCCGGTCGCCTCGGCGAGAGCTTGGAGGGCTTCGAGTGCATGGCGCGATTCCCAAGTTGCCAAGCCGGACGGTTCAAAGCGGCGGCCCGGAGCTGGCCGTCCTTCCTCATCGTATTGTTGTGCCCATCCCGCATTGGGAGCCGCGTTGCGGACTTGAAGCAGCCACGCGCCACCTCGTTTTGCCGCCTGTAAAAGCTCAGGACGATTAAGACTGCGTGCGCCGACTAGACACGCCTGGATTGGTCCAGTCGTGGCTGCGTCATTCAGGCTCGGCCAATCTTCAAAACTTGTTCTCAAGAAACGTCGCCAAGCCGGACGCCAAGTCAACGGCCATGCGCCAGAAGAAAGCTGCGCCTTGAGCAAAAGGTCAAACGCGCGATTCGCGGCGTCTTTGTAGCGCGTTTCGCCGGTGACCTCCCACAACGCCACGAGAAACCGTGCAGATCCAGAGGTCACGTCGTCGTCCAGCGTCGTTCCTGGCGCAATCCAGCGAAACCACCATGCCAGCCGATTACCATATGCTGGCATCTCCGAGAACCAGCCGCCTGAAGAGAGTTGCATGTTGACCAAGAGGTCTCCTGCCCGCCGTGCTGCGGCGAGATACTTTTCTTCGTGGGTGCGCTGATATGTACGCACGAGCAGTAGGCCAGAGGCGGGTGTCCCAGGACTCCGCAGGACGATCAGGTCCCATGTGGCAAAGCCAAGGATGCCAGCGAGTCGCTCGGCGCGTTTCATAACGGTCGTGAAACCCGCTACACGAGCGCTGCGATCGCAGGCATACATCCAACCGCCGTCAGAGCGCTCGCAGGCGAGGAGGGAGTTGAATGCTTCAGATACCGCAGGAGACAGCGCTTGCGCATGGGTGCTCCTGTTGAACAGACCGCCGTATACGACGAGGGCAAAGAAAATAGCAGAGGGGAAGAAGCGAAGAGGGTAGTACACCAGGATAGATTGATAGATTCTGCGACCAAAGGTGAGCCGATATCGCGAGAAGAGTGAGAGCGTCCCCGACGGGATTTGAACCCGTGTCGCCGACGTGAAAGGCCGGTGTCCTAGGCCGAGCTAGACGACGGGGACGTATACGATACGGAGGATGAGCCGCCCGGGACTCGAACCCGGGACCCTCTACTTAAAAGGCAGATGCTCTACCTCCTGAGCTAGCGGCTCAAATGGGTCGCAAATACATACACGACTGTTCCGCAAAACTCAAACCCCCTTTTTCGGTCGCTCAGTCTGTCAATCTGACAGTTGCAGAATCGGGACCGGACTGTCTGGTTGAACGACTGCTGGACTGATTGACTGACGGACGGATCGCCTGTTAGCGTGACCGCTATGATAACTGTACGCTCCCGTTTTGCCCCTAGCCCTACCGGCTATCTCCACATCGGCGGCGCTCGCACCGCGCTGTTTGCTTATCTCTATGCCCGGCAACAGCAGGGTACCTTTTTGCTGCGTATCGACGACACCGACCGGCAGCGTTCCACGCAAGAATTTCATGACGAAATTCTGAATGCCCTGCAATGGCTTGGATTGCCGTGGGACGAAGGTCCGTACTACCAAAGCCAACGCTCCGATCTCTATCGCGCCGCCGCCGAACGGCTCCTCAGTGAAGGCAAGGCGTACCGTTGTTTTTGCTCGGCAGAAGAAGTTGAGGCGAAACGAAAAGCCGCCATGGCCGCTGGAACTCGGCCGGCTTACGACGGCACATGTCGGGACTACACTCCACCTTTGGGAGATTCCCGCCCCTTTGCCCTTCGTTTCAAAGGTCCGAAAGAGGGTGAGACGGTAGTGGACGACATCATCAAAGGACGAGTCGTCTTCCAAAATCACGAACTCGATGATCTGATTCTCGTCCGTTCGGATGGCACGCCGGTGTATAATTTCTGCTCGGTTTTCGACGATGCCGATTTACGGATCTCTCACATCGTGCGCGGCGATGACCATTTGACCAACACGCCGCGACAAATCCTGATTTTTCAGGCGCTGGATGCCGAACTGCCGGCTTTTGCCCATCTCCCGCTCATCCTCGGAAACGATCGGGCACCACTCAGCAAACGCCATGGGGCCACCGCTGTGCGAGCGTATCAAGAGCAAGGTTATTTGCCCGAGGCATTGGTGAACTTCCTGGCGCGGCTGGGCTGGGCGTCGGGCGATCAAGAAATCTTTTCCCATGCTGAGCTGGTTGAGAAATTTCGCCTCGAAGATGTCGGGAAGTCGGCTGGCGTGTTCAATGCGGAGAAGTTGCAGTGGCTCAATGCCCATTATCTAAAAGAGCGTCCAGCACTTCAGCTTGCTCGCGAGGCGAAGCCGTTCATCGCTCAAAAACATGCGACCGTCCCTGGCGATGATGAGTGGCTGGCCAAAGCAGTGGCCACTTTACAGCCACGCGCGGAGACGATTGCTGGGTTGGTGGACAAAGCCCATATCTACCTAAGTGACGACATTGCCATTGACCCCAAGGCGGCGAACAAATTCCTGACAACAGCCACGCTACCGACATTGGGAAAGCTGCGAGTGCGGCTAGCCGCAGCGCCGTGGAGCGAGCACGAGCTGGAAACCGTCTTCACCGGGCTGATGGAAGAAGAGCAGATCAAGCTCGGACAGATTGCCCAGCCCGTGCGTGTGGCGCTGACTGGCGGCACGGCAAGCCCGGGGATTTTTGAGATGATGGTCGTGCTCGGCAAAGATCGTACCTTGGCTCGGCTCGATCGTGTGTTGGCCTCGCTCTGAGAGCCTGTTGCTTTTTTCTCACCTTGACTTCCCCAGCATGCTTGTCTAAGAAAGAGGTCTCGTTGAGGTGTCGGCTAATTGGTAAGCCACCTGACTCTGGATCAGGCGACTGTAGGTTCGAGTCCTACCACCTCAGCTCCTCTTTTGGTCCCATCGTCTAGCGGTTAGGACGCCGGCCTCTCACGTCGGTAGCACGGGTTCGATTCCCGTTGGGACCATCCTTCTTTCCCACGCTTTTCTCCTTGAATCTATTGTCCCTGAGATATCAGGGCTTGATTCCCTTTTTCCTCCGGGCCTAGAATAGAACTCGTGGTGCCGGTGGTGGCGAAAAACTTCACATCCCAATCCCAGCCTCTCGTGGCGGCAGCCAACAAAGGAGTATTGCATGGACATTGAGAGGAGTACGTTCGAGAAACTCATCCGAGAAGACCGCGCAAATCGTGAAAGCAAGGCGTGGCGAGGCACGCTTCTGGATTATTTAGAGAAGGTGAAAGAAAATCCCGGGCTGACCAAGCTTGCGCATGCCCGCATGTACGCCATGATGACCGCGTCTGGAATGTCGAGCATTACGGATTCGGACGACCCGAGGTCGAAGCGCCTCTACAAAGACGAACCGATTAAAGTTTACAATTTCTTTAAGGACGAATTCTTTGGCATCGAGCGCACAGTCTCGCAGATCGTGCGCTATTTTCACTCAGCTTCGTTGAAGGGCGAGGAAAGTCGCCAGGTGCTCTATTTGCTGGGACCGGTCGGTTCCGGGAAAAGCTCGTTGGTAGAAAAGCTCCAACGTGGGCTCGAAAGTGTCGATCCGATTTACGCTATCGAAGGTTGCCCGATGTTCGAGGAGCCCCTCCACCTCATTCCTCGCCATCTGCGCAAAGAGTTCGAGAAAATGTTGGGCGTCCATATTGAAGGTGACCTATGCCCGACCTGTCGTTTCCGTTTGAAAGAGGACTTTGGCACCCGCTACGAAGATTTCCCCATTGCCACAGTGTCGTTCTCTAAGCGCAATCGCAAAGGCATCGGCGTGGTACCGCCAGTTGATCCCAATAACCAGGACACGTCAGTACTCATCGGCTCGGAAGATATTTCAAAGCTGGATATGTACTCAGAAGGCGATCCCCGGGTGCTCGAACTCAACGGTGCCTTCAACGTCGGCAACCGTGGCATGGTCGAGTTCATTGAAGTCTTCAAGAACGAGACCGAATACCTCCATGCCATGATTACCGCTACGCAGGAGAAATTCGTTCCCGCTCCCGGGCGCCACGGCACGATCTATGTCGACTCGGTGATTGTCGCGCACTCGAACGAGGCGGAATGGCAGAAGTTCAAGGCGGACCATACCAACGAGGCGATTCTCGATCGTATCGTGGTGGTGAAAGTGCCGTACAACCTGCGCCTCTCCGAAGAGGTGAAGATTTACCAGAAGATTCTGCGCAACTCTGACTTTCATGCGCACGTCGCGCCGCATACCCTGGAAATGGCTTCGATGGTGGCGATCTTGTCGCGGTTGGAGCCGACGGCGAAATGCGACCCGTTGACCAAACTCCGCCTCTACAACGGTGAAGAAGTCGTAGAGAAGGGCCGTACCAAGAAGATCAACATTCAGGAGCTGCGCGAAGATACCAAGCGAGAAGGCTTGAGCGGTATTTCTACTCGCTTCATCATGAAAGCGCTCGATAACGCCTTGTCAGAGTCTGGTCGCTGCATCAATCCGATCAATGTCCGAGAGGCGCTGATTAGCATGGTGAAAGATCAGGACATCGCTGATGACATGCGCAAACAGTACCTCGAATTTCTTCAGGACACGATCCACAAAGAATACCTTGAACTGCTGGAGAAAGAGATCACCAAGGCGTTCGTGTACTCGTATCAGGAACAAGCCGAAGCACTCTTCCAGAACTATCTGGACCATGCCGAGGCCTACGTGAACAAGACCAAGGTCAAAGACCGCAATACGCGGGAAGAACTTCATCCTGATGAAGGGTTTCTTAAGTCGGTCGAAGAGCAGATTGCTATCATCGGGTCGGCAGCAGATGGGTTCCGTCAGGAAGTGATCGCCTACTTGTGGGCGGCGGCGCGTCGCAAAGAGACGGTGTCGTATCAAAGCTATGAGCCTCTGAAGGAAGCGATTGAAAAGAAGCTCATGAGTTCGGTGCGCGACATCAGCCGTGTGATTACCAAAGCGCGGACTCGTGATGAAGAGCAGGTCTCTAAGTATGATTCGATGGTGAAAAACTTGCTCGCCAATGGCTATTGCGAGTACTGTGTCGATGTTGTGTTGAAGTACGCAGCCAATAACCTCTGGAAGGACTAGCTGCTCTTGCTGATGCTCCTCCGCTAGGCTGAGACCGTGGGCGGGAAAAGCCCCGTCCATGCTGCCGGCCTTCGGAGGGGAAGGCGAAGCGTTATCCAAGGTGGAGGGCCATGCCAGACTCAATTTTCCGACCATATTCTCCGTCCGATGCCTTACGATCTGATCGTAGCGCTGGCGATCGTCAGCGCCACCGGCAAAAAGTGCGCGAGTCGATTCGCGAGAATATTGCCGATCTCGTGGCCGAAGAGTCCATCATCGGCAAAGACAAAGATAAGATCATCAAGGTGCCGATCCGTGGTATGAAGGAATACCGCTTCATCTATGGAGACAACACGCCGGGAGTTGGGCAGGGCGATGGCAACTCACAACCTGGCCAAGTTCTAGGGCGCCAACAAGGCCAGCAAGGACAGGGTGATGAGAAAGCTGGCGACCAACCTGGCGTTGATTACTACGAAACTGACGTCACTCTTGAAGAGCTGATCGAAATTATGTTCGAGGATCTTGAACTGCCGGACATGGAGCGCAAGATTCTGCGCGAGGTCTTGTCCGAACGCATCAGCAAACGCAAAGGCTACCGCCGTGCTGGCATTCGTATCCGCCTCGACAAGAAGCGCACAGCGATCTCGCGTATTCGCCGCAAGTTGGCTGTGCAGCGACGCGTGGGGGACGAGTGGGACGAGGAGCAGCGGTTTCCTTTTCATCAGGACGACATGACGTATCGTCACCTGATAACGGATACGCGTCCTGAGTCGAATGCCGTTGTGTTCTGCATCATGGACACGTCCGGCTCAATGGACACGATGAAGAAGTATTTAGCCCGCAGCTTTTTCTTCTTGCTGTTCCAGTTCGTCAGCACGAAATATCGTAATGTCGAACTGGTGTTCGTCGCTCACCACACCGAGGGACGGGAAGTCACCGAAGAGGAATTTTTCCACAAGGGTGAATCCGGAGGCACGTTTATTTCCTCCGGCTACACTAAAGCCCTGGAGATCATTCAGGAGCGATATCATCCGACCTTGTGGAATGTGTATGCTTTCCACTGTTCGGACGGCGATAACTTCGAGTCAGATAATCCGGCCACGCTCAAAGCTGCAAAAGAACTCTGCTCCGTCTGCAACTTGTTCGGCTATGGAGAGATCAAGCCGCTCGGCTCGCGCTATTACGAGAGTTCGATGCTGAATATCTTCCGACGCTTGGAGGCGGACAACTTCCAAACTGTGCTGATCGAGCGTAAAGAGGATATTTGGCCGAGTTTCAAGGCGTTCTTGGCGAAAGAGAGAACCCACGAGGCAACAGTCTCGGCGGAGGCCTAACGACGAGAGGGCACTATGGCTGTCGATTGGGATGTCAGAGATTTGGAGTACTGGGACGAGAAGATCCGCGAGAAAGTGGAAGAGTTCGGATTGTCTTGTTTCCCGCAAGAGTTCGAGGTGTGCGACCATTTTCAGATGCTCGGTGCTATGGCCTATTCCGGCATGCCCTCGCATTATCCCCACTGGTCCTACGGGAAAAGCTACGAAAAGCTGAAGACCATGTATGACTACGGCATCTCTGGATTGCCGTATGAAATGGTCATCAATTCAAGCCCATCGCTTGCCTACCTCATGCGTGACAACACCCTGTGTCTGCAAATCCTCACTATCGCCCATGTCTACGGCCACAACGACTTCTTTGCCAACAACTTCACCTTTTCCAGTACGCGTGCCGAGTTGACGCTGAATCTGTTCAAGATCCACGCCGACCGGGTGCGTAAATATATGGAGGACCCCTCAATCGGCGTTGAGAAAGTTGAAGACCTGCTCGATGCTGCTCATGCGATTGCTATCCAATGCCGCAGAAACCTCGCGATCAAGAAGCTGTCTATCGAAGAAGACCGCCGGCGCTTGCTTGATGTTGCCAAACCGCTGTCTGATCCCTTCCAAAACGTGCATAAACGCCAGACCTATGTGCAGCCGGATTTGCAGAAGACACCGCCGTCGCCAGAGGAAGATATTCTGCTCTTCGTCCGCGACCATAATCCGTATCTCAGCGAATGGGAAAAAGACCTGCTGACTATTGTTCATGAGCGCGAGCGCTATTTCCTGCCGCAAATCGAAACCAAGATCATGAACGAAGGCTGGGCGAGTTTCTGGCACCGTGAAATCCTCAACAGCTTGCATTTGCCGCAAGAGCTGCATCTGGAGTTTCTCGTGCGCCATAATCAGGTCGTGCGGCCATTTCCACGTGGGCTGAATCCCTATTACCTCGGCTTGCGCTTGTGGGACGACATCAAACGTCGCCACGATGACCCCACACCTGAGGAAATCGAGAAGTACGGCAAGCCGACCAAGACCGGCATGCAGGCAATTTTTGAGGTGCGTGAAGTGGATCGCGACGCCTCGTTCCTTCGTCGTTTCCTGACCGAAGAGTTGATGCGCGACATGGACATGTTTCAGTACGAGCCGCGCGGAGAGGAAATGGTGGTGTCCAAAGTCTCGGATCAAGACGGCTGGCGTGAGGTGAAAGAGACCCTGATTAAAAATGTTGGGTTGGGGACAGTCCCGGTCATCAAAATCGAAGATGCCGATCATGGACACAATCGTGTCCTCTATATGCGGCACCATCACGACGGACGCGACTTGCAATTGGAGTACGCCGAACGCACGCTGGCTTACATTCAGCGACTGTGGGGGCACGAGGTCATGGTAGAAACCGCAGTGAATGGCAAAAAGGTGTTGCTCTCCTATAGCGACAAAGGATTTTCGACGCGACCATTGAAGTAAGGCTGAGCCGCACATGCCGATCTACGAGTATCGCTGTAATAGCTGCAAGAAGCGTGTGTCTGTGTTGACACTTCGGGTGAGCGAAGAAGTCCATCCCGAATGCGACCGCTGTGGAGGACACGATCTTTCCCGCTTGATGTCACGGTTTGCTATGGTCAAGTCTGAAGACGCTCGCCTTGATGCCCTAACCGACCCGAGTAGTCTTTCCGGTGTTGATGAAAACGACCCCAAAAGCATGGCGCGTTGGATGCGCAAAATGGGTAAGGAGTTGGGCGAGGACCTATCTGGCGACGACTTCGAGCAAATGGTGGAGGGCATGGAAGCTGGGAACCTGCCGGACGACGACGGCGGTACGGGTGGCGCTGACGATTTCGGCGGTGGTGATCTCGATTAGGCCCGTGATGCGCCTTACGAGTTGCGTGAACAATCAGGTGCGGCTTTCGCCCACGCAATACGAATCACCAGACCTGAAGCCAAACGCAGGACTCTTACTGCTTCTCCAATAACACCACCGCCTCCGCCATCATCCCTTCCTCACGTCCAACGAACCCCATCTTTTCTCCTGTCGTTGCCTTGATATTGACGGCGGTTGGCTCCACTTCCAGCACGGCTGCGAGATTCCGGCGCATCTCTTCTTTGTACGGAGCAAGCTTCGGTTTCTCTGCGAGAATTGTCAGATCAGCGTTCCCGACGCGATAGCCACGCGCTTTTACCAGCGCCATGACAACTTGCAGCAGCGTCGTACTGGTTGCGCCTTTGTAGCGCGGATCAGAGTCGGGGAAATGCTGGCCGATATCACCTTCGCCAATGGCACCGAGCAAGGCATTGCTGAGGGCGTGACAGACAACATCAGCATCGGAGTGACCGAGGAGCCCTTTTTCCCAAGGAATCTCCACGCCACCGAGAATCAGTTTGCGTCCTTCAACGAGCCGGTGAATGTCTGTGCCTTGACCAATGCGGAATGTCATAGGTTGCCTTTTTATTGTCTTCGATGACTCTCACGTCCGTGCCGAACGTGGCAAGATGAAAGCTTGGCCTTCGGCGACAAAGGGGCCTCGGGCCATCAGGTACGATGGTCCATCGTGATCGAAAATGTACGGAGTAGGCTCAGGGCTGACGCCCAGCCGGTCTGGACTAAAGTAAATGTCGACATGCTGAATACGGTGAGGTATGCGTGCCAACACTGCCTCAAGTGAAGGAATGGTTGGGCCGACGAGATCGAAGAGTTTCAGATGCGTATCCTCGCGCTCTAGGCACGCCAGCACGTCAAGATCGGGCGAATAATGCAACGGCCGCCAGCCTTCGTTAAAGCAAAAGATCGCTTTCTCGTTGATCGGGCTGGCGACCTGCGAGACAGGGGCACGGGCTTCGAGAAGCCGGTGCAACAAAGCTAGGTCGCTGGCGTCGTGGGTATCGAGGAGACGAAAACCCTCCTCCGTACCGCCCGCCGTATCGCACCGCACTGTGAAAAGCTGCTCATCAATCACACGAAACCCAAACGGCGTGAAATACTCGGGATGCTCGGTGGTCAGAATAAGCGTCTCGTAACGGTCGGCAGCGTAGTGAAGAGCTTCGTCCATCAGTTGACGATAGTAGCCTCGTCGCCGAAAGTCGGGGTGAGTAGCCACGGCATGAATTGTTCCAACTGTGACGGCCTGTCCAAGTAACACCAAGGGTAGGGCGATGAGACCGACGTGGGATACGGCCTTACCCTCTTCGAGGTGAAGAAATGGCGTTGAGACTGCTTCCCACGAGGCTCCCAGCCTCGCCGCATTGTTGGCCACGGCGGGCACTCCAGGAAAGACAATATCCAGCAGCGCGAATATTTGTGCACTGAGGGCGGGATCGTCGGTAAAAGGCCGTTGCATCGAGAAACCCTTTCTCATTTCTTTGCAGGTACTCGCCGAAGTTGAGTTGTGGGATATTACTGCAAGCCGGGGACAATGACGGCATTGCGCAGGTCACCGCTTACGCCCGCTCAAACTCTACATGTAGCTCCTGCAAGCCTCGGAGAATGAAGCTGGGCGTGTGGGTGAGGTCGTTCTTATCTGGTGCGAGGCGAAGGTTGCTCAAGCGGTCGAAGAGAATTTCGAACGCGATCTTGCCTTCGAGCCGTGCCAACGGCGCACCCAGGCAATAGTGAATGCCAGCGCCAAAGGCGAGATGATCTTTGGCGTTCGCGCGACACACGTCAAACGTCTCGGCCTGCGCAAACTTGCCGTCGTCGCGATTGCCGGAGGCGTACATGATGACGATACGCGAGCCGGCAGGAATCATGACTCCACCTACTTCGACATCCACTTTCGCCGTGCGAAAGAGTCCCTGCACGGGAGATTCGAGTCGCAGTGCCTCTTCAATCAGGTTGGGGATGCGCGTGCGGTCAGCGCGTGCCTCTTCCATTTGGGCCGGATTTTGCAGCAGAAGCAACATGGCACTGGCGATGAGGTTGGTCGTCGTCTCGTTCCCAGCCACCAAGAGTTGCTGAAGCATGTTGAGCATCTCGCCCATGTTGAGTGGTGTTTCACCCTCGATGCGTGAGTTGATGAGGTCGGTGAGCAGATCATCGCGCGGGTGGGTGCGGCGCTCCTCTAGCTTTGCTGCGAAGTAATGTTGGAACTCGACCGTACTACGGGCGCATTCCAGCTCGCGTTCATGGGAAATCATCCCACCTAACGGCGCGACCGCATCGTCGGACCATTTCTTGAATTGAGGCATATCTGTGCGCGGCACGCCCAGAGCATCGGCGATGACGGTGAGGGGTAGAGGAACGGCAAACTGCCGCACGAGCTCGACGTGTCCATCAGCAATGAAGCTGTCGATCAGTTCGTGTGTCACCGTGCGGATCTCAGGCTCCCATGCCGCTACGCGCCGTGGGGTGAAGGCTTTATTGACCAAGCCGCGATACCGCCGATGCGTGGGTGGGTCGTTGGTGAGGAGGGTAGCTACCGGCAGCCATCCTTGCGACCAGATCTCAATGATCTCTGGCGATGGCTCTCGCCGCACTCCAGGGCCGGTCTTCGACGAGAAATGTTCGGTATCAAGCAACACTCGCTCAATGTCTTCGTATCTGCTGACGATGAAGAAGCCTAAACCAGGAACCTGATACACCGGCGCTTCGGTTCGCATGGCAGCGTAGAACGGGTAGGGGCATTCAACTGTAGACGGGGCAAATGGGCTGAAGTCTTTCACCGAAGCCATACGGCTTTCCTCCACACGAGAAATGACAATTGCGAATGTTGGTGGGCACCATAGCAAGAAGCGCGGCCAAGTGCAGCTCAGTTTGCTTTGCCAAGACGGCCTTGCGCACGTGAGCCATTCAGGTCAAGCTCCTGGCATGACAACGCCAACGAATCGCGTAAAAGGGGTCGTGCTCATGCTCTCGGCTGGGCTGTGCTGGAGCACGAGTGGCATTCTCGTGCGCTCGGTGACGCTCACCGATGCCTGGGAAATCGTGTTCTGGCGCGCACTGTTTATGGCCGTTTTTATCGGAGCATGTCTTGTCATGTGGCATCGGCAGCGCACCGTCGAGCGCATTGTCGCCGTGGGCCGCCCCGGTCTGCTCGCCGGCTGTTTGTTGGCTTCGACCTTCTTCTTTTTTATTCTTTCGGTTATGCAGACGACGGTAGCGAATTCCCTGGTGCTGATGAGCACTGCGCCGTTTGTGGCTGCGCTGTTTGGGCGCACGTTCCTTGGCGAGCAGGTGCCGCGCCGCACTTACGTGGCGATGGCCGCTGGTTTGATGGGGATTGCGCTGATGTTCGTTGATGCGCTGAGTTCTGGCGGAATGCTCGGCAATCTTCTGGCCTGTGCCGTGCCGCTGGCTTTCGGAGCCAATATTGTGTTGTTGCGACGCATGGGTGCCAGCGTCGATATGGTGCCGACAGTGCTGCTGGCTGGATTGGTTGCGGTTGCCGTGGCTTTGCCGATGGGCTGGCCGCTGACTGCTTCATGGCATGATGTGGGCGTCTTGGCAGTGATGGGGGTATTTCAGCTCGGTGCTGGTTGTCTGTTGCTGACGTTAGCCGCGCCGCATTTGTCGGCGGCGGAAATTGGTTTGTTCTCGCTTTTGGAAACGACGCTTGGCCCGGTCTGGGTGTGGTTCGGCATCGGTGAGCGCCCGAGCGACCCAGCTTTACTGGGCGGCGTCATCGTGGTGGCGGCCTTGATTGTCAACGAGATCGTCGGCTTGAGAAGTACGGCAGAAACGACTCGCCGCGCCGTCCGCCTGACTGGCCAGGAACAGAGCTAGGGATGAGGCAATGACGGTTGAATTGGCGCACGGCGACTCAGCGGCTTGACTAACAACATCTGGACATCTCCCAGTATGCGTTCCTGGAAGCCACCTTCGCAGTAGCAGAGATAGTATTCCCACATGCGGACGAACGTGTCCGAATATCCCAGTGCGTGCAGCCGTGCGAGGTTGGCGAACATCCGCTCGCGCCAGTGGCGGAGGGTGGTCGCGTAATGCGGCCCCTGGTCTTCGAGGTGAAAGAGCCGGAGGTCAGTCGCACGGGCGAGCGACTGACTCATGCTCGTGAGCGAAGGGATGAAGCTGCCAGGAAAGATGTATTTTTTAATGAAGTCTACCGAGCGACGCGCCTGTTCGTAATACTGATCGGCAATGGTGATACCTTGGAGGAGCATCATGCCTTGCGGCTTGAGCAGGCGGCTACAACAGCGGAAAAAGGTGTCGAGGTATTGATGCCCAACGGCTTCGATCATCTCAATCGAGACGAGCTTGTCATATTGTCCCTTCACATCGCGGTAGTCTTCTAAGAGCACAGTGACGCGATCCGCAAGCCCGGCGGCGGTCAGGCGCTGCTGGGCGAGGCGATGCTGCTCTTTTGAGATCGTGGTGGTCGTTACTCGACAGCCGTAGTGCTGCGCTGCATGCAGCGCAAACCCGCCCCAGCCGGTGCCAATCTCTAACAGATGATCTTTGGGTGAGAGCTGAAGTTTGCGGCAGATGCGGTCGTTCTTGGTGACTGATGCCTCGTACAGCGTGCTTTCCTCACGCTCGAAGATTGCACACGAGTACATCAGCGTCTCGTCGAGGAACAACTCGAAAAAATCATTCCCTAGGTCGTAGTGCGCAGCAATGTTTTTCCGGCTGCCGGTTTTGTTGTTGCGGCGCAAGTAGTGGACGGCTTTCCGTGCTGGCGTGACCATCCAGGCGAGACCTTTCTCCATCCGCGTCAGCACTTGACGATTGCGCACGATAATGCGGATGAAGTCGGTCAGATTGCTACATGACCAGCGACCGCTCATGTAAGACTCGCCAGCGCCAACGTCGCCGCCGAAGGCGACTTCGCGGTAAAACTGAGGGTCGTGCACGGTGATTGTGACCGACAGCGGCAAGGACTCGTTCCGCTGCCCGAACGCTTGCCGGTTGCCAGCATCGACGAAAACAATTTCGCCATCTTGTAAGTACTGCATGCGCGAATACAGCGCATGACGAGCCCAGCGGTCGAGCACCGAGAGGTGTCTCTCGCGGGGCGGTTGGGTAGTCGTGGACGCGAGGGAAGTACTCATGGCGGAACGATCATGAGGCTAGGGTGATGGCGTTTGTACGGGAACTCGGGCGTCACTCCTCAGAACTGGGCAATCCGTCAGTTGTCTTGCCGAGAACAGTGTTGTGCAGCGCAGCTTTCAGGCTGCCTCGGCTAAGTCCACACGCCGCGTGTTCCGAACGTGGTCGGGTACTGGCCGCAGATCCCACACGATACCCATCCAAGAAAGCACAACGAGGATGTAGTACGAAATGTCGATCTCCCACCAGTAAAATCCCTGGCGAACCGAGCCTGGATAATGATGATGGTTGTTGTGCCAGCCTTCTCCCAACGTAATGATCGCGAGAAAGAAGCTGTTACCGCTGGTATCGCCGGTCTCGTAACGTCGCCGGCCAATCTGATGCGCGAGCGAGTTGATCGTATAGGTGCAGTGATACACCATGACCGTGGAGATGAAGAAGCCCCAGATTAACAATTGCAGGCCGCTGGTGCCGAGTTCCGGGTTGAACGCTGCCACTGCTGCACCCACAAAGTAGATACCCACAGCCAAGAGGACGGCAACGAGAATGTCGAAACGGTCAAGAAAACGCAACTCAGGAAATTTGGCGAGATCGGAGACCACACGAAGATTGGTGGCGAAATTCGAACGCGCCAGAAACCATCCCATGTGACTCCACAAGAAACCGTGACGAACCGGGGAATGGCGGTCGTTCTCTTGATCAGAGAAGCGATGATGATGGCGATGGTGAGCCGCCCACCACAATGGGCCACGCTGGACGGCGCTCGCTCCTAACAAGGCGAACACGAATTGTCCGGCTCGCGAGGTTTTAAAGGTGCGGTGGGAAAAATAACGGTGATAGATACCAGTGATGGCGAACATGCGCACGACGTAGAGCGCAGCGGCGACGCCCAGAGCAAACGGGCTCCACCCCACCCAGATCACGCCGAGGCACATCACATGCATCGCCGCAAACGGGAACCCGCGCAACCAATCGACACAGACCGGTTCACGCTCTTCGACGTCATCTGTTCCTGCCCACGAATCGAACCAGCGAACGACGGTCATGCCCAGACGAGACAATATATTCATAGTGTTTTGGGGAGATCGGATGCCTCTTGGTTTGTGATGGCAACCACGCTCCAGCCCCCCTCCAGCCTTTCCTTACCTCTTCTCTGACGATTTCCCCGTTGGAGATTGGTAGTGGCTCAGAACCTTATCGCTGTGACACCCGGAGGGCAAGCCCACAGTCTGCTTTCTTGGCTGCTCGGCCCACAGTTCTTTCTTGCGAATCGGTCTGGTAGTGTCTCCCTGCCATGGAGCATATGCAATCAATTCTACAGGTCGAACGAGTGGAGAAGACGTATGGCGGCGGACAGCATGGAGTTGCTGCGCTGAAAGGTGTGAGCCTAGAAGTGGAAGCCGGTGGCTTCGTGGCGCTGATGGGTCCTTCGGGATGCGGAAAGTCCACACTGCTGCACCTGATTGGTGGGATGGAGAGACCAACACGGGGGCGCATTACCTGCGCTGGAGTGCGACTCGACACCCTGAATGAAAGTGAACGCGCCCGTTTTCGCCGCAAGAGCGTCGGGTTTGTCTTTCAATTTTTCAATTTGCTACCAACGCTGACGGTTGTGGAGAATGTTGCTTTGCCACTGCTGCTCGACGGCGTGAGTGGCGATGTGGCGCGTGCGCAGGCCCTCGCGTTGCTTGAGCGCGTAGGCTTGTCGGCACGAGAGACGCATTTCCCGGCAGAACTCTCCGGCGGGGAAATGCAGCGCACGGCAGTCGCCCGCGCTCTTGCTGCCCAGCCTCCGTTGGTGTTGGCTGATGAACCGACGGGCAGTCTCGACAGTGCAAACGGTCTCCAGGTGATGCAATTGCTCGCCACCCTGAACCGCGAACTCGGGGTCACTATTCTGCTGGCAACGCACGCCGAAGAAGCCGCGCGTTACGCGACCCGCACGATTCGCCTCCGCGACGGACTCATCGAAGATCCATATTCTCATGCTGCCGCTCTGTAGCCTGTTTCACCAGTTCATTTTGCGCGCATTGCTGCGCGAGAAACTGCGCACGGCGCTGACGATCCTCGGTATTAGCTTGGGGGTTGGTGTTGTCGTTGCTATTCGTTTGGCCAACTCGAACGCCCTTGGCTCTTTTCGGGCGGCGACTGAAGCGGTTGCCGGCGAGACGACGCTGGAAATTACTGGCACCGCCGGGCGCTTCGATGAACTTCGTCTGCGCGAGCTGTCATGGTTGCGAGATTATGGCCGACTGAGTCCGGTGGTGACTGGCTATGCCATGACCGAGCCTACTTCAGCGACGGAAAAGAAAGGTGAGTTTCTCCAGATTCTTGGCGTGGACATCCTGCGAGATCGGTTGTTGCGGCAATACGACCTGCTCCAGTTGCGTGAAGGCGACCGCGAGCCGAATGCGCGTGAATTTCTGCTTTTGCTCGCCGATAGCCAAGCTGTGGTCGTCACCGAGAAGTTCGCCCGCCGCCAGGGGCTGACGCTTGGCAGCACGTTCACATTGATTATTAGCGACCGCAAAAGCGAGTTTGTTATCCGTGGTCTCCTACGCGACGAAGGTCCGGCGCGGGCGCTGGACGGCAACTTCGTGCTCATGGACTTAGCTGCGGCACAGTGGGCATTCCAACGCCTTGGTTCCCTCGACCGGGTGGACCTCAAACTTGCTCCTGGCGTTGCTGTGGAAGTGGCCGAGGCCGAGATTACCAAGCGTCTCCCTCAAGGTTTGGTAATCGTGCGTCCGGCGGCACGGTACAGCCAGATGGAGAAAATGATCGCGGCGTTTCATTTCAATTTGAATGCGTTGGCTTCGATTGCGCTGCTGGTTGGTCTCTTTCTGATCTACAACACCGTGTCTATCTCGGTGCTGACCCGGCGCGAAGAAATTGGCATGCTCCGTGCCGTTGGTACTGGGCGTGGAGTGGTACTCGCATTGTTCATGGGAGAAGCCTGCCTGCTTGCAAGCATGGGGGCCGGGCTTGGATTAGGCTTAGGGCAGCTGATGGCCAAAGCGGCAGTACAGGCGACCTCAACTACAGTTGAGACCTTTTATCTGGCAGTCGTGAATCCCGGTGCCACCCAGCCCCTGCAGGGTGTCGAAGGAGCAATGGCTGTCGGGCTGACGTTGTTGTTGGCGTTAGGAGCTGCGACACGACCGGCGTTTGAAGCCGCACAGGTTGCACCGCTTGAGGCGATTCGTGGGCCGGAACGGTTGCTCAAAAGCCGTCAGTGGTCGTGGCGTGCGCCAGTCGCAGCTTGCGGACTGTTGATCCTGGGTGGGTTGCTGAGTCGCCTCGCTCCGGTGAATGGGCTGCCCGTCTATGGCTATAGTGCGGCGCTCGCGTTGGTTCTTGGCGGAGTGCTGTGTACGCCGATCATCTTGTGGACCATGTGCAGGCAAGGCGATCGCCGACTCATTCGTCTCCCGCGATTGTTGCCTGTGGAACGCCTACTCGCACGTGCCAGTTTGGGGGCTGCGATTCCCCGAGTCGCGATTTCCGTAGGCGCACTCGCCGTCAGCTTGGCAATGATGGTGTCAGTGTCGATCATGATCGGTAGTTTTCGCGAGACCGTGGTGTATTGGATCGAGCAAACATTACGCGCGGACATTTATGCGCGACCACTCACCCGTGTGACCTCCATCGCCGAAGGCGACATCGACCCTGCCGCATTGGCCTTGGTCGCGGCTGACCCGGCAGTCGTGGCGATTGATGCGCTTTCCGTGCAGCGAGTGAATTTTCAGGGCAACACGATTTCCTTGGCTGGTGGCGATTATGCCGTGCTGTTCGATCATGGCCGTTTGTTGTTCAAAGCTCCGCAGGATGCCTACGATCAACTTCGTCGTGGTATCGGTCGCGATGTCGTCTCGGTGTCTGAGAGCTTCGCTCTTCGTTTTGGAAAAGGCCCTGGAGACGTGGTGGAGCTACCGACACCG
The DNA here is from genome assembly GCA_005804965.1 of Pseudomonadota bacterium. Lineage (GTDB taxonomy): Bacteria > Desulfobacterota > Binatia > Bin18 > Bin18 > SYOC01. The sequence continues at coordinate 18,241 of SYOC01000428.1, forward strand.
CTCGGTCTTCGCCCATTCGAGGTGATCGCCGTGTTCTACGATTATTCGAGTAATCATGGTGTTGCCGTGATGGATCGCACCACCTACTTCCGTTATTTTCCCGCCGCACGTCCCAGCAGTCTATCTATCTACTTACAGCCGGGGGCGAATCCAGAAGAGGTACGTAGTCGGCTGGCGAGTGCCGTGGGCTCTCGCTATCTCGTGGTCTTCAATACCAATCGAGGGTTGAGGGAGGAAGCGCTGCGTATTTTCGATAGCACCTTTGCCATCACGTACGCCCTGGAACTGATCGCCATTGCCGTCGCAGGTCTTGGTGTCATGGCGACCTTGATGACTTTAATCCTCGAACGGCGGCGGGAGTTTGCCCTGCTGAGTATGCTCGGCATGACCCGTGGGCAAATGCGCCGCATGTTGATGATCGAAGCCGTGTATATCGGCGCGGCTGGGCAGTGCATTGGGCTGATCATTGGCGTGTTGCTATCGCTTGTCCTCATTTACGTCATTAACGTGCAGTCGTTCGGGTGGACCATTCAGTTCCATGTTCCGATGGCGTTTCTGGCTCAGTCCACGCTGCTGATTCTGGTAGCTGCGGCTGTTGCCGGCCTGTATCCAGCCGCCCGGGCCATGAGTGCGAACGCTGCGCAAGGAGCGAGGGAAGAGTGAGCGGAAGAATTCAGAAGGCAGAAGGCAGAAGGCAGAATGGGAGAAAAGGGGGGAGAAAAAGTCTTGCTTTTATTCTGGCTCCTGTATTCTGTATTCTGGCTTCTAGCTTTTGGCTGCTGTTCTTCTCCAACGACCTAGTAGCTGAACCAATCTGGCGTGAGGCTACTCCCGGCTATCAATTCGCTTTCCCCCGCGATCATGCTGCGCATACCGACTATCGCATCGAGTGGTGGTACTACACCGGCAACTTGGCCACTGCCGACGGTCGGCGCTTCGGCTATCAACTGACCTTCTTTCGCACCGGCATCACGCCTGAGCCTAGCAATCCATCGCGTTGGACCGTGCGGGATTTGTACATGGCGCATTTCGCGCTGTCTGATCTCACAAACCAGAAATTCTACGCTTTCGAGAAACTGAATCGTGCTGGAGTAGGGTGGGCTGGAGCTGAGACGAATCAATATCGTGTATGGAACGAAGGCTGGGAAGCGCGGCTGGAAGGAGACCAACACATCCTTTCGGCAGCCGAAGGCAACATGCAGCTGGCACTTACTCTCGCGCCAGAGAAAGTGCCCATCATTCATGGAGAGCACGGCGTCAGTCAGAAAGGCGCGGCAGTGGGCAATGCCTCTCACTATTACTCGTTGACACGGCTGCGCACGACTGGCACGCTGACCATCAATGGCGAAGAGTTGCCTGTCTCTGGATCAAGTTGGATGGACCATGAATTTGGGACCAGTTTTTTAGAGCCTGAGCAGGTTGGCTGGGATTGGTTTTCGCTCCAGCTTAATGATGGCCGTGAATTGATGCTCTTTCAGATCCGCCGTGCTGATGGCTCGATTGACCCGCATTCAAGCGGCACGCTGATCGAACCGGATGGGCGTACGATCCGTCTCTCGCAAACGGATTTCACGCTGACGCCAACCCAGCCGTGGCGTTCGCCGGCGAGCGGAGCTTCGTATCCGATGACGTGGAAGATTGCCGCACCAGCACATGGCTTGCATTTTCTGGTGCGGGCCGCGTTTCCAGGGCAGGAATTGCAAACGACGGCGAGCACTGGGGTGATTTACTGGGAGGGCAGCATCATTGCCTCTTCCAACGATGCAGCTCAGGGGATTATCGGTCGCGGTTACTTGGAAATGACCGGCTACATCGGCAAACGCATGGGTGCGGTGTTCGATGCCGTGACGCCGTAGGGTGGCATCGCGCCCCGTTCGTAAGGATGCACAACAAAATTATGGTTACTTCAACCAAGTCCCGAAACGGCAAAGGTCGCATGCCCGTGGCTCCCTCATCCTGACCTTCTCCAATAGTGTTCGGCTCAAAATTTGCGGGGTGGGGCTTTGAGCTGCAGGCGGTCGATATGGGTCAGCACTTCGGCGGGACTAGCCCAGCCACCGAGATAGAAACAGAGCAGTTCATAGGTGCGTTTGCTTGGGGGGCGGCCCACCCACAGGCTGATGAGTAAGCTAGCAATCAGCGCCATATACACTTGCAAGTGCACGCCGTTCTCGCTCTGGCTGAGCAGGTGGCGACAGCCCAAGATACATTTGAGCCAACGAAAGAAGAGTTCCACCGTCCACCGATAGCGATAAGCCAAGGCCATCAAGTCCGCCTCCAGGTCGAGGCGGTTGGTGACCAACACCAGCACCACCGGCGTGCCGTCGGCCTGGGTACGCGGCGTCGCCACCCGCACGACCCGCCAAGGGGCCGGCCACCGCACCTGATGGTGGTCGGTACTCAAGCGATCAATCCAGGCATCCCCCTGCACCCCAGCGGCCTGGGCGGCCGCCGATACGGGCTGCGCCTGCTGGACTCGGTAGGCCGCCCGGTCGGGAACGCGGGCCACAAAACTACACGGCAGGGCATGCAAGTCGACAAACAGCCCATAATCCACATAGCCCCGGTCGAAGACATAAAATCCGCCCGGCTGCACTAGGCGGCGCAACTCCGCCCGCTCCGAGCCCGTGCCGGCCGTGAGCGTGACGCCCACCGGCACCTGGCGCAGGGCAGCAAAGGCCACATGCATCTTGGCGGCCCGATGCTGGCTATCTTTCCATACCGCCCACACCATGCGCGGCAAGGCCAGCAACAAACTGCCATCAATCGCCACCAGGTCCCGCAGCACCGCCGCGTCGCCTTTGAGCAAGGCCGGATTCCCTTTGGATGCCCGCGTCCACGCCCGCAACGCCAATTCGCTCAGTACGTCCTGGAGCAGGGGGGCCTCGAACACCTGCGCCGCCTCACTGAGCGAGCCCAGGGCCGTCCGCCGCACTCCCCAGCGGCGCTGGACTGCGGCCAACGTCGTGACCTGCTGGAGCCCCCGCAGACTGGTCACGGCGGGGGGCAAGAAATATAGCAAGAGTAAAGTGGCATACTGCTCATAAAACAACCGCCGGTTGCCGGCCCGGTCCCGGACCCTGGCGGCTCCATGCAAGCGCGCCAACAACTGACCAACCAAACGGACGTACTTCAAGCCCTGCGCGAGCGGGGGGCGGACGAACCGGGGGACTGTCGTCGCCATCGTCTTCTCCTCCTGTGCCACACCGTGCTCGCCTCACGCTATCCCACCTCACTCTCCCCACGCAACAAACTTCGTGCCGAACACTATTGCACCTTCTCCCCCAAGGGGAGAAGTGACCTATTGCCCGGTCTCTTGTACTGGTATACTGCCTTGGTATACTTCGCCCATCTTATTTCCCAGGAGGACCGTATTCATGATGTATACTCACTTTTCCCGATGGTTCCGGTTGGGTGCCACGGCTGGCTGGTCCAGCCGTGCCGTAGTGTTGAGTCTCGTGCTGATGAGCAGCTTGGTGCAGGCCGCCGACCCGGCGACGACCTGTGAAACGGCGAAGCTCAAAGCAGCGGGCAAGATGGCGGATTGTTTGGCGAAGGCAGAGGCCAAAGCGCTGCTGGGCAAGCCGTCGAACCCGCTGATATGTGTGACCGCCTTCAGCAAAGCGTTTACCAAAGCCGAAGCGAACGCGGCGCTGGCGGGCGGGGCGTGTCCGGTGATGGGCGATGTGAAGGACGTGGAAGCCCTCGTCGATACCTGCGTGGATGACTGGGCGGCGACGATAGCGGGCACACCGCCGCCACCGTGCGCGGGGACGCAGTTCCCGGCCTCGGGGCAGACCACACCGTACACCGCCGACAAGAACGACGGCATTGCCGGAGCGGTGGCGGTGCCCGACGACGGGACGCTGGAAGCCGGGGCGACGCTGAGCTACACCGACAATGGCCTGACGGTCACGGACAACAATACTGGTCTTGAGTGGGAGAAGAAGACCAGCCTGGATTCGACCACAAACTTTGCTAATCTGCATGACGCAGACAACTATTACCACTGGTCGGGGAATGGGTCGCAAGAGACGATTTGGGATTGGATTGAAGATGTGAACGCGGAAGGCGGGACAGGGTATGCGGGGCATAATGACTGGCGGATACCCAACATCAAAGAACTGCAAAGCATCGCGGATTACAGCATCCCTTATCCAGGACCGGTGGTGAACCCGGTCTTTGGCCCTATGGTGGTAGCGTCCCTCTATTGGTCGTCTACATCCCACGCCTACTACCCGTCCGACGCGTGGGACGTGGACTTCGTCAACGGGAACGTCACCAACAACCATAAGAGTAACAACCTTTTCGTTCGCGCTGTCCGTGGCGGTTCGTGAGTTGCCACACGCCGGGGAATGAATTCCCTGGCTGCCCTCGGCCCCCGCCTGGGGCGTCTGCTTTACATCAATGCTGGAGCTGCCGCTTCGCCTTGCGCGGGAAAGTAAGGACGTGGCATACTTCGCTCCTACTCTACTGGTCGCGAATTTTTCTCAAAAGCCGGGATTTTGCTCCCTCAAGGAGCTTCGCTTGTCATGGGGTGCTGGGTCATTTACACTCTGTCGCGACTCACTCCGGCGGAATCGACAGCATTGAAGCCGACGGAGCGGGGTATGGGAGTTTTGAGGAGTCCTGGGCATGTTCGACGCTGGAGTTCTCACCTTTCAGGAATTCATGATGCATGAGCCCGTACCGCTCGCCGCTATTCAGAAGGCCGTACTTGAATTTCTGCGTGATCGAAACGACGTAGTGATATTCGGCGCTCAGGCTGTGAACGCCTATGTCGATGAGCCACGCATGACGCAGGACATTGATCTCCTCTCGACACGCGCCGAAGCGTGCGCGGAAGAGCTGCGAGTCCTCTTGAGTCAACAGTTTCACATTGCGGCGAGAGTGCGGCGTATCGGTGAAGGGCGTGGGTATCGAGTCTTTCAAGTGCGCAAGGCCGGCAATCGCCATTTAGTGGACATCCGACTGGTGGAGGCGCTGCCGGCAACACGTCGGATTGCTGGAGTGTTGGTGATGGCTCCGGTCGAATTGATCGTCAGCAAGGTGATTGCGTATCATCAACGCCGTGGCCGACCGAAGTCTGGCACAGACTGGCGCGATCTCATTCTCTTGTTGTTGACGTTCCCTGAACTGAAGCGCGACCCCGGTCCTGTGAGTGGGCGCTTACGGGCAATGAAGGCTGATCCTGCCGTGTTCGCGTTGTGGCAAGAGTTGGTAGCGTACGAGATCCCGCAAGCGGATGAAGATGATGAGTTCTAACGCGTCCCCCCTCTGTGGGAACTGCCCTGCCTCTCCGAACTTCCGATTTGCCAGCCGCGCATTTTTTCTCTATGGTGCCGCGCGGTAGACGGGAGAGGGGAAGTAGACCTGCATTGCGGTCTTGCTATAGTCCGCCGGGCAGCGGGAGGTCGCTCTTCCCTGAGGGCAAGGATTTCTCTGATCGTGTAGTAGCCACGCTAAGTAGAAAGAGAACGCAGCATGATTTCTCCTTCTACGTAATCTCACCGCCCCTAATCGGGATGGGTGCATATGCTGTGGTTCCTTATGCGGAAAAATCCCACAAATCGTGGGGATATCGTGAGAAGTCAGTGGCGAGGAACGATGAGAGGTCACGCACAACAGATCATGGCGACGGTACGGACGGCATGCGAGGTCAGGAATGGCTCTAGCGTTTCTCTAAAGTTTTCTGTAGATACTAGGTCCGCAATCGTGTGCTGGTCCTTTTCATAAAACTATAAGAAGGCGTTTCGATGGCTCAGATATTTCGTCGGAGCACCAACACGCTCGCAAAGTTGAGCATAGTTGGCGGTGCGCTCCTGGCAGGCGGACTCCTCTCGTTAGTCATGGTCATCGCTCGTTCCCCCTGGGTCAACGACGTTGGCGTAGCGAAAGAGCAAGTTGTGCCTTTTAGTCACAAGCACCATGTCAGTGGACTCGGTATCGACTGCCGCTACTGCCACGTTTCGGTGGAGCAGACCGCATTTGCTGGCATCCCTTCCGTAAAGACCTGCATGACGTGCCACTCGCAGATCTGGACCGAAGCCCCCATTCTGGAACCCATTCGAGAAAGTTGGCGGACCGACAAGCCCATTGAATGGCTACGGATTCATGACCTGCCTGATTTTGTGTACTTCAATCACAGCATTCACGTCAAAAAAGGAGTGGGATGCGTTTCTTGCCACGGGCAGGTGGACCAGATGCCGCTCATGTGGAAAGAACACTCTCTCGACATGCAGTGGTGTCTGGAGTGTCACCGCCAACCCGAGCAATTTATTCGCCCCCGCGAACAAGTCTTCCGCATGGACTGGCAGCCGCCGAGCGATCAACTCGCGCTTGGAGAGTCGCTCATCAAGGAATATCACATCGATAAGAGCAAGATGACGAACTGCTCAATCTGTCACCGATGACAACACCACAAACGTTGAACACGCCGCTGGATCTCGCGGCTATCCGTGCTCGTTTAGCGGACAGCCGTGGCCCCCAATACTGGCGCAGCCTGGAAGAACTCGCGAACACGCAGGGATTTCAGGAGGTGCTGGAGAAGGAATTTCCTCAGCACGCCTCGGTTTGGCTCGACTCGTTGAGTCGTCGTGGGTTTCTCCAACTCATGGGTGCCTCGATGGCGTTGGCGGGGCTGAGTGCTTGCACGAAACAACCGGACGAACATATCGTTCCGTACACGAAGCCACCCGAATCCGTCTTGCCTGGGCGGGCAC
>SYOC01000429.1 GCA_005804965.1 Pseudomonadota bacterium
CGCCCCAACTGCTGGTCGATGGCCAAGGCTTCGCGGTGCAAACGCTCGGCGGCGTCGAGCTGCCCCCGCGTCCGGGCAATGACCCCCAGGTTGCCCAACTGAATGGCTTGCCCCTCCAAGCGCCCCAACTGCTGGTTGATGGCCAAGGACTCGCGGAGCAAGCGCTCGGCCTCGTCGAGCTGCCCCCGCGTCCGGGCAATGAGCCCCAGGTTGCCCAAGATAGCGGCTTTGGCAGCTTGGTCGTCGGGTGCGAGGTCGAGCACTCGGCGATACTGCCGCTCGGCCCCGTCGAGGTCGCCGCGCAGTTGGTAGATCCATCCCAGGCGGTTAATGGCGTCGAGGTCGTTGGGCAGCAGGACGAGAATCTGTTGCAAGCACTGTTCGGCGCGAGCGATCTCGCCGGAGATGTAGGCTACGGCCGCACGCTCGCGTAAAAGATCGACGACTTCAGTTTGCTGTTTTGCCAGTTGCCGGTCCAAGAATGCGCCCAATTTTTTCGGGTCGCCGTCTTTGCGAATTTGCGCCAGGGCATCGCTGGCCGTCGTGTCGCCTGCGACCCCGGCTTGTTCGGCACGTTGCAGGGCGGCGGCGAGTTGAGCTTTGAGTGCGCCGATCTCTTGGTCTTTTGCCGAGACGCGGGCGAGGAGGGCATCGGCAAGATCGCCCACTTTGCCTTCGATCCGCTGGACGGTGGCTTGCTGCGCATTCTGGCCACTCCTCAACAGCCAGGTTGCCCCACCGCCGCCGACCACCAGCACCAGCAGAACAACCAGCACCACACGATGTCGATGGCGAGCGGCCTGCTCGTTTTTTACCAGCTCGGCGAGCACGCGCCCGATCCCGGCCTCGAAATTGATACCCAAATCCTTGAGGCGCGCGAGCAGCGGGGCCACACGCTCCTGGTCATCTGCCGTGAGAGCGGCAACGATCTCCCGTTCTTTGGGGTCGGCCTGGCGGGCTTTGTGGGCACGGAGTTCTTCAAGCAATTCCTGCGTGAGCTGGCTCTGTTCGCGCGGCAGCCGCACCAGCGTGTTCAGCGTCGCCAGCACATCGCCCATGAAACCGAGATGCAGCGCGGCATAGGCGCGCCCCTCGCCAGCGAAGTCTTGCTTCAGTTCGCTGTGCAGCGCCTGCCACAGCCGGGTATGCAGGCGTTGGGCGAGCAAGGTCTCGGTGGTGTCTTCGAGTCCAGCCTGACAATCGCGGTTGAGCTGGTACACGATCTGTTGCCACTCCGCCACCGTGCCCACCGACGGCATGGATTGGCTACGCGGGCGCGCGGCTTCGGTCAGCAGTTGCTGCACGTCGGGCGGGGCAATATGCGGCAGCGTGTTGTTGTGGACGAGCCGCTCGAAAGCATCCCCGGCTTTGCCGAGGAACACCACGAGACAACGACGCTCCGCTGCCGTGAGGGTGTGCCCTTCTTCGCGTTCGACCGTGGCGATTTCGCGGGTGATGGCCTTGCCGAGCAGTTTGAGCAGATCGTGGTTGAGGTCCGGGCGGCGCGGATCGGTCTCGCGTCGGTCGAAGACCTTGGCAAGAAACTGCGACACCAGATTGCTGCCGACTCCGCCGATGGCACCAGCCACACCGATGGCAGCGGTCGCAAGCCAATTCGTCCCCAAATAACAGGGCGCGACCACCCCCAGGCCGATAGCAGCCGCGCCGGTGAGCAGGCTTTGGATTTTGGGGTCGAGACCAGTGGCCATTGCACGCATCTCCCGAGACACCGAGCCGCAAGCCTTGGCGACTATTCGACGATGTCCGCCCTCAAACTGTCGATGAACCCCAACACCTCGCCACGTTCGGTTGCTGGCACCTGGAAGGCGTCGAGCGTGGCGTTGAGATGACCCAAGAACCGCGTCCAATCGCTCGTGTCGATCTTCATCCCGCGATGCGCAGTCGCCATATCTCGCCCTCGGTAGTACATGGGGCCGCCGGCGCAGGAACAGAGAAAGTCGATCAACAACTGCTTCTCGCGCAGCACGCCGTCGGTTCCACGGTGCGCCCAAAAGCGCCCGAGTTGCGCATCCGCTATCAAACGCGGCAGTAAATCATTAGCCACGGCGGCAATGGCATCGTAGCCACCGAGGCGGGTATAGAGTGTCGATTGTTCGGACATGGGGTTCTCCTCCTTGGAGCATTACGCAGCTTTCCGCGCGGCTTCCCGCATGATGTCCATCATCTTCTGCATCCCGTCGGGGGTGGCAATGTCGCACTCCACCTGCCCGTTCGCCGTCTCCAACAACGTCACGTACGATGCTCTGTGATTACTGAAAATCTCGAAGGTCGTGCAGCCTTCTGGTCCGGCGATATGCGGGCCATAGGCAATGCCGGGTTCACTCACCATCACGTCTCCGATTTTGAGTATCCGATCTCCCACATCCAACGTGCCTTGCACGACAATCTCGAAACGATGGCAGTCATGGGCATGACGGGGCAGCACCCAGTGCGGACCCATCCGTAATGCCACCACCGTCGGCGGGTTGTCTTTCCGGTCGCCCAAGAGAAAATACGAAAGCCCGGTGAGTCCGCCCTGGACGATGTGTTCCAATTCCTTCGGCGTACGGTTCCAAAAATCTGCGTCACTCATCGACAGAAAAGCCATAATAGTGTCCTCCTTAGTTCTCGTCGTTATTCACGATGTGGATCAGCTTGGCAAGCGCTGGTAGACTCGCGCCCCAAAGGAGTAGAGGTGTTCTATAGATGTCAGGCCAGAATTGCGAGGATAAAGAGCGGAGATAAAAGGCGAAGAAACGAGCACAAAAAAGGGGCAGCTTGTAGCTGCCCCAAGAAACCGCGCCTCGTAGTTAGCTTAGGAGATGTCGAGGGCTGTCATCTATCCGAGAACGAAGCACTATGGCGGGTTGCGATTGCATTTACCCTCACCCGTCCTCGCTACGCTCGTCCTGCCCTCTCCCTGGTAGGGAGAGGGAAAGGGTGAGGGTCCCACATGGGGTAAACCCAAATGAAAGCCGCTCTAGCGGGCTTTGAGTTCGGCGCGGCGATTCATGGCCCGGCCTTCAGGATTGTCTTTGCCATCTTTGCTGTTGTCAGCAACTGGCTCGGACTCACCCTTGCCCAGCGTGTCGAGGCGGCTGCCTTCGACGCCACGTGCGACAAGATACATCTTCACGGCTTTTGCCCGGCGCTCGGACAGCCTTAGGTTGTATCCATCCGAACCGATCGAATCAGTATGCCCTTCGATCGTCACTTGCACGTTCGGGTTGTCTTTCATGATTTGCGCGGCCTCATCTAACACCGGCGCGAATTCTTTCTTGATGTTCGACTTATTGAAGTCGAAGTTAATCCCGCGCAGCACGATCTTTTTCGATTCTGCGACTCGCGGAGCAGGCGGCGGCGGCGGGGCTTCAGCACGCGGAGCAGGCGGCGGCGGCGGTGGCGGTGCTTCTTCTCCATCACACCACGAGTACCCAACTAAGCCACCCAGGAGTGCGCCTGCAGCGACACCAATACCGATGCCGAGCACCCGATCATCATCATCATCACCATCGCCAATTTCCGGGCCTACCCCTGCACCGATACCACCACCGATGAGGGCACCCGTCATCCCACCAAGGACAGCACAGTCCCGTTGCCGCTGTGTCATAGCACAGCCGCTCATACCCATGAGGGCCAGCCCCCACAGCGCCCAGAACCCAAAACCTCTTCGCATAAAATATCCTCCCTTCCTTTCTTTGCCCAACCAATGGTTAGGGGGTGTGTTATTTGCCTATCTTAACTAGCGTAGTTCAACGCGGGAAGCAAATGGTCTCTCGCCTTTTCCTTCAACAATTTTTCACGAGGCCGCCGCCCGCCCAGCGGTCTTTTGTTCGTGATATTTCTTCAACGCCGGCATGACCTCGGTCTGGAATAACGTCATATGCTTCGTGGTCTGTTCGTGCGTGGAGTTCCCAGGGCAGGCCCCCACTACGATATAACCAAAGCCATCGAGAAAATCGTAGTCAGCAATAAGACGCTCCAGAACGGTCTTCGGCGATCCGGCAATCGCTTCGGGAAACTGTGCCCCTTCGCTGAACCGCCCGGCAAGGAATCCACGTAAGGAATTCTCAGTCACATATCCTGGCGGAATGAGGAAATGCGGGGGAATTTTGAACGCCTTGCTAAGGAAGAAACGTCCGTGCTCGGCAGCTTCGTCTTGCGCACGTTGGTCGTCGTCAGACACGTACATGCCCGGTGCATAGCCAAGCTGCGCCGGGCCGGGTTCATAGCCGAATTTCTCTCGCGCTATCGTGCGATACGAACTCAGCAACCGCTTCACGTTGGCAATGGGCGTGAACACCGACACGTAGGGATATTTGTGTTCTGCGGCAAACTCGATAGTTTCGGAACTTCCCGCCGACGGCATCCAAATTGGCGGGTGTGGCTTGGTGAACGGGCGCGGCCACACGTTAACGTAGCGATACTGAAAATGCTTGCCTAAGTGCTCGAATGGCCCAGGTTCGGTCCAGGCGCGCACGATCAAGTCGTGGGCTTCAAGAAAGATATCGCGCGAGAAGGTCGGGTCCAGATCTAGCGAGAAATATTCACAGCCGATGCCACGCACGAAACCCGAGATCACGCGCCCGCGTGTAACCACATCGAGCATGGCCATTTCTTCGGCGATACGCAGCGGGTTCGAACGCAGCGGCAAACCGTTGCCGAGGATGGCAATCTTGGCGTTCTTGGTACGCCGCGCCAGCATGCCAGCGATAATGTTCGGCGATGGCATCAAGCCGTAGGCATTCTGGTGATGCTCGTTCACGCAAATCCCGTCGTAGCCCAGGGTATCGGCATATTCGAGTTCGTCGAGATACCGATTGTACAGCTCCGCGCCTTTGACCGGGTCGTAGAACGAGTTCGGAAACGTGACCCACGAGGACTCATATTTCTCGTCGAAATCATCGGGATAGTCGGACCACGGCATCAAGTGAAAAAAATAGGACTGCATAGCCACTCCTTTAGCGAAGAAACTCGACGACGGCCTGGGCAAACGCCTCGGGCTGTTCGATGGTTGGGTCATGCCCGCATTGGTCGATATAGCTGATGCGCGACAAGGGCAGCAGACGTTGGTACTCAGCAGCGTACACCGGCGGAATCAAGCGGTCCTGCTGGCCCCAGACGATCAACGTCGGGATATGTGCGGCATGGTGAAGACGACGACGCAGCTTGGGATCATGCAGATACGGATTCCACGACAAACGCGCCAGCGCACTCCGGTCGTGAAACATCTGCACCATCGTGTCGATGCCAAAATCTTTCGGCATCACGGCAACAGCTTTCGACAGATCGTGAAACACCAGCGGCAAAATATCTTGTGGCGGCAGGCGGAAGATGTCCGGCATCGGCACTTCAGGGATGCGCAACCCCGCCGCATCAATCAACACTAACTTTTTCACACGTTCGGGATGAAAAACGGCCAACTCAGCGGCGATCCACCCACCGAATGAGGTACCTGCTACACGTACCGCGCCTTGCAAACCGAGCGCTTCCAGCACCTCGACATAATGAAAGACCATGTCATCCATCCCCGTCAGCCAATCCGGTAGCGGCGAAGGACCAAACCCGGGATGATCGGGCAAGAAGACATGAAAATGTTGCGCGAGGCGGTCGATGCCTTCCGTCCACAGCCCAGGGCCTCCTGCGCTATGGAGAAACAACAGCGGCTCACCTGCACCCGCCTCGAAAACACGCACCTGGTAGTCCCCGGCCATAATCGTGCGTTCCTGGGGTGTTGTCATTACGAGAAACCTCCTGGCGCTTTAGTGTCCAGGGAAAAAAGACTTTGGCAAGGAGGGGAAGCCACTAATCGAGAAACCGCACCCGTAGTTCAGGAGGTAAGAGTGGGCACGTCTCGGCTGGAGGCGCGAACAGTCGATGGCGTCTCCGAGCGATGCTGTCGTACAACACGTTCCGCACTCGTAGAGGTACCCAAGAGAGCAACGTGCCCAGAGCGCACCATCCTCCGCCGAGGCGACGCAGAAGATACACAGTGGCAGTCGAGCGTGTCAGCACGACCCCATCACCGGTCAGTACGATAAGACTGTCGGGAAACTCTTGCCGTTCTTGTTCGGCAAACGCCGCGCGAAATGTCTGGCTGTCGAGTGCGGCAAAGCGAAACCGTTTGCCATCACGGTCCCGAGCAAGAAGAAAGCGCACCGTGCGATGACATAGCCCACACCGCCCGTCATAAAAGATCGTGTCCACCTGCTTGAGTGTCCGGGTTGTCGGCGGTTTGGCAAGAGTAGGAGGAGAAAGGAGGAGAACAATACAACGGACGGCTCAGCTCTTCTCACTTGTCCGTATGGGCACCCGAGGACGGTGGTCATGCGCAGTATAGTATTGAATATGTCCGCGAGTCACCCGCACGACCTTTCCGAGACGAACTGCTTTCGTCTTCAACTCAAGGAGTCGAAAAAGCTGACGCAGCAAATCAGGGATTTCTCTCAACCGCTCATTAGGCAAAGACAAGCACAAGAGACAATATCGCGAGTCTGCCGGGGCTCTTCGCCAGAAGTCCTCAACGTTTGTCGTTACGAATGTCGCTCCTTTGACTTGGCGCAGGTAAGTAGGAATTGCCTCGTCTTTAATGATCGACCCGGGACCCAAGTCGGTGATGTAACACACACGCCCGGGATACCAAGTTGCAATAGGATTACCCAAGCGCAGCACTTGTAGATTTTCGTCCAGGACAATCACGCTGCTGCGGCCTCAGCCTCGCGCTTTAATAGTGAAGCGGCAAGTCGCAAAGTTTCTTCAATAGCCTTGAGCGGCACTCGCCCTTGAAAGTTCTCGACCAGCTGTTCCAGGGACTCCCCTGACGCTATCAAGTCCAGCACCACCTGCACTTCCACTCGCGTGTACTTGAAGGTTGGTCGCCCACCACAAATCCCCGGCGCAGCAACTATGTACTTTCCAAGTGGATAGTATTCGTAAGGTTCTCCTCCTACGACTTCTTGCACCAGCTTTTTCGGTGTCTTTGCCATATCGGTATGGCCTCCTACAAACGTCGTAAAAACTCAACTTACAGTTGCCGTTTTTTAGACGATCAAAGTTCCGAGAGGCGTGCGTCCGTACGCCCCTTCAGCATCCTGTGTCTACACCGGCTTGAACTTGGGCACAGAAATCTCTTCCGTCCAATCGTCAAACGTCACCTGCACGGCCATGCCGATATGGACCTTCTCTGGGTCACAGCCGACGATGTTGGTCATCATCTGCGGACCTTCGGCCAGTGTGACCATAGCGACGACGTAGGGCACGTCGGCAGCGAAGGCTTGTGTGACGGGACGGTAGACGGTGGTATGGGACAAGACCGTCGCTCGCCCCAAGGATTTCACCCACTCGACTTTGTCGCTCATACATTTCGTGCAGTAGAGGCGCGGGTAGAATTGATGATGGCCGCAGTCTGCGCACTGTTGAATATGCAACTCGTGCTTCTTACACGCATCCCAATAGGGCTTGGTTTCACGAGTGGGAACAGGAATCGGTTTTGGACTGAGCGCCGCCATTAGTTGGCCTCCTTTCCTAAAATCATTGAGCAGTGCGTCGACATGATGCCGCCTTGGCCGTGTACGAAAGCGATCTCGGCATCTGCTACCTGTCGTGGGCCGCATTCGTCGCGCAATTGCCGAACGGCTTCAGTAATAGAGAAAAGCGACCCGGGATGGCCAGGATGGCAATGCGACATCAAGCCGCCATGAGTGTTGATCGGCAACTCACCGCCCAGCTCAATGCGCCCGCCCTCCACGAAACGTCCGCCCTCACCTTTCGGGCAGAACCCGAGGTCTTCCAGTTCGATAATGACCACCGGCGTAAAGCAATCGTACAGCTCGGCAACGTCGATATCTTTGGGACCAAGACCGGCCATCGCATAGGCACGTTCTCCGGCTTCTTTGGCTGCCGAAGTGGTCAAACTCTGCGCTTGGCTCACGTGTTCGTGCGAGTGTCCCTCGCCCACGCCCAGCATGTACACCGGCTTTTTCTTGAAATCTTTCGCACGTTCCGCCGAGGTCATGATAATCGCGGCACCACCGTCGGACACCAACGAACAGTCGAGCAAATGCAGCGGCTGGGCGATCAGCTTGGAATTCAACACATCGTCAATGGTGATCGGCTGACGCATCTGCGCCGCAGGATTGAGTGAAGCATGCTTGCGGCACGCTACAGCCACGGCCGCCAACTGCTCACTAGTCGTGCCGTACTTGTGCATATGCGCCTGCGCCAGCAAAGCGTAGAAGCCGGGAATCGGCGGCCCGTAGGGGCGCTCGAATTGCGCATGACCGGCGGTGGACATGGCTTCAATCGCACGGTCACGTGAGAGGCCGGACAACATATTGTCCGCCATCGTAATCAGCACGGTATTGCACACACCGGTCGCAATAGCCGAGGCGGCGTGATGCATGATGGCCAGCGTCGTCCCGCCGCCGGTGGCCACGTTCAGACAATAACGGGGAAAAATCTGCATGTACTCGGCGATCATCTCGGCGTGGTACATGTACGGCTCGACCCACGACGCACAGGTGATAAGCCCGTCAATATCATCTTTGGTAATGCCAGCGTCTTCGAGCGCGAGCTTGGCCCCTTTCACGTAGAGTTGGGTCGCACTGAGGTGCGGCACCACGCCAACTTCGGTATCAGCAGCGCCAACAATCGCCACCTTGCCACGAAGCGATTCCATAGCAGATATCCTCCTTCTTTGATTCAGGAATTGACCGCTGGTTGCCCAACGGCGAGCGCATCCTAGCCGCTCTCTGTCAAGGAATCCAGAAGTCAGAAGACAGAAGCCAGAATGAGAACAAAACAACTCCTTCTGCGTCGGTAAGTCCATCCTCTCTTCTTTTACCGGTTCTGACTCCTGAATTCTGCCTTCTCTATTCTTTTTTGTGGCGTTTTACGGTCAAATCTGCTAGGGAAGCGGGTCAGAGGAGGACACTCTCATGGCAGACACAACCGCGACCCAAGAGCACGTCGATTGGAAAGACGTGAGCGATAAGCTGCAGAATTTACTGCGGCTACGCACGCTCCCAATAGGTATGAAACTGTTCGAAACTGTCGAAGAGATGGAAGCGATCCCCAAAATTCGCCGCCCCAGGAAACACCACACGACCTGTCAGATCGTCACCCAGGCAAGGCAGGTTGGCTGGACGGTGGGCGTCACGATCAACAATTTGATGCCTGGCAATTGTGGCGCGGTCATTGGCTTGAAAGAAGTACCGCCGGATACGCTCGATGGCAGCCGGATGGCAGGGGTATGGTTCAAGGACAAAGAAGAAGCTGCCAAACATCAAGCGGCCATGACGCGAGTTGCTCCCGGCAAATATCACGCGATGGCCGTGTCGCCGTTGTCCTCCAACCGGCTCGATCCGCCGGACATCGCGTTGATCTACGGCACGCCGGGGCAAATGATTCTGTTCATCAACGGCCTGCAATGGAAAGGTTATCGGCGGTATCAATTCGGTGTGGTCGGTGAGAGTGCTTGTTCCGATTCCTGGGGCTGTGCCTTAGCGAGCGGCGAGCCGTCGCTGTCGATTCCCTGCTATGCTGAGCGTCGCTATGGTGGTGTGGCCGACGACGAGATGCTCATGGCACTGCGCCCGCAACTCCTTCCCAAAGTCATCGAAGGTTTGGAAATGCTCTCCAAAGCTGGACTGCGCTACCCGATTCCTAACTACGGCATCCAGATGGACCCCAGCGAAGGCTTGGCAGTAAGCTACTCAGAGATGGGCAAGAAGTGAAGAGCTAGGCACCTTCCTGTGTCACGTCATGACATCCCAGCCGCCGCGCTGTTTCAAGAGCTGCGCGTGCGGCAGTGGGTCAAAAACCTACTGCTCTTCGCCCCATTGCTTCTTGCCCATGAAGTCGCGCACTTCGACAAGCTGCTTTCCGGCCTTATCGCTTTCCTTGCCTTTAGCCTCTGTGCGTCCGCCGTCTATGTCGTGAATGACTTGCATGACGTAGAAGTAGACCGTCTTCACCCGCAGAAACGCTCTCGACCGTTCGCTGCCGGAACCTTGCCGCTGCCAGCGGGGCCACCGCTCACACTGAGCCTCGTGCTCGTGGGTTTGACCTTGGCTGTCCTCTTTTTGCCGTGGCAGTTCTTTGTCGTGTTGATGCTCTATCTCGCTTTGACCACGGCCTATTCTTATTGGCTCAAACGGCTTGTGCTCGTCGATACACTTGTCCTTGCTGGACTGTACACCCTTCGTCTGGTCGCCGGTGGCGTGGCGACTGCCGTACCGGTCTCAGAGTGGCTGATGGCCTTCTCGGTATTTTTCTTCGTATCCATTGCTGCAGCCAAACGGTACGCAGAATTATCTCGCTTAGATGCGGAAGGAAAAGAGATGCTCGCAGGGCGCGGCTATCAAGTGGAAGACTTGAGCTTTGTGGAGACTTCAGGCTTAACAAGCGGCTATCTCGCGGTCCTGGTGTTTGCCCTCTACATCAACAATGAGGCAACACAACTGCTGTATCCCCAGCATTGGCTGTTGTGGCTCATCTGCCCCCTGTTGTACTACTGGGTGGGTCGAGTGTGGCTCTTGGCGAAGCGTCGCCAACTCTCGGAAGATCCAGTGGTCTTTGCCACCAAAGATCCGGCCAGCCTGCTGATCGGTGCAGCGGTGTTACTGCTCGTCATGTTAGCGACTGGCGTGCGGTGATTCCAAGAGCAACAATTCCCCGGGAAAAGAACAGACGATGGAAGTGCGCGAAGAGCTACTCAGCGGTTGGGGGAATTACCCGGTCGAGCGTTGCTACAGCGTTCGCCCGGCAACGCTCGCGGCTCTCACTGACGCCGTCATGCGCGGAACGCAGCCGAATTATATTGCGCGAGGACTCGGTCGCGCCTACGGCGACTCAGCTCTCAATCGCCAACGCGGCGTGATTGTACAAACGCGGCTGGATCGCTTCCTCTCCTTCGACGAACATAGCGGCATCTTGGAGTGTGAAGCGGGAGTGTCCTTCGCCACCATTATTCAGCATCTCCTGCCCCGTGGCTGGTTCCTGCCGACCACTCCCGGCACCAAATATGTCACGGTCGGTGGAGCCATCGCTGCCGACGTACACGGAAAGAACCATCACATCACTGGCTCGCTCGGGAACTTCCTGCTCGACTTCACACTTCTCACCGCGTCGGGCGAGCTACTGACCTGCTCACCACAACACAATGCTGAGGTCTTCGCGGCAACACTCGGCGGCATGGGACTCACTGGCATCATCGTCAGTGCCCGTCTCCAACTCAAACGCGTTGCCAGCGCGTATGTCCACGTGGATTATCGTAAAACCAAGAACCTGGACGAAACCCTGGCCAGTTTCGCGGCTGACCATGAATACGAGTATGCAGTCGCGTGGATCGACTGTCTTGCGTCGGCAGCCTCGCTTGGGCGTGGAGTGGTGATGCTCGGGAATGAGGCGAGCACCCAGAGTCTGCCTCAACCACTCGTCGCCCACCCGCTCGCACTGCCGCAACGTCGGCAACTGTCGGTACCGTTCTACCTCCCGAAACTCGTCCTGAATTCTTGGAGTACGAAGGCATTCAACACGCTCTACTACACCCGTCATCATCAAGGATTGGCAGTTATCGATTACGAGACCTTCTTCTATCCGCTGGATCACATACTGCATTGGAACCGGATCTATGGACGGCGTGGATTTGTCCAATATCAAGCCTTCTTTCCTTCAGAAACCGCGTCCGACGGACTCGTCACCGTGCTGGAGAAAGTCAGCCGTGAGAAACAGGCGTCTTTTCTCGCGGTGCTGAAACGCAGCGGTCCCGCCAGCCAGGGGCTACTCTCGTTTCTCTCACCGGGCTATACCCTCGCATTAGATTTTCCCTATACCGGCCCCGACCTGCGACGACTGCTCGGGGAACTGGATGCCGTCCTACTCAAGCATGGCGGGCGGCTATATATGGCCAAGGATGCCATGACCACAGACGAAGCGTTTGCTGCCATGTATCCACGCTTGCCAGAATTTTTGGCCATCAAACAACGGCTTGATCCAAACAATCGCTTTGCCTCTTCGCAAGCGAGACGCCTAGGGATAGTGGAGGCCTTGTGAGCTGGTAGCCTCGCCATGAACTGCACTCAAGCTCGGATGGTCATAGCAAATCGAATTGTTTCAACAGGTCGGCGAGCCGGCGATCATGAACGCTGAGTGAACGCAGGGCTTCAAGTAAGGCATGGAACCGTTTTCGGTCCTGAGCCATTTCTTCTTCAATGGCTTTCACTTTGCTCTCAAACGGGCGAATCATCGTGCGGCGGTCCCACAAGGCAAAGCTGATCGTCGCCGTCACAATAGCGGCAAAGGCTCCCAGCATCCCGAGCATGAGTTGAAAAACGTAAGAGAATTGCGCGTTCATGTCGGTGCGTAGTTGTTGGATCTGCATGTTCATGTCGGTGCGCAGTTGCTGCATTTGCGCATTCATCCCTTGCCGTAACAACTCTTGCCCTTGCCGTAGCGAGTCTTGCCCTTGCCGCAACGAGTCTTGTCCTTCTCGTAATGCTTTCACACCTTCTTCCAAACGGGTCAGTCGCTCAATAACTTCCCGGTCACTAATGGGCGGGGCAGTTTCAATGGTGTGTCCCCGGGATGGGCAAAAGAGTGCGAGTAAGAGTGCGACAACAAGCGGAAGGCGCGACATGTGGACTATCCAACGACAGCAAACGGCAAAAGTCAAGCTGCGAAACGTGTGCTCTTTCTTGAAATGGGCACGGTGTTAGCCGCAGGCCGGAAAACTTGATCGCTTGTCTTCAGCCTAGACAAACTCAAAGACCTCCAACGGAATGGACTTGGCTGGCTTTGCTTGACCATGGACCAAAAGCCACACCTTTTCGGTGGTCTCGCGCCTGAAGGTCTCTTCGCCGCAGCGGACACAGAGCGTAGCCGGAATCCGATCGACCAGCACGCATTTTCCGTCAATCTGAGAGATTTCCTCTACCAGCTCGTCTCAGCTCTCGTGAGAGTGACAGACTGAATACATAAACATCGCTATCTCCGTTGCGAGTAATTGATCCATTCGCTTGGGTCAGGTTCGTAGATCGTAATAATTTTTACCAGCTCCGTCTCGGCCAAGAAGACTTGGAGCGGTTCTTTTGCCTACGCCACCTTTCGGTCTCTAGATCTCTCCAGAAGGAATGAAGCTAGAAACACTCAGCACCTCACGTCGGAGCCGACGCTACATCGCTCGGTGCAGAAAGATATCGACTATCCCCTCCCCGCCTGTAGCACTTGCCCTGGTAATGCGCCGGAGTGCGTACCGTCAGCGAACAGCACGGTGCCATTTACCATGACGCAGTGAATGCCTTTTGCTTGTTGTACGAATCGTCTTTCTCCACCCGGCAAGTCGTGGAGCATCTCTTTCTCACCGGCTCCTACGGTTTGCGGGTCGAAGATCACGAGGTCCGCAGCTTTGCCTTTGGCGATGACACCCCGATCATGCAACCCGAAGACACGCGCTGGCTCGGAGGTGACGCGCTGCACCGCACGCTCCCAACTCATGACTTGCCGTTCGCGCACCCAGGTCCCCAGCAGGTAGGTCGGATAGCCAGTGTTGCACAGCATATCCACGTGTGCGCCGCCGTCGGACAGACCAATCAGCACCCGCGGGTCGGTAATCACTTCGCGCAACAGCGCTGGCTCGAAATTCAACATCGCTAGGGTAAACTCGGTCCCCAGCCCGTCGGCTATCGCCAAATCAAGGAACGCATCGAGCGGAGCTTTGTTCAGGCTTTTACCGATGGCCGTAATGCTTTGCCCTACCCAAGCTTGATGGGCAGGATTTTGCACTTTGCAGACTTCGGTGCGATCCCATTGTCCACTAAAAGCTTTAGGCGAGCGCGTGTAGGCGTCCTGGAAAGCGGCGCGGAACACGGGGTCGGCATAGATTTGCGTCTGCTCGCTGACGGAACGGTTGAAGAGTTGGTGGCAGACTTCATAAGGACCGAAGATAAACGGATTGCGCAGATTGAATTGGATCTCGGTCGGCTGGCAGCTCGCCTGGGGAATGCCGCCACGGCGAATCAGCGTGTCGGTGTTCTCCAACAGATCTAGATGGGCAGTAGGCTGGTCGCTGCGCGTTTGCACAGACAGCCATGTGACTGGTCGCTGACTTTCCGTCAACAAGAAGTCGATAAGTTCGTTCGAGCCTGCTGGCAGGATGGAAGAGCCCGCGCCGCCCAGGTTCACTTCAATGGAACCATAACCAACCTCGCGCAACACGTGGGCATAGGCACGCAGTTCGTTGCGGTCGGCCAGCCGACACGCCAGCGGACGCCCACGAAAGCCGACATGCTGCGTAGCCACAGTGGTCGAGAATCCCAAGGCACCAGCCTGCATACTCTCACGCATCAACCCAGCGATACGCTCGGTCTCCTCAGAAGTCGCGGCACGCTCTTGCGCCGCCTCACCCATTACATAGGAACGAAATGGCGACAACGGCATCAGGAAGCCAAGGTTGATCCCCAAGCCTTTGCGCTTGGCCGCCATAAACTCGGGAAAACTTTCCCACTCCCACAGTACGCCTTTGGACAGCACGTTGAAGGACATGCCTTCGACATTCACCAAGTCCCACGTCAACGCCTCTTGCTGCTCTTGCCGACAAGGAGCAAGCCCCACGCCACAGTTGCCCATCACTACGCTGGTGATGCCGTGCCACGACGAGCAGCTCACCAACGGGTCCCAGTCAATCTGCGCGTCGTAATGCGTGTGGGGATCAATGAACCCCGGTGCCACCATCAAGCCGGAGGCGTCGATGGTGCGTGCGGCGCTGTCACGGATGGTACCGATATCGACAATCTGACCGTTCTGCACGGCAACATCCGCGTGATAACGCGCCGTGCCGGTGCCATCCACGATAGTGCCATTGCGAATCAGGACATCGTAGGCCATGTGAGTTTCCCCCTTTATTTTCCTGCTGGCTGTTTGACCCATAGACCACCAGCCGCACCGCTGTCAAGAAAACCCGAAGTTGACACCTTCGCCTGCTGGCAGTAGCCTAGCGCCTGTCGCAAATCTCACCAGAAGAAAGGATGAGACGCATGAAACAACTGCGGATTATCCCCGACAAGTGCACGAGCTGTCTTCAATGCGAACTGGCGTGCTCATTCGTCCAGACTGGCACTTTCCAGCCGTCGCGCTCGCTCATCCGTGTCTACGTCTTCGACGAACAGGCCAGTTATGCACCCTACACCTGCTTCCAGTGCAGCGAAGCTTGGTGCATGACCGCGTGTCCGGTGAATGCTATCGCGCTCGACCCCGCCACCGGTGCCAAAGTCATCATGGACAATGTCTGTGTCGGCTGCGCTGTCTGTACGATTGCTTGCCCCTACGGCACAGTCTTCTACAACCCAGACACCCATAAAGCCGTCAAGTGTGATCTGTGCGGCGGTGACCCGGCTTGCGTCAAAGCATGCCCCACAGACGCCATCGAATACGTAGAGATGGAGCAACCCGACTGGCTCACTTCGTGGGCGCAGCGCGTCGATGAACGGTTTCACACCATGCAGGAAGGAGGCCACTAATGATGTACGGTTGGACTGGCACGGCACTACGCATCAACCTCACCACCCGACAGATTATGAAAGAGCCGCTACGCGAAGAGTGGGCGCATGAGTACATCGGTGGTCGTGGTCTCGGCGCACGTTATCTGCTCGCCGAGGTCGATCCCACCATCAATCCGTTCAGCCCGGACAATAAGATGATGATCGTCACCGGCCCGCTCACTGGCACCAATGCCTCGTGCGGCTCGCGCTACATGGTCATTACCAAAGGCCCGCTCACCAACGCCATTACGACATCCAATTCCGGCGGTACCTGGGGACCGGAGCTCAAAGCTGCTGGCTACGACATGCTTATCCTCGAAGGACGGGCTTCGTCGCCCTGCTATCTGTGGATCTACAACGATCAAGTCGAGATTCGCGACGCTGGCCATCTCTGGGGTAAAACGGTCTGGGAGACCGAAGAACAGCTCAAAACGGAAGTCGGCGTGCCGGATGCCATCATCGCCAGCATCGGCCCTGCCGGCGAAAAACTGGTGCGCTTCGCTTGCATCATGAATGACTTGCATCGTGCTGCCGGTCGTTCCGGGGTCGGTGCGGTCATGGGCTCCAAAAATCTCAAAGCGGTAGTGGTGCGCGGCACTGGCGGCGTGCGCCTGGCCGACCCCAAAACCTACATGGAAGCCCAGTGGGCGATGAAGATCAAACTGCGTGAATCTCCCGTCACGTCACAAGGTCTGCCGATCTACGGCACCGAAGTGCTCGTCAATGTCATCAATGAACATGGCGCGTTACCCACGCGCAACCATCAGGAGACGGTCTTCGAGCACGCAGAAGCAATCAGCGGCGAGACGCTGACTGATACCCGGCTGGTGTCCAACAAAGCCTGCTTCTCCTGCACCATTGCTTGCGGTCGTGTGGCCACGTTGCCGGGCGACGCTGCTGGGAAATACGCTGTGACCACGCATCCGCACAACTGGAACATTGCTGGCGAAGGTCCAGAATACGAGGCTGCGTGGGCCATGGGTTCGGAATGCGGCGTGGGTGACCTTGATGCTCTTATCAAGGCGAACTGGCTCTGCAACGAACTTGGCATGGATGCTATCAGCTTCGGCGCAACAGTCGCGGCAGCGATGGAGTTGTACGAAAAAGGCGCCGTGCCGCTCGCAGAAGCCGGGATACCCCTCAACTTCGGCAGTGGGGAAGCGCTGATCGCTATGGCCGAAAAGGTCGCGTATCGCGAAGGCTTCGGCACGGAGCTGGCCGAAGGCTCGAAGCGCATGACCGAAAAATTTGGCCGACCGGAACTGTTCATGGGGGTGCGTGGCCAGGAGTTTGCCGCTTATGAAGCCCGCGCCATTCAAGGTATGGGTCTAGGCTATGCGACCTCGAACCGTGGGGCGTGTCATCTCAAGGCGTACACGGTCGCAGCGGAAATTCTCGGCTTGCCACGACAAATGGACCCGCGTGCCACGGAAGGCAAAGCCGAACTCACCAAAGTCTTTCAAGACGCGACGGCGACAGTCGACGCCACTGGACTCTGTCAGTTTCTGACCTTCGGCATCGGGTTGGAAGAGATTTTGCCCCAGCTTTCGGCGGCGACTGGCGTGACTTATACCATCGAAGATCTCATGAAGATTGGCGAACGCATCTGGAACTTGGAGCGGCTGTGGAACGAACGCTCCGGCATGACGGGCAAAGAAGACACGTTGCCAAACCGCATTCTTGCAGAACCGATCCCTTCCGGGCCAGCCAAAGGTCAGGTCAACCGCCTCGGTGAGATGCTGCCTGAGTATTACCAGCTCCGGGGCTGGGATACTGACGGCAAAATCACCGAGGAGAAACTGAAGGAACTGGGGTTGGCGTAAGGGTCGTTCAGCCCTTCACCCGTCCCTCTCTCCTGGTGGGAGAGGAGACTCACACTTCAATATTTCGTTTCAAAAGCGGAGTATCTATGCCACGACACGTTATCATCGGCGGTGGACCAGCAGGCACAGCGGCCATTGAGGCCATTCGCGCACTCGACCAAGCGTCGTCGGTCACTTTAGTCTCAGACGAGCCAGCGTACTCGCGCATGGTGCTGCCGTACTATCTGGCTAAAGAGATTCCCGTGGCGCAGGTCATGATCGGC
>SYOC01000430.1 GCA_005804965.1 Pseudomonadota bacterium
AACATCGCCTCCATCGCTGCCACGGGCGATGCGATTCCCCGTGCTGCACGATCGATACGGGTGAGGAGTCGCTCGGACACCCACTCCATGACGGCCTGCCAAATAGCGTCTTTGGTTGGGAAATGGCGAAACAGCGCACCTTGCGTCAGTTTCATGTGCTTTGCGATCGCAGCCGTCGTGATCTCGCTCGGATTTTGTGCGCCTGCCAGCTCGACTACGGCTTCTACCGTCACGGCGCGGCGTTCGTCAGCAGGCAGGTGTTTGGCATGGGACTCCATGAGCACTCCATAAAAGTAAGTAACTAATTACTATCTTAATACGGAAAAGAAAAATAGCAAGCGCTTTCTGCAAAAGCATGAAAAATAAAAATCACCGATCATGCGTCGGTGATAGTGATGTTCCTTTCATCGGCCGGAGGGTGCTTTGACGGAAAGTCAGCAGGCGTACCTCCGTAAGTAAGGAATTGATGGCTGTCTTATGGAAAAAAGCGAAGTTTACGAGAGGCATTTTCTCGGGTGGGAATCATTGACCGTATCTTCAGCCTGAGATAGCGTGCCCTCTCATTTTATGTCAGCGGTATTCGTGACATCGGGAGGAAGACTATGCAAGAGCAACAGACGATGAATGGCCAAGGTGAAGCGCAACGCTTCGCTGAAGCGATTGCTACCGCCAATATCCCAACCTTGCTGATGGTGTTGGTGCAGCTGACCGGGGAACTGCACTGGTTGGAAGATCCCTATCAGATTGCGCGTGCCCGAGGCATGAACGACAACGATACCGGTGGATTGCCGGAGACCCTTCAGACCAAGGTCCGCCAAGCGGCACTTGAGGCGATCTTGGCTTGGCGAGCCGGTCGGCCAGTCGCACTTCCTGAACCGTCGGTGGAACTGCGCCGCAAGATGTTAGCTTGGGCTGTGGCAGAAGAGGTCCCCACTGAATACGACCCGATTATCGCAGCCGATCTTCCTTTGGCTGAGCACGAAGTCGTGGAGAAACTGCCGGTACCAGATGGTTTCAAGGTCCTGATTATCGGCGCTGGCGTCTCGGGCTTATGTGCAGCGATCAAGCTCCAGCAGGCGGGCGTTCCCTTCACCATTCTGGAAAAGAGCACGACGTTAGGCGGCATCTGGCGCGACAACCGCTATCCTGGCGCTGGCGTCGATACCCCCAACCATCTTTACTCGTATACCTTCGCTCCCTACGACTGGACGATGTATTTCGCGCTGCGCGACGAACTCCACGCGTATCTGGAGCACGTTGCCGAGAAGTTCAACCTGCGACCGCACATCCGTTTCGAGACCGAGGTCAAAACTGCTGACTACGACAACGCCGCCCAACAGTGGAAGGTTGGCGTTCAGTGTGCCGATGGCTCGCAGGAGACTCTGCAATCCAACATTCTCATTAGTGCTGTCGGGATCTTCAATCCGATCAAGATGCCTGACATTAAAGGGCTGGAGAGCTTCAAGGGGCCGCGCTTTCACACCGCCGAGTGGCCCGACAACGTGGACCTCACTGGCAAGCGCGTGGCGATGATCGGCAACGGTGCCAGCGCCATGCAGACTGGTCCCGAGATTCAGCATATCGTCAAGTCGCTCACGATCTTCCAGCGCTCAGCCCATTGGGTGGCTCCCAATGAGCAATTTCGCAAGCCAATCCCGGACGCGATGCGTTTCCTGCTGCGTGAGGTACCGCTCTATCGGGCGTGGTATCGCATACGCCTAGGGTGGTCGTTTGGCGACCGTATCCACTCGACCCTGCAGAAAGACCCGAATTGGCAGTACGCCGACCGCTCGTTAAACAAGGCCAACGATTCACATCGCGCTTATTTCACCAACTACATCGTCTCAGAAATCGGCGACAAGACCGAGCTGCTCGACCAAGTGGTGCCCCCTTATCCGCCGTTTGGTAAACGCATGTTGATGGACAATGGTTGGTACCGCATGTTGCGCAACGAAAAGGTGAAACTCGTTTCTGACCCTATCGCCGAGATTGGCCCGGATCGGGTCATCACCAAAGATGGCGTGGAACATGAAGCCGATGTGTTGATCGTGGCCACCGGGTTTGATGTTTTGCGTTTCCTCACGTCCTTCGAGATTCGGGGGCGCTCGGGTCGTCGGCTGCGCGAGGTGTGGGAGGATGACAACGCGAAAGCCTATCTGGGCATGACGATCCCCGACTTCCCCAACTTCTTCTGCATGTACGGACCCAACCTGCAGCCGGGCCACGGTGGCAGCCTGATTTTCGTGGTCGAAATGCAGATGCGCTACATCATGGACGTGGTGAAGAAGATGTTGACGCAGAACCTTGCCGCCGTCGAGTGTCGCCAAGACGTACACGATGCCTACAACGAGCAGATAGACGAGTTGCACGCCAACATGGTCTGGAGCCATCCCGGCATGGAGACCTACTACCGCAACGCGCGGGGGAGGATCGTTGTGAACTCTCCGTATCGCAACGCCGTGTATTACGACATGACACGAGCTGCGAATCTCAGCGACTTCGTCGTCGAGCCGCGCTAGCCGTAGTTCTCTTGAGGTAGGGCCGCCTCGCCGAGGCGGCCGTTCTCCAGCCGCGCGTTCGGCGAACGCGCCCTACCTGGCTGCCCGTCATTCCGGGCGAGCAGCGCGAGACCCGGAATCCAGGGGCAAAAATCTGGATTCCCGCCTGCGCAGGAATGGCGGTCAGGGATGCTCCCTCTGTTTCTGCCCATTTGCTGCGGGTGGAACCCTCTGGATAACTCGCACTAACGGCTATTCCTTAACTCCCCACTCGTGCCCCTACGAACCCTCCCAGTCCGCCAGGACCGCCTGAGCATATTCGAGGTCGGGCGAACCGAGGCGGGTGTAGATCTCCACTGCGCGCTGGGCGTAGGGCAATGCCTCGGCAGCATTCCCCTGCCGCACCAGGGCCTTGGCCAGACGGTGGCAGTTGGAAGCAACCAATTGCCGGCGGCCCACCTTTTCGGACAAGGTCAGCGCTTCACGGGCCAGAGTCTCGGCCTGCGGCCAGTCTTCCCGGTCCAGCGCCAGATCCGCCAGATTACCCGGTATTCCAGCCACCATCTCGGCGTCACCGACTGCGCGAGCGATTCGCAGCGCCTCGCGATAATCCCGCTCCGCCGTTGCGAGATCGCCGGAGAGATGCTCGGCACCGGCGAGGTCGTTCAGGGCGCGGGCCACGTCCGCGCTCTCGGCGGACAAGGTACGGCGCAGTTCGAGTGACTGGCGGCAAGCGGCGATGGCAGCGGGGTAATCCTTCTTCAATTGGTGACCGAGGCCGCGCAAGCGGATAGCTAGGGCACGTTCGCGGACACCAGCCTGCGCGGTCTGCCAGTGTACCGCTGCGCGCTCGGCACAGGCCAAAACTTCTTCTGCCTGCCCACGCAGATAGTGAACCCAACCAGCCTGACGAGCCCGCCAGCCTGCGTTGTCATGATCGCCCGCCGCCACAGCCTTGGCCTCTGCCTGCTGATGGAGTGAGATCTGTTCATCCCAACGACTGGTGAAGTCGAGGAAGTCAGCGAGCGCATCGCACACGGTCTGGAGCCGATCATTGGGCCCAGCGAGAAAGAGCGGCAAGGCCGGGGCCACGGTGGACCAGGCGGCGTCGAGCGCCGGGAAGCGGTCATGTTCGTCGTAGCCGTTCTCGACGATCAGCGCATAAGCGCGTTGCTCCAGCCGATTGCCGGTTTCTACCACCACTTCAGGCCGTTGGCGGCGCAGGAAGTCGGCGACCATCGGCACCAGGGCGAAATGCTGCTCCTCCTGGTCGGGAACGACCAGGGAACGATTGGCGAGGGTGCGCAGTGCAGTCTCGACTAGTGCCTCGTCGAGTCCGGCCACGGCAGCAATGTGCGCCACTTTTGCTGGCAGGGTAAAGTAAGTGAGCGCCACGAGGACTTTGGTTTCGTCTGCGGTGAACTCCCACGCCAGATCGCCGAAGATGAACTCCAACGGGTCGTTGTCCGGCGGGCAACTGCGCAGGAAGTTTAGCGCATCGGTAAAGGTGCGGCAGCTTCCGCGCCCGAGCTGCCCGGCCATCCAGCGCAGGAGCAACGGTTTGCCGCCGGTTTGCGTGTACAAGGAGATACGCTCGGTTTCACTAGTCCTAGCGAGCAGCGGATTGTGCCGAGCGAGGTCGGCCAAGGTCTCCAGGGCGGCGGATTGGTCGAGTTTTTCCAGAATGAGCAGTTCCGAGCCGGAGCCGAGGCGACGGCGGCTAGTGAGGATGGCTTTGCAGCCCTGCGGTAAACGCTTGACGAAGGTGAAGAGCTGGTCTCGGTCGTCCTTAGCGAGCGATTCAAGGTTGTCGAGGATGAGCAGCGCTTGCGTGGGACGTAGCGCATCGAGCAGTAGGCGGATGCGCTGGTCCTCCGGGGCTTTCGTGATATCCGGCTGCTCTAGCTCGCGGGCGAGTTCGTTGAGCATTTCCAGAAACCCAGGCAGGAGGAAACCGCCGAGCTTACGCACGCCGTCGTCGTCCAACTCGCGGTCCTTCACGGAAACGAAGATGATGCGCTGGAACTGGCTGGGCGGGCAGTCGTAGGCGGCGCGGATGGCCAGCGAGGTCTTGCCCATGCCACCTGGGCCATCTATGAGTGCGCCCCAGGTGCGGGACTCGGGATCAAGAGCCTCGGCGATTTGTTTCAACTCCTTAGTACGTCCGAAGAAGGGCTGGAGGCGCGGAAGGTTGTTGGGAGTCGAAGTCTTTGCGGGCGCGGCACTGGCCGTGTAGTGGTCTTTCGGGTGGCCTTCGTTCAGTGCGAGGCGTTCGAGGATGAGGGCGACGGCTTGCTCGGGCGTTTTGAGATCAAGCTCAACGAATCCAGCATTTTCATGAAGGCCTTGGAGTTTCGCGTGGTCGAAGCGGCAAAGCATGATCTCGCGATCCTTGCCGGACATCAGCATTCCGTGAATCGCGATCCATTCCAAGCCGCACCAGTCTTTCTTGCTGTAATCCGGGCACACCACAACGACGATCATGTCCGCGTCATCGTGATAGAGACCCTGAAGGAGCAGGCCGAGCTTCCAGTTGGCGAACTCCGCCTCATGGAACTTGTCGTAGAGGATTTTGTCCTGCTCGAAACGAGCAGCGAGCATGGCGGCGACCTGCGCCACGAAGTCCCGCTTCTCGCCGGCAAAAGAAAAGGCTATACGAAAGCGTTTCGTACTCATGAAAAATGCTATACCACGGTGCGGGAGTGGGATGCAAAAGCATTTTTCACCTTAAAGTGTGTCTGCAAACTGAAAGGCATCTGTCATTGCGAGTCGCCCAGAGCGCGGAGCGCTCTGCACGGAAGCAGAAACGGGGGCCTCTCCCTGGCCGTCATTCCCGCGCAGGCG
>SYOC01000431.1 GCA_005804965.1 Pseudomonadota bacterium
GGTGCTCGAAAACATTTTTCGTTTCATCGAAGAGAAGAAGCGTCCACCATTTGCTGCTGCACGTGAGGCGACAGCAGAGATTGGCTTAGCCGTGACCGCCACGACGCTGAGCCTCGTGGTGATCTTCGTGCCGGTCTCCTTTATGTCGAGCATCTCAGGACGGTTTCTCTTTCAATTCGGCATCACTGCCGCTGTTGCTGTGCTCGTCAGCCTCATCGTGTCGTTCGCCTTAACACCCATGATGAGCGCAAGACTAATGAGTGCGCGATTGATGAGCGCAGAGCTGCTTCAGGCAGGACAGCAGTCAGAAGCCGTACACTCGCGTAGTGGCTTCTACGCTTGGCTGGATAGCGCGTATCTTTCCGTGTTGACCTTCGCGCTGCGCCACCGAAGTTTGACCGCACTAGTTGCTGTAGTCACGATTGCATCGGCGCTGCCTTTGTATGCACTGGTGAAGCAAGAATACATTCCCAGCAACGTCGATGAAGCCGAGTTCGACCTAAACGTGACGGCTCCAGAGGGTGCCAGCCTGGCCGCGATGGATGAGGTCATGCGCACGATTACCCACGAGCTGCAAACGCTGCCGGGAGTGCAGCTGGTGCTAGCGTCAGCGGGCAGCAACTTCTTCGGCAACGTCAATCTCGGTCGCGCCTATGTGCGCATCGCCCCCCATGAAGAACGGACGTTTTCTCTCCCGCGTTTATGGCAATCCGCGTGGCGTGGCGACCCGCTGGCCGCGTGGCGTGGTAACTACACCCAACGCGAGGTCATGCAGGAGGTGCGGCAGCGACTCAGTGCGTACACCGATCTCCGCACTTCCGTACGCAACGCACCCTCGTTCAACATTGGCAGTGGCAACTGGGAAGTCGACTTCGTTATCCGTGGGCCAGACTTAGTCCAACTTGCCAACTATGCCGAGCGGCTGCGCCAACAGGCAACGGCTCTTGGCATTATCGACACCGACACCACACTGAAGCTCGATAAGCCAGAACTGCGTGTCGAGATTGACCGTGACCGCGCGGCGCAGCTCGCCGTACAAACTGAGGACATCGCTACGGCACTACGGATTATGGTCGGCGGCGACGACGAAGTGTCCCGCTTCCGTGACGTGTCGCTCAACGAAGATTACGACGTGCAATTACGGCTGGCGGCGGCTGACCGCACGACGGCGAGCACCATTGCTCAACTCTACGTTCCCAGTCAGAACGGCACCCTGATTCGGCTTGATAACCTCGTCCAACTCACCGCGACACCTAGCGCTTCGCGCATCGACCGCCTGGACCGGCAGCGCATGGTCAGCCTGCGCGGATCAGTTGGCCCCGGCTATGCCATGGCCGACCGTATCGCCGCATTGCGCACTGCCGCCCAAGAGCTACAACTGCCCGCAACCTACACCACAGTGTTGTCCGGGCGTGGACGCGAACTCGAACATACCTTTGGCGAATTTCTCTGGGCCTTCGCCTTGTCGATTGTGTTCATGTACATGATTCTCGCCTCGCAGTTCGAGAGTGTGGTCCACCCGCTGACGATTTTACTTTCTCTGCCGCTGGCTGCACCGTTCGCGTTGTTTTCATTATGGGCGACGGGGAACACCTTGAACCTCTACTCCGCGCTCGGCTTGTTGGTGTTGTTCGGCGTCGTGAAGAAGAATGCTATCTTGCAAATTGATCACACCAACCGATTACGGCGAAGTGGAGTGGTACGCGCGGAGGCTATCTTGCAGGCCAACCGCGACCGTCTACGCCCGATTCTGATGACGACACTTGCACTCGTCGCCGGCATGACCCCGCTAGCCTTAGGCACCGGCCCTGGAGCCGAAGAGCGCCGCGCCATTGCTGTGGTCGTTATCGGTGGACAGACGTTATCGTTGCTGCTCACGCTGATTGTCACCCCAGTCGCCTACACCCTCTTTGACGATCTTGGGGCGTCCATGAAAAGAGCTTCAAGCCGAGGCTTGCCAGGAAGTCCAACAACGTAAATCTTGCTCAGGTGGAGGCTGAAGCCTTACGAGAGGTCTTTGCTCGCAAGCTTTCTGAATCTATGGCCACCAGGCTCGATCACGACAAAGGCATTCCGCAATTCTTCCTCGGCGTAAGAAGCGAGAACTCGTTCCAGCTCTCTATGAACCGCGCTTTGCGTAGAGGGAAGGATACGCAAGTACAGAACCCCGGTCCCTACTGCATTGACGAACACCAGCCCGCCAAAATCTCGATCTCGGGTTACAAAAAGGCGACTTTGGTCTTGGGCAACTTTGAGTAAGTCTTCATCGGCGGCTTGCGCGAGGCCAATTTGCGCAACTTGCACGACCTCATGTCCCACGTCCGTCAGGAAGCGCGCCGTCGCCCCATACACGTCGTGGTCGAGCAGCAATCTCATGGCTGCGCCGTAGTGAGGTGAATATCTTCGGCGGCGATGAGGGCAATGGCATAGCGTAAGCATGCTCGGACGTCTTCGACTTGGAGATCGGGATAGTAGTTCTGGATGATCTCGTTGAAGCTCAGTCCCTCGTCAAGCAACTCTAGAACGTTCTGTACTGTGATGCGCGTCCCTGCGATACAAGGTTTGCCGAAGTGGATCTTAGGATGAACGGTGATTCTCTCTATCATCGGAGCCTCTCACGCTACATGGCTATTTGCTTGGCACTTTACATCCCAGATTGACGAGGAGATAGTTGAATCTGTCACTCCTTGCCGCACCTCAGCTACCGCGCCTCCGTCTCCAGCTCGACCTGCGTCGCCGTCAGGAAGCGCACAACCATGTTGTAGAACCCAGTGTTCATAGTCAGCTCAACGATTTGCTCATTATCCAAAAACGTGCGCAGCGCGTCGAACGTCGTATCAGCGATTTTGACGTTGAGCGTCATCTCGGTTGCGTAGCGAATCACGGCGCGTTCTTGCTCGTTAAATGCCGGGTCGGTCTCCCAGGCCGCGAGTCGCTCGACTTGTTCGGCACGCACGCCGATGCGCTTGGCTAGGGCTTGGTGATGCACGTATTCGTACTCGCAGTTGGTCAACCGACCAACCGTCATGATCGCGAGTTCTCGCAGTCGCGGATCGAGCCGCGTGCGATTGCGCAGGCCATCGCTAAAGTGAAGCATGCGCCGCAGCAGCATCGGGCTATGCGCCGCCATACGAAAGACATGGCCGACCGAGCCACGTTGCTGCATCAAGTCATCAAAAATGTCGCGCTCGGGTTCAGGGAGTTGTTCACGGGTGACATAGGGCAGACGAGACATAGGACCTCCTTTGTTATGCGCTCACCAGCGCCATCAGCTCTCGTACTCCATCGGCTCCAAGTTCGTCCAGCCCCTCGGCCAATTCAATGCAGCGTTCGACATCTTTCGAGGATAAACGCGCGCCTAAACAGTCACGGACTTTGACGAGATGTTCAGCACGGGTGAGCGAGCGACCCCAAAACCCGCGTGGTCCGGTGCAGCGCACCGAGCGCGATTGCCCGCCCGCCAGCCGCACTTCAAGATCAACCCACATTTTCTCCATCTCGCCGGGAATGTCCTCGGTCTGCGTGATGCTGATCGTCGGCAGGATACGCTCCATATCGGCGCGGAAGCGTCGTTCGTCGGTGAACGACTGCACAGTTACCGTGCCATCCAACAAAGCGGCGGCGGCAGTGTACTGAAAACTGAACTTGCCGTCCAAACCAGTGCGCGGTTGTGGCCGATTCACATACGGCATGAGCGGCGTGGTGAGATGAACCGCCTGAATTGCCGCGGGATCGGCAATCTGTTGGCGGAGATCCAATGCAGCGGTAATAGCAAAATGCGTGGCGTATTGGCTGGGAAACATTTTAATGGCGAAGCCTGGTTCCTGCATGCGGTAGGATCGACCAAACGCGAGCAACGCCTGCGGCTCGAACTCACGGCCGAAGAACACCTCGGCGTAGCCGTTTGGAGCCTCGATCACGTCGGTGTTGCCAGTGAACCCGCGTCGTGCCAGCAAAGCAGCATCGAGTCCGGCTGCCGCTGCCCAGCCGCAATGAGTCGCCTTCGTCATCGTCCCAACATTGGCCATCACCCCCCCGGCGCGCGAAGCGGCAATACCGAGAGCGTTGCGGAGTTGCTCGACACTGAAGTTGAGGAGATGTGCCGCCGCCACCGCCGAGCCTAGCACACCAACGACACCCGGCGGATGATATTGGAGCTGCCCAGGCTCGTACTGATGCGAAGCCAAACGTAGTCGCCCCTGCACTTCGCAGGCTTTGACAAACGCTGTGACGACCTCACGGCCAGAACGGCCTTCGCGTTCGGCGAGTGCCAAGACTGTCGGCAAAGTGGGTGACGTCGCATGCGTCGGCGGACTCCACATCGGCTCATAGTCCAGCACGTGCATGGCAATGCCATTCACATACGCGGCGGAGACCGGCGAGGTCTTAAACCCATGCCCGATGACGGTGGATTGTGGCGTGCCACCCAACTCGTGGACATGCGCAGCAGCAATCTGCGGTCCATCTTCATGCGCACCGGCGACCGCGACTGCGAGACCATCAAGCACAATGCGTTTGGCGATGGTGATGACTTCGGCGGGAAGGTCGGCAAACGTGAGTCCAATAAGAGCTTCGCTCAATTGTTTGGTGACGTGCATACGAATCCTTGGGGGAAAGTTTGCGGTCATTCTTAACAGACTCGTCGGGGATTGGCTGCTGATGCCTATAACGCCGTCGTCGAGGATCTGCTACGATTTAGCAGTTTAACAACAGAGTGAACGGTGCCCACGCACCATTGCTGTCACAAAGAGGAGCAAAGTTATGTACCAGAATCGGCGATGTCATGGAGGCTATGAAGCTCATGTCATGATCTTCCCTTTGTTGCTCGTTCTCCTACCGCTCCTGCTGCCCTGGCCAGCCCAGGCGCAGAACGATCCTCACGCCAGCCATACAGCAAAGTTGGCCGGTTCGGTCACACGCGAGCTGATGGAACGCCCAACCACGCTGACCGATGCGCCGGGCAAGCTCCAACAGAAAGTCTCCACTGACGTTCCCGAGGCGCAGGCGTATTACGACCAAGGACTGGCGTATCTTGCCTCTTACGTATGGGTAGAATCCGCACGGTCGTTTCATGAGGCGGTGCGCCGCGATCCCAACTTAGCCATGGCCTATCTTGGCCTAGCCAAAGCTTACGCCGGAGCGGATGCGCTTGATGATGCCAAACGCCACTTGCAGAAAGCTCAGGAACTCGCCGCTGGCGATGCCGTATCCGAGAAAGAAAAAAAGTGGGTCGCACTCTACAAGCAGCAACAAGAGGCTGTAGTTGCCCCGTCGGAGCGGCGCGCGGCGTTGCATCAAGCGTATAAGCAAGCCATTGAATCGCTTATTGCGCTCGATCCTAGCGACCCGCATGCGTGGATTCTTCGTGGTAACGCCGAAGAGCCTGGACCGTGGGGACGTGGCCAAGTCGGCACGGTCGGCTCAATCGCGTATTACGAGGCCGCTCTCCAACGTGATCCCAACAACCTTGCCGCCCATCATTTCCTCGTGCATTCCTGCGAAAATATCGGACGCCACGCCACTGCCGCCGAGCATGGCAAGGTGTACGCGGCTGCCGCAAAAGACATTCCGCATGCACAACACATGTACGGTCACGTGCTGCCGCGCCTGGGCAAGTGGTCCGAAGCTCTTCATCAGCTTGCGGAAGCTGACCGTCTCGAACGCGCCTACTATGTGGCACAGGGCATCTCGCCAGAAGAAGATTGGCATCACGGTCACAATCTCCATTTGTTGGGCACGGTACAGTTGCGGCTGGGGAACGAGGCTGAGACAGAACGCCTCTTCAAGGAAGCCTTCGAGCTACGCGGACGCGGACTACTTGGCGACCGCTATGCCGCACCGTGGATCGAGCATTTGATCTTGCGCGGACGCTTCGACGAGGCACTCAAGACGGCACGGGAAGTTGAACAGCGTCCTTCGCCGGTCGCACGATTAGTCGGTGCAGCGCTGGCAGGAGAAGCGGCACTGGGGCTTGATCAACTTGCAGAAGCAAAGAAAGCCTTGCAACGTGCGCAAGCTGCCGAGCGGCAAGTGTTGGCGGCGTTCAAGAACACACCCTATGAAGTGTTCGGGGCATCATTCTCACGGTCGTTCCTCAATACCGTAGCGAGTGAGATCGCTTTGCGCGGCAAAAAACCGCAAGACGGAGAGAAGCAGATGATCGCCATGGCCGACGCGCTCGCCGTCAATCCCAAACTCGACGCCTGGGCCGACGGACTTTTCCGTTTAGAACGCATGGCGCAAGACGCCCGCCGCAGTGGACGCCCGGAACTGGCCCAAGCCTTGGTGGAGCGGATGCGGAAGATCGACCCCGGGTTCAACAGCACGGCAGTGGCAGCGGTGGATCGGTAGTTTACCAGAGGCGAGCGACGTCGTAGCGATCAAAGATGGCGTCGATACTGAGCAGTGGAATGTTTTCGACCAATGCCTGGGCAATCAGTAATCGGTCGAAGGGGTCTCCGTGGTGAGGAGGTAGTCTGAGCTGCCTATCTGCATAGGCAATGGTGATGGGAAGAATGGAGGCGTCTAAGTCTGCGATTGCTTGGGTCAGCCATTGGCCGTAGGGAAGCGAGAGAGACAACTTTTTCAGTCCAACTTTGA
>SYOC01000432.1 GCA_005804965.1 Pseudomonadota bacterium
GGACCTTGAGGCGGATCTCGCTTTCGCGGAGGCGGGTTTTTTCTCGTAGCGGAAAGGCGACATTATCGTAGACATTCATCGAGTCGAACAATGCACCTCCCTGAAACAGCATACCGAAGCGGTTGCGCATATGATTCAGGGCGCGGCCTTTGAGTGTGGTGATGTTCGTATCGTCAATCCAAATCTCTCCCTGGTCTGGTCGCATAAGGCCGATGAGATGCTTCAGCAGGCAGCTTTTCCCTGTGCCACTTTGGCCGATGATCGCATAAATGGACCCGTCGGGAATTTCGAGGTCGAGCCCGCGCAGCACGTGCTGATTGCCGAAGGATTTGTACAGGTTCACGAGGCGGATCATAAGAAAGCGAACGTCCTCAGAGGATCGAACCGAGAAAGTAGTCCCACACTAAGATCAGCACTGAACACATGACCACGGCTTGCGTGGTTGCCCGGCTGACGCCTTCAGCGCCACGGTCGGCAAAGAAACCTTTGTAGCAGCAGACCCACGAGACAATCACGCCAAACGATAAGGCTTTGTAAAAGCTGGTCCAGAGGTCGTCTGAGGTGACGGCATTGCTCATTTGCGTGAAGTAGGCTCCGGCGCTCACGCCTAAGAGTTGCACGCCGACGAGATAACCGCCGTAGATGCCAACAACCACGAAAATGGCATTGAGCAAGGGAAACGTGAGGAGCGAAGCCAGGAGAATCGGGGAGACGAGGTATTTCACCGGATTGATCGCCATGACTTCGAGCGCATCAATCTGTTCGGTGATGCGCATGATGCCGAGTTCTGCTGTCAGGGCAGACCCGGCACGTCCGGTAATCATCAGCGCCGACAAAACAGGCCCGAGCTCGCGCGTCAAAATGAGGCCGACCCCTGGCCCGAGCAGCTCTTCTCCACCGAAACGGCGCAGCGCGACATGCCCTTGCAGCGCCACGACCATGCCAGTAAACGCGCCGGTAAAGATGATGAGCAGCAAAGAGCGAGTGCCGATAAAATCGAGCCGACGGATGGTTTGCGTCACATAGAATGGCGGAAAGACGAAAGAGAGCAGAGCGGTTGTAAGAAAAAGGCCCATTCTGCCCGCTTCGCGAAGTGTTTGCAGCGCGATGCGCCCACACGAACGTACGACCGTGAACACTTACCCCGCCTTACTTCGGACACGCCCGGAAAGATCTGTTGCTCGGCCCACACAGCAGCGTGCCTTCATGCTGATCTCTTACCGCTCTTCGATGAAGAGCAGAGGCGAATCACCTACCACAGGTATCTTCCTTGCTCAAGGGAGCATATGTCTGCCCGCAAGGTTTACAGCCACATTTCCCCTACGCTATGCTACCTGTGGTTTCTTTATGCGCTGTGCAAGCTGTCAGTTCGAGAACCCGGACAATTTGCTCAGGACAAGCTTGTCGAAGGGCGTGAGGAGAGAGTATTTATGCGTGTAGGTTTCGACATTGGCGGTACGTTTACTGATGTGATCGTGCTGGGAGACGACGGGCGGCTGACGACGGCAAAAGTCTTGTCGCTGCTGGATCGGGTGGGGGAAGATATTGTGGCGTGCGTGCAACGCTCTGCGCCGAACGCGCAGGTCGAGAGCTTCGTACACGGCACGACCATCGGCTCGAACGCGGTGATTGAGAACAAGACGGCGGTCACTGGACTCATCACGACGCGCGGCTTCCGCGACGAGCTGGAAATGCGCGGGCAAAAACGCCCGAACATCTACGATGTGTCGTGGGACCGGCTGCCGCCGTTGGTGCCGCGCTCACTACGGCTGGAAGTGCGCGAGCGCATCCTCGGCGATGGCAGCATCGAACAGCCGCTCGATTCTCAAGAGACGCTCGCGGTCATCCGCAAACTGCTGGATGCCCATGTCGAAGCTATCGCGGTCTCGTTCATCAATGCCTATCTGAATCCAGCTCACGAGCAGCAGGTGGGACGACTCCTTGCCGAGTTGGCTCCGAAGATGGTGGTATGTCTGTCCTCGGACATTCATCCAGAAATCCGTGAGTACGAGCGAACCAGCACGACGGTCATCAATGCCTCGCTCATCCCGGTTGTCGATCAGTACCTCAACCAGTTGGAAAAACATCTGTCGGCCTACAGCGACCGCCTACTCATCATGCAGTCGAACGGCGGGATCATGACTTCCCAAGGCGCACGCAAGCGACCAGCGTACATGATCGAGTCTGGACCTGCCGCCGGGGTGCTGGCTGCGGCGCGGCTAGCGTCGGAGACTGGCCTCAATGAAGTGCTCTCGTTCGACATGGGTGGAACCACCGCTAAAGCGTGCTTGATCGAAAACGGGGTGCCGCTGGAAAAGTCCGGCGGTGAGGTCGGTGGCGGCGCGACCATGACCACGCGCTTGTTTGGTGGAGGAGGGCATGCGCTCCGTGTGCCTTCGCTCGATATCGTCGAGGTTGGTGCCGGTGGTGGCAGCGTGGCGTGGATCGACGATGGTGGAGCTTTGCGCGTCGGTCCGCACAGTGCTGGCGCTGAACCTGGACCGGTCTGTTATGGGCGCGGCGGACAAGAGCCGACAGTGACAGATGCGAACGTCGTCCTGGGCTACATGAACCCCGACGCCATTGCCGGGGCGACGTTGAAAATTAACCGACAGGCAGCTTGGGAAGCAATTGAGCGAAAAATCGCTGCGCCCTTGAACCTGGAGGTGTTGCCAGCAGCGTACGGTATTACGCAAGTGGCGAATTCAACGATGATGCGGGCGCTGCGGGCTGTGTCTACCGAACGCGGGCGCGATCCACGCGGCTTTATGCTTATTGCCTTTGGAGGTGCCGGTCCTATTCACGCCGTGGCCTTGGCTGAGAGTCTGGGTATTACTCGCGTGCAAATCCCACTCTTCCCGGGACTCTTCAGCGCACTGGGCTTGCTCTTGGCCGATTACCGCCACGATTATCTACGGAGCGTTGCCTCGCCACTCAAATCCGTGGAACCGAGTGCGATCTTGCGCCAATTCGTAGAGCTGGAAGCTGCTGCACGCGAAGAATTGCTGCAAGAAGGTGTCGCACCCGAGGCGATTCGTTGCGAGCGGCAAGTGGACCTCAAGTACGGCTACCAAGTGTCGGAGCTAACATTGCCAATGCCGGCTGACGGAGAGGCTACAGGTCTGCTGGACCAGCTTGCGCAGATTTTTACCGATGCCCATCGTCAAGCGTTTGGCTATGAGCAAGACGCTCCTATTGAACTGGTCAACCTGCGCTTACGGGCATTGGCTTCGGCGGGGCGGCTCCGGTTTAGTGATTTAGTCGCTCGCGTCTCCTCGGAGAAATCCGACCAAGCGTCGAGTCGCCAGGCCTACTTTGGCCCGACCCATGGGTCTTTGGTCACACAGATCCTGCGCCGGGCGGATATTACCAGTCCGGTGTCAGGTCCGCTGATTGTCGAAGAGCCGGACACTACGGTTGTCGTGCCGCCGGGCTGGACCGTGCAGCGCGATGGACAAGGAAATTTGATCTTGAGCAAAGCCTAGCTGCCCTCGTGCGCCTCTTGTCGTTGTAGGGCTTGGCTGATAGAAATCTGCGGGAACATTGAGAAAAGCGTTCCTCATGCGGAACATAACTCAGGAGGTCAGTACTCTGCGCCTCCGCTAACCGGTCAGAAAGGAGGGCTTGTCATGATTAAACTCAAATCGATCCGCCATACTGGCGTTCCAGTCATGGACGTGGACAAGGCGCGGGATTTCTATGGTGAGGTGCTTGGCTTCCAGGAAATTCCGCGTCCGGAGATCC
>SYOC01000433.1 GCA_005804965.1 Pseudomonadota bacterium
CCTGGATTCCCGCCTGCGCGGGACTGACGAACCTGCCTTGCTCGTCATTCCGGGCAAGGCCGTAGGCCGCGACCCGGAATCCAGAATTCTGTCATGCACTGGTGATTAAGGAGGAACACATCATGCCGGACTGGAAACCGCCGACCCAAGCCGAGGTCGAAGGGTATTTCAAGAAACTCAACAATTGGGGGCGTTGGGGGCAGGACGATGAGCGCGGCACGCTCAACCTGATTACCTCGAAGAAGCAAGCTGCGGCGATGGCGTTGGCACGCAGTGGCCGGGTGGTATCGTTGTCGCGGGATCTGACCCCGCAACCGGCGCTGGACCATCACATGCTCTGCCCCATCCGACGGGGCGATTCTCGTGCTGCCGTCGATTATGTCGGGCTCGTGTATCACGGCGTCACCGTGACCCATATGGATGCCCTCTGCCATGTCGAGTATCAGGGCCAGTTGTACAATGGCCGTAGCTTTGATGACAGCGTGCGTTTCGGTGGTGCCCAGTGGGGTGCGTTAGATGTGTGGTTCGACGGCGTGGTGACGCGTGGCGTGTTGCTGGATGTTGCGGCTGGACGAGCAGAAGGCTACGTCGATATCGGCCAGCCGGTGACCCCGCCCGAGTTGGATGCTGCTGCCGCGCGTGCCGGGATCAAGGTCGAACCTGGCGATGTCGTGGTGATTCGTAGCGGACGAGAAAATTATGAAACAGTGAAGACCAGCATTGCCGCAGCGATGGCACCCAATATGGCGACAGTGAATGCCCGCCCGGGGTTGCATATCGCCTGCCTCGAATGGCTACGCAACCACGACGTGGCTGCCGTAACCTGGGACATGCTCGACGAATACCCTGTCGGGTATCAAGGGATCGACTTTGGCGTACACTTGGGGATTCCTTTCTTGGGACTCTGCCTGATTGACAATGCGCAACCTGAGCGGCTGGTGACGGCGTGTGCCGAGGAGAAGCGCTACGAATTTCTTTTTATCGCTATGCCGCTACGTATCGCCGGCAGCACCGGGTCGCCTTGCCAGCCGGTGGCGATTTTCTAGAGGCTCTAATAAAGAGACAGGCAGGTGTCGTTGCGCGTTGCCCGGAGCGCGGGGCGCTCCGCAGGGAAACAGAAACGAGGACCCGTCCCTGGCTGTCATTCCTGCGCAGGCGGGAATCCAGGTTTTTGCCCCTGGATTCCGGGTCTCGCGTTGCTCGCCCGGAATGACGGGCTGCCCCGGTAGCCCGTTCTCGTTCCTCATTCCGCCTTCATCATTTTCCTTCTCGCTCCCCCTTGCATTTCTCCAGTCCTTCATTTGAGTTAGGCGCTCCCCTCGCTAGAGGATTTAGGCAAAAGCGGCTACTGTGCCTGCGTTCCAGCGAGGAAGTTGTCGGAGAAGGAGTAGGTGCATGTTGTCTGCCATGATTTTCACTCTGGTCATTGTCGTGGCCGGGGGGCTTTTCGCTCGTACTCTCTATGGTCGCTTCCGTCTCTTAGCGGCGGCACGACCGGTCGAGCGCCTTGATCGGATTCCTGAGCGCATCGGCGCGTTGTTGCTCTACGGATTCGGGCAGAAAAAATTTGTGGTTGGCGAGCAGCCAGCGGGCTGGCTCCATTTCTTTATCTTCTGGGGCTTCATGATCCTGGGAGTGCAAGTGGTCACCATGTTTGGCCGCGGTTACTCCGAACATTTTTTCATCCCGGGGCTGTCGCCGGAACAGTTTGGCGGGCCGCTCTTACTGGTGCGGGATCTGATGGAGGCGACTGTTTTCCTCTGTGCGGTGGCAGCGTTAGTGCGCTGGACTTTCACTCATCCTCAACGGCTCTTTGGCTTTCGTCCGGCAGAAGATCGGCTCGCCGAGCAGTCGCATACTGAAGCTCGCGTAATTCTGTTCTTCATCATGACTATCGTGCTCGGCGGGTTGGTGTATGACGGCGGGCGGCTGGTCTATCTGGCTGGTGATCCCGAGATTGAGGCTGGGCGGTTTTGGGAACCAGTGAGCCGTCTCGTCGGCAGTGGCCTGCATGCCGCTTTCGGTGTGGCTGGGGCCAAGTTCGCCAGCGATACCGCCTGGTGGGCGCATAACCTCGTCATTCTCGCCTTTCTCAATGTGCTGCCGCTGTCCAAGCATTTTCATGTGATTACCGGCCTGCCCAACGTCTTCTTCAAAAAAATGGAGCCGACCGGTACGCTGGATAAAATGGACTTGGAAAACTCCGAACGCTTCGGCACCTCGCAGATCGATCAGTTTACCTGGAAGCAAGTGCTCGACATGTTTAGTTGCACCGAGTGCGGGCGTTGCTCTTCCAATTGCCCAGCCACGGCCAGCGGCAAGCCCTTGGCCCCACGGCAACTGTTGCTGAACCTGCGCGATCATCTCTACGACAACCCTGCACAGATGCTGACGAAAGCCGGCGAAAGGGAAGACTCTGCCACGCGCAATATCGTCGGCAGCGTGATTCAGGATGATGTGCTGTGGTCTTGCACCACCTGCCGCGCCTGCGAAGAAGCCTGTCCGGTCATGATCGAGTACGTCGATAAGATCGTCGATATGCGCCGCCATCTCGTGCAAGAAGAAGCACGGTTCCCTCCTGAACTTACCCGCACCTTCAAGGGGATGGAGACGCAAGGCAACCCGTGGGGATTGAGCGCCGACAAGCGCATGGATTGGGCTGAAGCTGAAGGCTTAGAGATTCCGCTGTTTGCCGATAACCCCGACGCCGAATACCTCTACTATGTTGGCTGCGCTGGAGCGTTCGACGACCGTAACAAGAAGACGACTGCCTCGTTTGCCCGCCTGCTGCAGAAGGCAGGCTTGAGTTTCGCGGTATTGGGCCCAGAAGAGCCATGCAATGGCGAGACCGCCCGCCGCTTGGGCAACGAGTATTTGTATCAGAGCATGGCGCAAATGGCTGTGGACACCATCAACGGCTACAACGTGAAGAAAGTGATCGTCAACTGTCCGCACTGCTTCAACACCATGAAGAACGAGTTCCCGCAGTTCGGTGGCAATTACGAAGTCGTCCACGCGGCGGATCTGCTGTCTGACTTGCTCAAACGCGGGAAGATCGAACTCAAGCCCGAGGTGAACCAGCGCAACGTGACCTATCACGACTCCTGTTATTACGGACGCTACAACGGCGTCTACGAAAAGCCGCGCGAGATCCTCGAACGCATCCCCGGCACCCACCTGCAAGAGATGGAGCGCAACCGCACCAAGGCGATGTGTTGTGGTGCCGGTGGCGGCTGGATGTGGATGGAAGAGCCGCGCGACCAGCGCGTGAACCACCTGCGCGTCGGGCAAGCATTGGAAACCAACCCTGATGTGATCGCCATTTCCTGTCCGTTCTGCACCACTATGTTCAACGATGGACTCAAAGCCAAAGAGGCCGACGAGCGCGTGCAGCTCATGAACGTCGTAGAACTCGTGGAACAGGCGGCGAAGTAACGAAGCAAAAAAGGTGAGGGAAGACACATGTCCGAGCAAGTCGTCCTCTTTGAAATCCGCGACAAGGCTGCCTGGATTACCATCAACCGACCAACGGCATTGAATGCACTGATTCCAGCAGTTGTCAGCGGCATTGATGCCGCGTTGGATGAAATCGAGCGCCATCCGGAAGTCTGCGCTATCGTTGTGACTGGTACTGGTCGTGCTTTCAGCGCGGGTGCCGACCTCAAGTTCATTCGCGAGTCATCGGGTGGCAATCCGCGGGCGCTGCAAGATTTTCTGCAAGAGATTTACAAGACCTTCACTCGCCTCGAACACTTCCCTCGTCCGGTGATTGCCGCTGTGAACGGTTTAGCGCTGGCAGGTGGGATTGAGTTGGTCTTGTGTTGCGACTTGGTCATCGCGGCTGAGAACGCCAAGCTGGGCGATGCGCACGCGAACTTTGGCTTGATTCCCGGCGGCGGCAGCAGCGCACGCTTACCGCGCAAGATCGGCCCCACTCGCGCCAAATACCTGATGTACACAGGAGAGTTTCTCCCGGCGCGGGAGTGGCTGGCGATGGGGTTAGTGAACGAAGTCGTGCCCGACGCCGAGCTGACTACTGCGGTCGAAAAAGTTGTGGCCAAACTCGCGAACAAAAGCCCGCTCGGCTTAGCCCGTATGAAGTCTCTGGTCGATGATGGCCTCAGCCAGCCACAAGACACGGCGCTGC
Organism: Pseudomonadota bacterium; assembly: GCA_005804965.1. Lineage (GTDB taxonomy): Bacteria > Desulfobacterota > Binatia > Bin18 > Bin18 > SYOC01. Next base: position 4,148 of record SYOC01000433.1, read on the forward strand.
GATTGGAACTCGCGGTATTCGATCTACACACCGCTTCTGCGGACATGCAGGAAGGGCTTGCCGCCTTCGAGCAGAAACGCACGCCGGTGTTTACTGGGAAGTAGGCCGGAACGACGGCTCCGCCGCGTCCGTCATTCCGGGCAAGGCCGCAGGCCGCGACCCGGAATCCAGAAGCAAAAACCTAGTAGTCAGTCACTCTGAATTTGCGGGGTCTATTTCCGTCATACCTGCCCCCGCCTTCGCGAGGGCAGGCTGCGGCGGGCATCCAGGAATCCCAAGCAGTCGCAACGAGTTAACCTCCCTGGATTCCCGCCTGCGCGGGACTGACGGCCAGGGACGGGTCCCCGTTTCTGCTTCCACGCTGAGCGCCCCGCGCTCTGGGTGACTCGCAATGACATTGCGGCTTAACTTCACAGCATTGTTCGTGGAGGGGCACGACGCGCTGTACCCTCCGACCCTTGTCGTTTCTGCCCGCTTCAGCTACGTCATTGCCCATGACGTACCCCAACGTTTTCTTCTCGCTTTGGTGGCGCACGATGACGGTCGTGCTGTTGGTCGTGAGCTGGAGCGGCTTGGCGCATAGCGCTGAGTCCAACGCTCCACAGGTGACGCATGGTGTGGCGTCTGGGGACGTGACGCCGACGAGTGCGGTGATCTGGGCGCGGGCGAGCAGCGCGAGTGTCATGCGCGTGACTGTACGCCCTGACGGCTCCAACAAAGGCAAAGCGATCCAACGCGAAACTCCGGCGTCCGCCGTGCGCGATTTCACTGGTCGCGTGGTCGTCGATGGTTTAACCCCTGACACCGCTTACCGTTATACGGTCGCCTTCTCTGGTGGGAAAGCCGAGAGCGGCACGTTTCGCACCGCACCAGCTCACGCGAGTCCGAAGGCAGTGCGGTTTGCCTGGAGCGGCGACCTTGGCGGCGGCGTGTGTCGCGATCAGCACGATGGCTATCCGATCTTTCAGGCTCTTAACCGTGAGTCACTCGATTTTTTCCTCGCTTTGGGTGACATGATTTATGCCGACTTTGCTTGCCTGCCGACTGGATTCTACGGCAATGCGCAAGTTCCCGGTGATTTTCCCGCAGCTAGCGAACTGCAACACTATTGGGCGCACTGGCGCTACAATCGCGACGATACCGGCTACCGGCAGATGCTGGCGCGGATGCCGTACTATGCCATTTGGGATGATCACGAAGTCAGCAACGATTTTGGTCCGTTGCATGTTGCACCTGGGCCGACCAAGGAAAGTGCGGAGAAACCGTTGATCGCGATGGGAATGGCGGCGTTTCTCGACTACAACCCAATTGCCGAACATCCCGACACCCCGAAGCGGCTGTATCGCAGCGTGCGCTGGGGCAAACATCTCGAACTGCTCTTGCTCGACACCCGCCAATATCGTGATGCGAACTTCGCGCCCGACGACCCGAAAACCCCCAAGTCCATGCTTGGGCGCGAGCAACTGACGTGGCTCAAAACGACGCTGGCGCAGTCGGATGCGACCTGGAAGGTGATCGTGTCGAGCGTGCCGATGTCCGTGCCGACCGGCGTGAGTCCACAAATCCCGCCAGAAGAATTCGCCGCCTTCGACAAAGTGACGGGCCTGTCAAAACTGCTACCGCATCTGAACAAGTCCGGCGGACTCGACGGCTGGGCAAATTATGAGAAAGAGGTGGGATTCGAGCAGGAATTGCTCGACCTCCTGCGCTTCATGCAGCGCCAGGGCGTACACAACAATATCTGGCTGACGACTGACGTGCATTTTGCGGCAGCGTTCCGTTATACGCCGTTTGCCGATGCTCCCAAGTTCCAACCGCGCGAATTTATTACCGGCCCGCTGAGTGCGCTGCTGTTTCCCAATCCGCTGTTCGACACGACGCTGGGGACCGAGCGGCTCTTTTTCTATGGCGCGGAGAAGTTTACTGACGTACGCAGCTACGAGGCGGCGAAACCATGGTTCAACTATGGCGCGGTCGAGATTGACACGGACGGGAATTTGACGGTGAAGATTCACAAGGTCGATGGCGCGGTCGTCTATCAAGAAACGCTGTCACCGCAGCGCTGAATAACGCAAGTTCTCAAGAAGGAGGGTTGTACTATGGCAGGACCAGAGATCGTTAAACTCAAGAAAATCATCCGCGAGAAGGCGGTGCCGCCGGGCGTCGAGGTGCCGCTTGAGGTCATGCGCAAAGGCATGGAAAAAGTCGCTTTCAAGGCGGCGGACGACATCCAGGTTGAAAGCGTAACTGTGGCCGGTCGCGCTGCCGAATGGGTACGTGCGCCGGGGGTGCAGGCTGGCAGGGCAATTCTTTACCTGCATGGCGGCGGGTATGTGATGGGTTCGATCAACACTCATCGCTCGATGGTTGGGGAGATTTCCCGTGCCGCGCAAGCCGCAGCGTTGCTCGTCGATTACCGCTTGGCACCAGAGGACCCGTTCCCGGCGGCAGTCGAAGACGGTGTGGCTGCCTACCGTTGGCTTTTGGAGCAAGGCTTCAAGCCGCAGAATTTGTCGATCGCCGGCGACTCGGCTGGTGGCGGGTTGGCTTTGGCCACCTTGGTATCGGCGCGGGATCAAGGACTCGCCATGCCGGCTTCTGCCGTGCCGATTAGCCCGTGGTCAGACCTGACCTGTACGAACGAATCGTACAAGACCCGTGCTGAGGCCGACCCGATGATTGCTCCGAGCGGGATCAACAAAATGGCTGGTCGCTATCTCGGCACTGCTGATGCCAAACATCCGTATGCCTCACCGAACTTTGCGAGTCTCGCGGGCTTCCCGCCGCTGCTGATTCACGTTGGGCGCGACGAAGTGTTGCTCGATGACTCGATCAAGCTCGACCAAAAGGCAAAAGCTGACGGCGTAAGCAGTACGTTGGAGATCTGGGACGACATGATCCATGTGTGGCATGCGTTCCACCCGATGCTGCCGGAAGGGAAACAGGCCATCGTGCGGGTTGGGGAGTTCATGCGCGGGCATTGGGCTGCGTAGGACGGGAGTGCAGAGCGGACAGCCTCCGCTCTGCATACCGATGCGGATGCGTCCCTCAAGCAAATGGGTGCATAACGATTGCTGGGCAAAGCCTTCTCAAACTTTTACTGGATTCCGGGTCGCGGCCTGCGGCCTTGCCCGGAATGACGAGCGCGGTAGGGTCGTCAGTCCGGCGAAAGCCGGAATCCAGAATTTTGTTATGTACCCTAAGCAAATGACCATTGCATTGACCGCACTTTCCCGCCGAAATCGCAGTACACAACCAATCCTTAACAAGGGGAAGGCATGCCTATTCCAGAAATCCCAGAATCCTTTAACGCGGCTGCCGCATTTATTGATCGACACGTGGCCGCTGGGCGTGGAGATCGTGTAGCGCTACGGTGGAACGATCAGTCCGTCACCTATGCGCAATTGGCTGCCAATGTGAATCGCGCTGGCAACGCGCTGCTGCGTTTGGGAGTCCGCCCTGAAGAGCGCATTGTCGTAGCGGCGTGGGACTCTCCCGACTTTGTCTACAGTTTTTGGGGCGCGATGAAGATTGGCGCGGTGCCGGTGCCGATTAATACGTTTCTGCGTACCGACGAATATGCCTACGTCTTAGAAAACAGCGGTGCGAGCCTGCTGGTTGTCTCTCCAGAGCTGTGGCCGACTGTGGTATCTGTGACTTCGCGTCGCTTGCGTCAGCGCATTGTCACGGGAGCCGGAAATGATGACGCCCCGTCACTCGCAAGCTTGATGGCAAACGAGTCGCCAGAGATGGACGCCGCACCAACGCATTGCGACGACATGGCGTTATGGCTCTATAGTTCCGGTTCGACTGGCTCACCAAAGGGTGTCGTGCATGTACATCGCAGCCTCTGGTATTGCGCAGAGACGTATGCGAAAGACGTGCTGAGCTTGGGGCCGAACGACACAACGCTGTCCGCCGCCCGTCTGTTTTTTGCCTACGGCCTTGGTGGCGGGATGACCTTTGCTTTCCATGCTGGGGCCACGGCGGCGCTCGTCTCTGAACGCCCCACGCCCGACAGCATGTATGCTGCGATTCAGCGTTATCGACCTACGGTTTTTTTTGGAGTACCGACCTTGTACGCCGCTATGCTGCAAGTGAAAGACGCGGCATCGCAACATGATTTGTCCAGCTTGCGTGTGTGTGTGTCGGCGGGAGAGGCGCTGCCAGGGGAACTGTTCAAACAGTGGCACGAGCGCTTTGGCGTCGAAATCCTCGACGGCATAGGGTCCACTGAAGCGCTGCACATTTTCCTGTCGAATCGTCTCGGGCAGGTGCGACCGGGAAGCTCGGGGACGCCGGTGCCAGGGTATGAAGTGCGCGTTGTCGATGAACGTGGAGTTGAGACGCAGCCTGACGAGGTCGGCGATCTGCTTGTCAAAGGTGGCAGCGTGACCGCTGGTTACTGGCGGCGACTCGAAGCAACTCGCCGCGCACTTCAGGGCGATTGGCTACGCACAGGAGACACGTATTATCGAGATGCTGAAGGTGTGTATTGGTACTGCGGGCGTTCAGACGACATGCTCAAAGTGTCCGGCCAGTGGGTCTCACCCGCCGAAGTGGAAGGCGTGCTCTTTCAGCATCCTGCTGTACTCGAAGCTGCTGTGGTCGGCTGGGAAGATGACCACGCGCTGGTGAAGCCTAAAGCTTTCGTGGTACTCAAAGAAAGCTATTCGCCCTCGGCAACTCTCGCCGATGAATTGCAAAGTTTTGTTAGAGCGAGAACGTTGCCACACAAATATCCGCGTTGGATTGAATTTGTCGCTGAGCTGCCAAAGACGGCGACGGGAAAGATTCAACGCTACAAACTGCGTCGGGCATAAGTGCAAGATGATGGAAAGAAGTATGAAAAGAGTTTTGTCTACTCTGGGATTGGTAACGCTGGTGGTGGGGACGATGAACTTGGGAGAGACGCCCCTCTGGGCGCAAGGGGGATTGTCTCCACAAGAGGCAAACCAAATTAAAGCGCAAGCGGCAGCGATTGCTGCCGAGGAACTTTACGATCATGGCGAAGCCGACCGGGCCATTGGGCAATGGCAAGAAGCCGTGCAGCTCGACCCTGGGTTGAAGCGTGCTCACCACGACCTTGGCCTTGCCTTGCGCGACAAAAAACAATTGGACGATGCTATACACCATCTGCGTGAGGCGGTGCGTTTAGATGGCCGTGACGCAGTGGCGCGGGCGGACCTCGGTGATGCGCTGCAAGAGAAGGGCGATCTGGAAGGGGCGCTGATTGAGTATCGTTCGGCGGTCAACCTTGTGCCTTCGTCCGCATCGTTACGAGGCAACTACGGTTATCTGTTGGTGCGCAAAGGCGATATAGAAGGTGCCATTACTGAATGGCGCGAGGCGACGCGACTCGATCCCAAATACGCCCCACCGTATGCCAACCTCGGCGAAGCGCTTGAGGGTAAAGGTGATAAAGCCGGAGCCATCACTGCTTACGAGAAATTCCTCGAACTCGTCCCCGCTGCACCGAGTGCTGGGGAAGTGCGCAAGCGGCTGTCGGCGCTGAAAGAGAAGTCCTGAGTACACAACATGGAGATGCCAGACTGGAGGGGTAGGCGATGGCCCGCTTAGATTTAGTGCCGCGTACACAACTAGACCCGGACCTCCGCGACATTCTTGAACGCTTCGAGCAAGCTTGCCCGGATTTCAACCCTGCGGTTTTCCAGGCGATGGGGCTGCATCCAGAACTGAGCAAAGCGTTCTACGACTTTTACATTCCGACGCGCCTCAACGGGCTGCTCGATAGCAAACTCAAGGAGATCGTCCGCCTCAAGATCGCGGAACTCAACGAATGCCGCACCTGACAGCGTTCACGTACTGCACGGGCCGTGCAGGAAGGTGTGACGAATGAGGTCGTGCGCGCCCTCGCGAATTTTGCCGACTCGCCGCTGTTCTCTTCGCGTGAAAAGCTCGCCTTGCAATTTGCCGAACAGATGGCGCTGCATCATCAAGGCATTGACGCCGCATTCTTTCGCGCCCTTCGAAGCGAGTTCAGCCCCGCCGAGATTATCGAGCTGGGCATGATGATTGGTCTTTTCATCGGGTATGGGCGGCTGCTGGCGGTGCTGGATTTGGAAACGCCGGAGGTGCTGTAGCATCGTCCGCGCACCTTCTCGTGGAGCCGCTTCAGCAGTCACGACGCTCACGCTTTTCTTCCCCTAGTCGCTCATGCTATCGTCCGCCGCACAGGTTCGGCAGAGTTCGACATGGAAGGAGAGGGGACGATGGCAAAAGCGATTGAGTCGTATACAGCCGTAGGTATTTCACCCACCGTGCGCGGGGTGCTGAAACGCGAACAAATCACCCAGAACATCGATCATATTCATGAAGTTTGCGCGGCAGCATGTTGGCTGTCGAGCCTCGACTTACCGGTACGGCTGATTGTCATTCCCGAGGGGGCGTTACAAGGGTTTACCGATGAAGTGTTCGATTGGGACCATCGCCAATACGCCGAAGAGATCGCTATTGATATCCCTGGACCAGAGACTGAGCAGCTCGGCAAGCTTGCCCGCGAGTTCAAGTGTTACCTCGTGGCGACAGCCAAGGCACGTGAGCCAGAATTTCCTGGGTTGTTCTTCAATATCGTTTTTCTTTTGTCTCCCCAGGGAAAGGTGATTCTCAAGCACCGCAAAAACTCTCCGTTGTTTCCCGTCGAGCATTCGGTGTGTCCGCATGACGTGTGGGACAAATGGATCGAGCTGCATGGGCGTTCGCTAGATGCGTTCTTTCCTGTCGCGGATACGGACATTGGCAAGATCGGCCTGTGCATGGCCAATGAAGGCTCGTATCCAGAACTGATTCGTGGGTTGGCCGTCAACGGTGCCGAAGTCATTTGCCGCCCGGCCTATCCAGAGCCTCATGTGGGCAATGGCGCGTGGGAGATTCAAAACCGCGCCCGCGCCCTGGATAACACCTGTTACATGGTCGCTCCTAACCTCGGAACGTACTATCTGCTGCCTGACTCAAAGTTACCGGTAGATACGTTTGGCGGGGGGTCGATGATTGTCGATTTCAAAGGCCGCATCGTGTCTTTGCACAACTACGGTGCCGGATCGTCCTACTGCGGTGGCGTCATCGACATCGAATCGCTGCGGGAATTTCGTGTGCGTTCGCCGTTGATGAACTGGATGAAGGATTTGCGGACAGAGGTCCTCTCGCTGATTTACGAGCAACCGATCTATCCCAAGAATCTGTGGCTCAACCGGACGCCGATGAAACATGCCGAATACAAGACTGAAGTGATTGATCGGCAAATTCAGCTCATGCAAGAGCGCGGGACGTTTATGCCGCCAGCGCGGAGTGGCCCAGGTCCGCACAAGGCCAAGAAGGTGAAGAAAAAAGCCAAGAGCAGGGCCGGAAAATAAAGCGCAACTGCGACCCCCGTGTCGCGCTGGCTGTAATGGAGGGCTTATGCCGTGGCTCCGTTTTTTCGTTGCGACGCTTTTTCTCGTTGGCCTTGATTGTGTAAGCGCAATCGCAGCTCCCGGGACTGCCGGATTACACGTCCTCCAGTTCACTCCGCAAGGCGCGCTTAAAGGGGTGCGCCAAGTCACAGCACGGTTTTCCGAGCCGGTGGTGGCGTTTGGTGATCCACGTGTGTCTGTGGAGCCATTTGTCATTGACTGCCCGGAAACTGGAGTCTCACGCTGGGCGGATAACCGCAATTGGGTCTACGATTTCTCTCGTGACCTACCGGCTGGCCTGCGGTGCACCTTTCGGCTACGTGCAGATCTGCGCACCTTGTCCGGGCAAGGCGTTGCTGGGCCACAAGAGTTTGTCTTTTCCACCGGCGGTCCGGTGATCCTCTCTCAACTTCCCTACGGTCCCGTCGAAGAAGACCAAGCGTTCGTGCTGTTCCTTGATGCTGAGCCGACGGAAGCCTCGGTGCTGGAACACGTTTCTTTTTCTGTCGAAGGTTTGCCCGAGCGTATCGGCGTACACGTGTTAGCTGGCGAAGCACGAGAGGCGATTGTCAAAACGCTTTATCCCGAACAACGCACCGGACCCTTGGTCGTGCTTCAGGCGCGGCAACGATTTCCCAATGCTGCCAAAGTGACTTTGGTGTGGGGCGCTGGCGTCACGTCCCGCAGCGGTGTGCCGGTTGCACAAGACCAGACGTTGACCTTTGAGGTGCGCGAAGCCTTCAAAGCTGATTTTGTCTGCCAACGGGAAAATAAGCGAGCGGAATGTATTCCTTTCCGTCCGCTCCGGCTGCGATTTTCCGCGCCGGTAGCATTTGCGACAGCCAAGGACATTCTCCTCACAGATGCGCAAGGCAAGCTGTGGCCGCAGGCATCTGTGAACGACGGCGAAGGGTTCACCGAGAGCGTGTCCTTCCCCGGGCCGTTTCCCGAGAAGATGACGTTTCAGCTCCAACTTCCTTCGGGGCTGACGGATGAGGCTGGGCGCACGCTAGTGAATGCCGGGAGTTTTCCGCTCACTGTAAAAACCGGGGCGTTCCCGCCGTTGGCCAAATTCGCAGCCCGCTTTGGCATCATTGAGTGGAAGGCTGACCCGGTGTTGCCGGTGACTGTGCGCAATCTCGAAGAAGAAGTGCAAACCCGTGCGCTGCGCATAGACTCACAACAGGAGCCGCCCTCGGGCATGAGCGAGCAGCTTCAGGAGTATTGGCGTCGGCTTCAGGCGCGCATGTGGCGCATCCCTCCTGAACGTCCAGAAGATGTGTTGCCGTGGTTGCGGAAGATCGCGACGGCGAAACGAGAGGCATCAATATTTGCTGCCCAAGGGCGCGACAGCAGCCAGCGTACACCCCAGACGATGACGCTGCCGCGTCCCAACGGCGCACAGTCGTTTGAGGTCGTGGGGATTCCGTTCTCGGCACCTGGACTGTACGTGGTCGAATTGGAAAGCGCCAAACTCGGGGCAGTATTGCTGGATAAACCGCAACCGATGTACGTGCCAGCGGCGGCGCTCGTCACGAATCTCGCTGTCCATCTCAAGCATGGGCGTGAGTCTTCTTTAGTGTGGGTCACGGCACTCGATTCCGGCAAGCCGGTGCCCAATGCTTGGGTGACTGTGCAAAACTGCCAAGGAGTTGCGTTGTGGAAAGGGCAGACGGACGAGCACGGCCTCGCTCGCTTTGGCGGATTGCCTGCTGACGAGGCTTTGCCGCGTTGCCCTTGGGCGGAAGACGCATTCAACGATTTTTATGACTTTTCGCAGATTGATGCTCTCGATGATCTTGAGAGTGGCGTGTTCGTGATTGCCCAGACGGCTGACGATCTCGGCTTTGTCCATTCGAGTTGGGAGAACGGGATTGAGCCTTGGCGGTTTCAGTTGCCATCGGCGGACTACGGCGCTCCCCTCGTTGTGCATACTGTCCTTGATCGCCCGCTCTTTCGCGCCGGTGAGATAGTGTACATGAAACACCTACTGCGCGAGCGCACGCCGCGCGGGTTTGCGCTTGCGACCCATGCCGAACGACCTACCACACTTGTTCTTCGTCATGAGGGAAGCAACGAGCGCTATGAGTTTCCGGTGTCGTGGCAAGCCGACGGTAGTAGCGAGACAGTGTGGGAAATTCCTAAAGAGGCCAAACTTGGCCAGTACCGTATTGTGTTGATGCGCCCGAACGGAAAGGAGACCGAACTGGTCGGGCCGGTGTTTTCCGAAGAGGTCAATCGGACGTTGCCACCGTTGCCGGAGCAAGAATGGACAGCCGGAAGTTTTCGCGTCGAGGAATTCCGCGTGCCGCTGATGAAAGCCTCGCTGCAAGGCCCGACGGCAGCGGCGATTGCCGCGACGGAAATCGCGCTTGAGCTGAGCGTGCAATACCTCGCCGGTGGTGGTGCCAGTAAGTTGCCAGTGGTGCTGCGTTCGCAAGTACGAAACAAGACGTTTCCTCCTCCCGAAGGGTTTGGCGAATTTGTTTTCGTCAATGGAACTGTGCAAGAGAGCTTCACACGTCGCAGCGAAAACGAAGGAGGGGACGACGGCAGTGCTGCCCCAGGGAAGGTGCCCGCGCAACAACGCACAGTCTTGGCGCTGGATGGCGCTGGAACGGCGCGAGCCAGCATCCACGATCTTCCTCGCTCCCCTGCTGCGCAAGAGGTTGCCGCCGAGCTGGAATTTCGTGATCCCAACGGCCAGGTGCAAACCGTTGCCCATATCCTTCCTTTGTGGCCGGCGCAGCGGCTGGTCGGGATCAAAATAGAAGAGTGGACAAGAACACGTGAAACTCTGGTGGCACACACCGCTGTTCTGGATGTCTCAGGAAAGCCGGTGGCGGCAGCACTGGTGCGCATCGAAGCCTTTGCGCAAAAAACCTATTCCCACCGTAAACGTTTGGTGGGTGGTTTCTATGCGTATGAAAATAGCGAAGAGATCAAGCGGCTTGGCGAGTTCTGCCAAGGAAAAACTGGTGCCGACGGCGTCCTTCGCTGTGAAGGTAAGCCGCCAGCGTCTGGCAACGTGGTCCTGCTTGCTACCGTGACCGATGACGCTGGGAATAGCAGCGCTGCGCATGGTGAGGTGTGGGTGGCGGATAAGAGTGGGCAGGACGACTGGTGGTTTGCGGGACAAGACAGTGATCGCATCGACGTATTGTCTGAACGTCGTCGCTATGAACCTGGCGAGCAAGCACGTTTGCAAGTGCGCATGCCGTTTCGTCAAGCGATGGCATTGGTAGCCGTCGAGCGCGATGGTGGGATTCTCGACACCGTGGTTCTTCCGCTGTCCGGCTCAGAGCCGGTGATCGACCTGCCTATGAAGCCGGAGTATGCGCCCAACGTGTTCGTGTCGGTCTTCGTCGTCCGTGGTCGGGTCGGGGATGTGCAAGCCACCGCATTGGTGGACCTTGGTAAGCCCGCCTTCAAGCTCGGCATTGCCGAACTCCGCGTCGGGTGGCAGGCCCACGAATTACAAGTGACGGTGAAGCCCGAACGCGACGTGTATCGTGTGCGTGAGAAGGTCAGCGCAAAAATTCTCGTTCGCGCAGCCGATGGGTCAGCTTTGCCTCCCGGCGCTGAAGTGGCGATTGCAGCGGTTGATGAGGGCTTGTTGGAACTCCTACCCAACTCCACATGGAATGTTTTGGACGCCATGATGGGCCGCCGTGCCTATGAGGTGGTCACCGCCACCGCGCAGATGCAAGTCGTAGGCAAACGTCACTACGGACTCAAGGCATTGCCGCACGGCGGGGGCGGTGGCCGGCACGCGACGCGAGAACTCTTTGATACGCTGCTCTTGTGGCGTGGCAGGTTGGTACTTGATGAGCATGGGGAAGCGACGGTGGAGATTCCGCTCAACGATTCCCTGACCAGCTTTCGTATTGCTGCCGTTGCCACTGCTGGGGTGAGTCGTTTCGGTGCTGGCGCGGCGAGTATTCGCGTCACACAAGATCTGATGGTCTTGCCTGGACTCGCGCCGATTGTGCGAGAAGGTGATGAGTTCCGTGCCGAAGTGACGGTGCGTAACACGACCGACCACACCCTAAGTGTTGCGGTGAAAGGTCAGGTGTCGGCACCGCTGGGAACGCTGGATGCGCAGACACTTCAACTTGCCTCTGGAGAGGCGCAGGTAGTGGGCTGGGAGCTGATCGCGCCTCACGGCGTGGAGAGTTTGCAATACGAATTCGAGGTCGAGGTCGGGGAGGGGGTTCGGGATCGTGTGCAAGCGCAGCAGAGCGTGTATGCCGCCGTGCCAGTGCGTACCCTTCAGGCGACGCTTGCCCAGTGGGAACCTGAGTGGCGGGCGACGGTCGCGCGTCCGCTCGACGCGCTGCCGGATCGTGGTGGTGTGCAGGTGTTGCTCAGTCCGACTCTGACGGGTGGCGTCGAAAGCGTGCGGGAGTGGATGCGTCGCTATCCCTATACGTGTCTAGAACAGCGGGTGTCTCGCGCCGTGGCTCTGCGTGACGAACGGCTGTGGCAAGAGGTCTCAGCCGCGTTGCCTTCGTATCTCGATGGCGACGGACTCCTGAAATATTTTCCTGCCATGGAATACGGCAGCGAGACGCTCACTGCCTACGTACTAGCTATTAGTGCCGAGGCTGGATGGAAACTTCCTAAAAGTAGCGAAGAGCAAATGATTAGCGGTCTCCAACGTTTCGCAGCTGGCTTGACCGTGCGCACCATGGCCGTGCAGGCAGCAGATTTGGCGCTGCGTAAAGTCGCGGCCTTAGCAGCATTGGCACGCTATGGCAAAGCCGATGCTCAGGTGTTGAGCACGATCACGATTGACCCGCAGCTGTGGCCGACGACGACAGTGTTGGATTGGTGGAGTTTGGTGTTGCAGTTGCCTGACGTGCCGGATCGAGAGGTACGCCTCCGTGAGGCCGAGCAAATTGTGCGTGCCCGCCTGAATTTTCAAGGCACAACGATGGGTTTCTCCACTGAGCGCAGCGATCAGCTCTGGTGGCTCATGGAGTCCGCTGATGTCAATGCTGTACGCTTGTTGTTGCACCTCTTGCGCCACGGGCTTTGGAAGGAGGACCTCGGGCGGATCGTGCGTGGGACGCTTGCCCGTCAGCAGCGCGGAGCTTGGGACCTTACTTTAGCGAATGCCTGGGGCGTTTTGGCAGTCGAGAAGTTTGCACAAGCGATGGAGTCGCAGCCTGTGTCCGGTGTGACAACTACGCACCTTGCTGGGAGTGAAGCGACACTGGATTGGGGGCAGCATCCTACAGGAAACACTTTACTGTTGCCCTGGCCTGAGCAAGCCGCCGAGCTAACAGCCGAGCATCGCGGCACTGGTCGCCCGTGGGTGATGATGCAGAGTCGCGCGGCTATTCCTTTGACAGCACCGCTGAGTAGCGGCTACCAGATCCGTAAAACACTGACGCCCATTGAAGCCCGCGCGCCAGGGCAATGGAGTCGCGGCGATATTCTCAAAGTGCATTTGGAAATTGAGGCGCAGAGCGAGATGACGTGGGTGGTAGTCAACGACCCCATTCCTTCCGGTGCTGCGCACGTGGGCAGTGGCCTGGGGCGCGACTCGCAGCTTGCCCTACAAGGTGCTGTGTCTGCCGGGACGCTCTGGCCGACCTTCGAAGAACGCGCCTTCTCTGCCTTTCGTGCGTATTATGAATTTGTCCCGAAGGGCAAGTTTGTGACCGAGTACACGGTACGCTTGAATCATAGTGGAACCTTCCATCTGCCGCCGACACGGGTCGAAGCCTTGTATGCACCGGAAGCCTTCGGTGAGCTACCGAACACCGTGATTGAGGTGCAGCCATGAGGTCGAGCGTGAAAAACTGGTGGTGGCTGCTGAGTGGTGGGATCCTGGTGAGTGTTGCCCTGATCCTTTTGCTCCTTGGGCTTCCCTCAGAGTCGGTACCGACATTTGCCCAGGTGCGCGACGCCTACCAACCTTCGGAGAAAGCGCTGGTCGATCGTCATGGGGTGCTTTTGCACGAAGTTCGCGTGGATATGCACGTGCGGCGATTGTCGTGGACACCTTTGGCGAGCATCTCGCCAGCACTGCTGAGCACTGTGGTGAGGGCCGAAGATCGGCGGTTCTTTACCCATACTGGAGTGGATTGGTACGCCGCAGGAGCCGTGCTGGGCCGCAGTCTCGCCGGCGCTCGACTGCGTGGGGCGAGTACGATCTCTATGCAGGTGGCGAACCTTCTTGAGCGTCAGGTAAAGAGCAAGCAGTTTGTCCGACGGTGGCCGACGCTTACTGCTTTTGCTGAACCGTGGGGAAAATGGCGGCAGATGCGTCGTGCCTGGGCATTGGAGCGTCAGTGGTCGAAAGAACAGATCCTCGAAGCGTACTTGAACCTTGCGCCATTTCGCGGAGAGCTTGAAGGTGTGGCCGCGGCTTCTTATATCTTGCTGCATAAAAATCCCCACGGCGTGACAGCAGCCGAGGCTGCAGGACTGGTCGCCCTTCTGCCAGCTCCGAATGCTGCGTTGGAAACACTACAGCGACGTGCGCGGAGAATTGCGCAGATGTTGCCTAGTACCTTTGCCCTAGAAGAGACTGACCGTGTTGTTGCGCAAATCGTGCACGCCCCGATGGCCTCCGGGTTGGGCACCATGTTGGCACCGCATGCGGCCCAGCGACTCTTCAGAGAAGCGCCTGCTACGTCGCCCGTGCATTCCCCGCTTGATGCGCGTTTGCAACGTCTTGCTCTCGATTCTTTGCATCGTCACCTCCTTGAGCTGCGTGACCAGCGTGTTGAAGATGGTGCCGTGCTCGTGGTGGACAATGCGACTGGTGAAGTGTTGGCCTATGTGGGCAGCAGCGGCAACTTGTCGAGCGCAGCGTATGTGGACGGAGTCATAGCACGGCGGCAAGCTGGATCGACTTTGAAGCCGTTCTTGTATGGCTTGGCGTTTGAACAGCGGCTGTTGACCCCAGCCTCGTTCATCGAAGATACGCCGTTAGCGCTGGCGGTTGCCGGTGGAGTCTATCGTCCGCAAAATTACGACGAGCACTTCCAAGGTGTTGTGTCGGCTCGAACGGCGCTGGCTGCGTCGCTCAACATTCCTGCGGTGCGCATACTTGCGCTTGTTGGCACCGAGCCGTTCGTGCAGCGCTTGCGTGCTTCGGGGTTTCAGGGGCTGACGGAGTCCGGCGATTTTTATGGACCGTCGTTAGCGTTGGGCTCTGCCGAGGTGAGCCTGTGGGAATTGACCAATGCCTATCGGACTCTGGCTAATGGTGGAGCCTGGAGACCTTTACGAATGGAGATGGGCAGCCACGATGATCTTCGCAATCTTCTCTCTGATGGGCAGCGCGTCTATACCGAAGGAAGCAGTTTTCTCGTCTCGCATATTCTTGCGGATCGCGAGAGCCGCAGCGTCACGTTCGGGTGGGAGAATGCTTTGGCCACGCGATTTTGGAGCGCAGTGAAAACTGGTACGAGCAAGGACATGCGCGATAACTGGTGCATTGGCTACTCGCAACAGTACACCGTTGGGGTGTGGGTGGGTAATTTTTCTGGTGCGCCGATGAAGAATGTCAGCGGGGTTGCCGGAGCCGCGCCGATATGGGCTGAAATGATGGCGCGACTGCACCAAAACTCTGCGCAGCAGGCTCCGGCGGTGCCTACTGATGTGGTTGCTCTTCGGATAAATTTTGCCCCTGCTTCCGAAGCGCCACGCGAAGAGTGGTTCTTGCGGGGGACGGAACCTGTCGGAACAGGAGAGCGCCTTGCACGTGAACAGACCCGCATTCTGTCCCCTCAAGAGGGTGCGATCATCGCCCTTGACCCGGATATTCCGCCGGCTTACCAACACGTTGCTCTCGAAGCACAAGGCGTTCCTGCTGGAGCGTATTGGGAGTTAGACGGGAATACATTGGGGAGTGCTACCCGTGCGCACCTGTGGCGTCCAGTGCCGGGGAAGCATGCGTTGCGACTCATGGACGTGCATCGCCAGACGCTAGAAACTGTTCAATTCGTGGTTCGTGGCGATGGAAAGCGTCGGGAGTGAAGCGCCAGCGTGACCAAGCGTGAACGCTGGCGCAATAGGCGAAGGCTAATCGAGGACGAGCTCGACGTCACGTTTTTGCACGCCAAAACGCATGCAATGGGACACGCTGGGAAGAAAGATATCGAGCTTCTTACCTTTGATGCGGGTGCCGCTGTCTTCAGCAATGCGCTCTCCGACACCTTCAATATAAATCCTGGTGCCGAACGGGATGATGTCTGGGTCAACTGCCACCGTGCGTCCACTTTGGGGCCAGACTCCTGAAGCAGTTTTTGCCCGTGGCGCGTAATGCGTGTAGGCGCGTACAGTGAAGGTGCCGAGCGGGAGCGTCTGTACCTCAGCACTCCTTTCTTGTGACACCTTATCTGCTGCTGTGGGGAAGGCGAGCGTGAGCGCTAAAAGATTGCCTTTGTCATCGGTCGCTTGTTGCGCAGGCGGCGTTACCGACTTTACGCGAGCAACTTTCTTCCGTGGTGCGTGGGGATGTTTCTTTGCCGCGAGATGCGACTTTGAATATGTCTTCGTTGTAAAATGTTCCTTTGCCTGAGAGGCTAGGACGAGGCCGGGAAGACAGAGGCCAATGAGAACACTTTTGCCGGTAAAAGAAACCACACTCTTCGTGAACGACATGCCGCCACCTCTCATGACAACTGATTAGGATACCGTGAAGGCCGCGCCTTGGTATCCGCCAGGGTAGTGGCTGTCAAGAGCCGAAAGCGGCTTCTGACGAGGCTTTTGTGAAGCTGCAATTGATATTCCTGCGCGGGTCATGTTAAGTGCAACGCTGTTTTCCCTCGATTCTACTTGAGGTCGAATCAGGAAAGGTCGCGTCGTGTAGTGAGATTTCCTTCCGCAGTGATGAGAGGCGGCGTGTGATTGCGTTCTCCGCCGTTAAAGAGAAGAACTTTGTTTGGCTTTGCGCGGTACAAAATATTTTCTGCAGCCGCTGGCCTGTGTCCTCATTTCAGGGCCTTTTTGTTTTGCGCCGCACAGCAAAGTGCCGTAAGATTCGTAAAAAAAGAGAAGGAGACAAAATGAAAATCTTTGAGGCCCTCCGGGCGGCATTAGAAGGCTGTGTAGAACCCGATGGCTTGTTTATCAGTGCTCCCCGTCATGCTTCCGTTTGCGTCTTGGTCGCGGAGGGAGGGACAACTCCTCGCATTTGTTTCATTCGCCGGGCACGATGGGACGGCGACCCGTGGTCCGAACATATCGCGTTTCCCGGGGGTTCACGCGACGGCGATGAGACGCCGCAGGAAACCGTGCGCCGCGAGGTACTCGAAGAAGTAGGTGTTGCTCTTAGCGAGGATAGCGAGTTGATGCAGTTACCTCAGCTGCGCATTCGCTTGGCCGGAAGAGAACGGTTGTTGTTACTTGATCCATTTGTCTGCCACGTACCAGGGCCGCTGCCTGAGCTTCGGTGTGGGCCGGAAGTCGCGTCCGCTTTTTGGACCCCAGTCTCGGAGTTGTGGAACGCACAGAATCTCGATCATCTTGTCTTAGGTGACCAAGGCGATCTGCTCGTCTATCCAGCCATTCGTCTTCCGCAAGGCACAGTCTTTGGGATCACTTTGCGTGTGTTAACTCTTCTTTCTGACCAACTCGGCATACCGATGCACTATTTAGAAGAGATTCCGTTGCTGCGACGTGAGCGAAAAGGTGAACAGCGTGTCGATACTTAAAAATTGCCACAACGTTGGAGCGAGACGAGAATGCGCCCGCTTATGGGCGCTCTCCCTGCCGAGCTGGCCTGCCTAGTCATCTGCACTGCCGCTCAACTCGAGGATCAACGAAGCCGAGTCGCAGTTGGTTAAGCTGACGAGCTCACAGATGCGATACGTGACCGGGTAGTCGCCAGACTCCGTATCGGGGGCAACGGTGAAAACGCCGGTACTGAGGCTAAACGTGATCCCTACCGGGAGACTGGTGAGCAGCGACAGTTGCACGTTCGCCGAGGTTGTGGCACTGCCGTTAAATCGGTCGTTGGCGAGCACGCTCGGGGAAACTCCGCCATCTTTAGATGATAACTTGGGAAAGACATCGTTCACTGCGTCGATAGATTTCGCCAGCAACGTGACGGTAGCTGACTTGCAGTTACTTGGATTGGCGATCTCGCAAGCCTCGTAGACAAGGGTATGCACGCCGCTTGACGTACCGGCGGCGACAATCACCGCCCCGCTTCCGGCGTTCAGGTTGATCCCCGAGTTACTCGTCGAGACTTGGCGCAGCGACACGATGGACAGGCTAGCCGCAAGTCCACCCAGGGTATCGTTGGCGAGGACGTTGGCGAGTGCCGTTCCACCAGCACCATACGACGCGAAGGCTTGGTCGTTGGCTGCTACCAGCGGGAACGAACGAATGGTAACAGCGACTTGGGCGGTGTCGCAGTTTGCCGGATTGCTGACCGCGCAGAGATGATAACTCAAGGTGTATGTTCCAGTCGCTGTCCCGGCGGCAACATTCACCCAACCTTGAGGCGTCAGTGTGATTGTTGGCGTTGGCGGCGCGACTGCGGACGCGAGGGTGACGGCGGCGTTCGCGGCGGTTGCCTGGGTGCCGGCGATCCAATCGTTACTCAAGACGTTGAACGCATTTCCTCCCAAAGGTGAAGGTGATTGGCCTTCATCGTTATTTGCATGTACCGATCCTGTGCCGAGGCCGGTGGGACGCCAGAGAAATACTCCGCGAACAGTAGTCTCGCCGGGAGTAATAGCATCGAGGCTGAAGCTAGCCGTGGGACCAAACATCTCTTCAGCGATGGTTACAGCGCCGCCGACGGGGAGAGGCGTACCGTTTGCAGCAAAGGACGCGGTGGCGGTGACACCGCCGACAAAGCGAAAATTGAAGAACTGGTAGTTGACCGTGCCCGTGATGTGCTGTGTCAGTTGAAAGAGGTTTTGGAATTGCGTTGCCGTGGTGACGTAGTTTGGTCCAGCCACGGTCGCATTAGTCAGAATGTCTGGCGCAAAGTAGCTCAAGAGTTCCCTGACTTGCGTCGAGTTGGCCCATACCCAGTCGGTGAAGTTGATCGTGCCGATTTTTCCGGAGCAAGGCGTCACCCCGTCCTGTGGGCATATCTGTGCAACTTGGCTCCACGTGAGGCCGCTCGTCTGGGTGAGCTGACGCCACTCCTTGCCGCGCAGATCATCGACATTCCCATGCGCTACCACAGGGAGCGGACCAGGAGGAGGCGGGATAGGGTTGACGGTAAACGTTTGCTCGTTGGAGACTCCGCCATCGGGCGGTGGGTTAAAGCCTGCCGCCGGAGTGAAGACCGTCACCGCTACCGGACCGGCGAAGGCGATGTCTCCTGCCGTGATTGTTGCTGTAAGCTGAGTTGCTGATACGAAGGTGGTCGTCCGGTTTGCGCCGCCCCAGCGTACCACTGAACTGTTGATAAAATTACTGCCGCTTACCGTCAAGGTAAACCCGCTTCTGCCTGCTGTCTCCGCAGTCGGAGAAATCGCGGTTGTTGTCGGAACCGGATGCGGCGGAGGTGCGGGATGAATAGTGAAGAGTTGTCCGTTGGACAAGCCACCACCTGGAGTGGGATTGAGGACTGCCACGGTTGCTGTACCGGCAGACGCAACGTCGGCTGCGGTGATAGTGGCTCGCAACTGAGTCCCCGAGACGGCGGTGGTTGCCCGGTTCGTGCTGTTCCAGAGTACGACCACGCCGGTGACAAAGTTGTTGCCAGTGACGGTTAAGGTAAAGCCGCTGCTGCCTGCCGTCGCTTCCATTGGCGAGATCGACGTTGTCGTAGGAACTGGGTTGGACGGTGGTGGTGGCGGCGGTGGCGGTCCCACTGAAGGGGCGAGTTCCACGATGACCTGCGGATGGGTTGCGGTTGCCGAACCACTGCGGACGGTGCCGCCGCCAGCCGCAAGAAAGGTCGTGATCGCTACTGGGACGATGGTTTTGTCTTGCCCCGTGAGATCGACAGTTGCCGCCCAACCCGTAGCAGTCGATGGGATAATGAGTGCATCGTCATCGACCACCCAAGACGCGCCCCGGAATCCAGCACCGCCGCGCGACCCTGAAGTGCTTCCTAACTGCGTAAAGGTGATTCTTGTGATGTAGTAGCCGGTCGGTGCGTTGACCAAAAAGCTGATGGTGTCCATCGTGCTGACCGGTCCGTTATCTGAGGCAACGCATGCTGCGGTCTGCCAGGTCTGAGCACTGGTGCCTGAATGGATGCCGATGTTCAACTGATTGGGATTCAGTGGATCGAGTGCAGTCGTTGCCGAATTGTAGCAGCGACCAGACAACGCATCGTTGATACCGAAGAACGTTGCAGTTTGGGCAAGAGCAGCAGCGTGAGTATTCAGCATCAGCAAGGTCAAGCTGGCTACCCATCTTAAACGCAACAAAATCTTGAACATGAACATTATCACTCCTTGGCGTGTGGCGGCGCAAAACTTACTGCAGAGGGGCTAAGTCAACCATCACAACGGGATTGCTAGCACTGGCCGAGCCGCTGCGGACGGTGCCGCCATAGGCGGCGAGATAGGTGGTGATTGAGACCGGGATGAGAGTTTTCCGCTTGAGAGATAGGTCGATGCTGCCTGTCCATCCGCTAGCGGTCGTCGGCACGGTATAGGCTTTGTCGGCAACCACCCAAGTGGCGCTACGGAAGCCTCTTCCGCCTCGCGAACCAGAAGTCTTGCCGCTCTGGGTGAAGGTAATTTTGGAGATATAGTGGCCTGCCGGTGCCTCGATGTAGAAACTAATCGTATCCGTCATGAGGCTTGGGCCGTTGTCCGAGGCGTAGCAGGAGGTTCCGGTGAGCGTAGTTGGGTGGATGCCAATCTTCAGCCGATTGAGATTGGCGGTGTCCGGTGCGGTTGTCGCAGGATCATAGCAGCGTCCCGCCACAGCGTCGTTAATACGTGCAAACGTTGCTGTTTGAGCCGGAGCCGTTGAGACGATGCCCAGCGTTAGCAGTGCAGAGGCCATCAGCGAATGTAGCAATGGTTTTGTTCTCACGACTGTACAACTCCTATCCGTGGTGGTGTCGGTGCTCGTTATACACGAAGAGCAACCGCAGTGCGGCGAAAGCGTGGCGGGATTTTCCGTAAGTTTGTGTCAGAAAAAGGCTGAAGTTGCTGTCAGGAAAATGTGCAGAGAACGAAGGGCGGGGCGAAGGATGAGGAAGGCTGGAAATTGTCG
>SYOC01000434.1 GCA_005804965.1 Pseudomonadota bacterium
CGGCCTCGGAGCAAAAAGCCTATGAAGAAGGCGAAAACTGAACCACACAAAATCATACAAACTGAGATGCTTCCTGAATACGACTTTACTGGCAAGAAAGGCGTGCGCGGCAAGTATTATCGCGCCTATCGGCAGGGACATACCGTCAAGATTCATAAAGCCGATGGAACAGTCAGTACCCGATATTTCACATTGGAAGATGGCGCGGTTATGCTCGAAGCTGACGTGCGCCGCTATTTCCCTAATTCGGCTGCCGTCAATACTGCCCTGCGCTCTTTGATTGCCCTGATACCCAAATCTCCAAGCGCAAAATCACGACTAAACCGCACGGACAGGTCCATGGGCTGGGATGAATGAAGCAAATCCCAGCGTTCTCCTTTGCCATTTGTCAGCGCCGCTGAAAGCAGCTAAAGCATCTGCAAAGGAGAATGACATGGATATTGGACTCTTGTTTCCTTTTCGTAACCCGCCGCAATGGCGTAAACCTTTTCCGCAGTTCTATGCTGAGCAGCTCCGGCAGATGCAGATTGCCGAAACCCTTGGCTATGACACCATCTGGCTCACCGAGCATCACTTCGCTGAAGACGGCTATTCCCCTTCCTTGTTGCCGATTGCTGGTGCCATCGCTGGCATGACAAGCCGGGTGCGTATTGGCACCTTTCTCTTGCTTTTGCCCTTGCATAACGCTGTGCGCGTCGCCGAAGATGCAGCCACAGTCGATATCCTCGCCAATGGGCGCTTTGATCTCGGCCTCGGCCAAGGCTATTCCCCGGCGGAGTTTGAAGGCTACGGTATCCCGCGTAGCGAACGCGCGTCCCGCATGGAAGAAGGCATTGCCGTCATTCGCGGTATGTGGACGCAAGACCCGTTCTCGTATCAAGGCAAGCACTACAACCTGAAGAACATCAGCATGGTTCCCAAGCCGCCGCAGACCCCGCACCCACCGATGTGGATTGGTGCGTCGCAACCGAAGGCAGTGGAACGAGCTGCGCGTCTCGGCTGTCACTTTTTAGGTGGCGGAGATAGTGGCTCGCAGCAGCTCTATGATGCTGCGCTGCAAAAATATGGACATGACCCGAAGGACTACCATGCGGCGCAACTGCGCTGGGTCTATGTTGCACCAACCTATGAGCAAGCCTGGAACGAGGTCCAAGACCATCTCCATTACATGCTGAGTTGGTATGGCCGCTGGGTAGCCGAAGCCAACGATTTTCGCGGTGCTGATCAATTCGGCCAACTCCCGCCAGCAAAAGAACTTCGCAACATGACGGATAAACTTATTGGCCGCCCGATCATTGGCTCTCCGGAAGATGTTGGCCGCCAGATTGAAGAGATGACGAAGAAGGTTCGTACCACGCATCTGGTGATGGGCATGCATCTGCCAGGACTCGATCCCGCGAAGAGTCAACGCTCGATGGAGTTGTTCGCGCAGGAGTTGATGCCAGCACTGCGCTGACCGACACAGCTTCGAGAGCCTTTCGCTGAACGGACTGGAGTGCTAGGAACATCCGCAGAGAAATGGCCCACACTCAATAAGGAGGAACAAAAATGGCAGTACACGGCACCTGTGATCCGAAGTTTCAAGAAGTACAGAGCGAGTTCGAGCGCAATTTTCGCGAACGCGGTGAAGTTGGCGCGTCGGTGTGTGTGACGGTGCAAGGCAAGAAAGTTGTGGACCTGTGGGGCGGCTTTGCGCAAGCCGAAACCCAGCAACCGTGGACGGACGAGACTGTGAGTATCGTCTTTTCATCCACCAAAGGGGCAACGGCGCTCTGTGCTCACATCCTTGCCTCACGCGGCAAGCTCGACCTCGACGCGCCGGTGGTGACTTACTGGCCGGAGTTTGCCCAGGCCGGTAAGGCGAACGTTCCTGTAAGAATGCTTCTGAATCATCAAGTTGGCCTTCCCGCCGTGCGTGAGAAGTTACCGCAGGGCGCGTATGCGAACTGGGACCTGATGGTCGATGCCTTGGCCAAAGAGGAGCCGTTCTGGGAGCCAGGCACGCGCAACGGTTATCATGCGCTGACCATCGGCTGGTTGGTGGGCGAAGTGGTTCGCCGCGTGTCGGGCAAGTCGCTCGGTACGTTCTTTCGCGACGAAGTGGCAAAGCCTCTCGGATTGGATTTCTGGATCGGTTTGCCGGAAGACAAAGAGCCGCGCGTTGCGCCGATGATTGCGGCAAAGCCGGACATGGACAGTCTGTTGACGAAAGAGCTTCTCACCCCAGGGACCCCGGCGGCGCTGGCGATTCTCAACTGCGGTGGCTACATGGGCGCTACGCCGGAGTACGATACCCGGGCAGCGCATGCGGCGGAGATCGGCGGGGCCGGCGGCATTACCAACGCGCGTGGCTTAGCAGGCATGTACGCTCCGCTCGCCTGCGGAGGCAAGCTCAACGGCGTCGAACTGGTGAACTCCGATACCCTGGAGCGGATGTCGCAAGTGTCCTCGGCCACTGGACGGGACGCGGTGCTGGTGATTCCCAGCCGGTTCGCCCTGGGCTTCATGAAGTCCATGGATAATCGACGCGGACAGGCCGGAGGGCGAGATAGCGCTATTACTTCGGAAGCGGCGTTCGGTCACGTCGGTGCCGGCGGTTCGTTCGGGTTCGCTGACCCGGTGGCAGGCATGTCGTTCGGTTACACTATGAACTGTATGGGGCCAGGGATTTTACTGACTGATCGCGGGCAAAGCTTAGTCGATGCCACGTACCGCTCGCTTGGTTATCGCTCGAATGCGTCGGGGGTGTGGGCGTAGGAATAGAGGTAGCTCTACCGTGCAAAGAAGGCTGGCGAGGTTGTGCGCACGGCGGACTAGGGTTGCTCGCTTCATTACCTCGAAAGCTCCCGGGTCACAGCCCATATGCGGCTGTGACCGGCGGGACGGGAGGGAGACTCTCGATCTTCAAATCTCTCCTGGCTATGGCTGGGTGCAGCCAGCGGCACAACCGTTGCCAGTTTCACACACGCTCTTGCATGTGGCTTCGACCGGACAGGCATTGAGGCAGGCTCCGTAGTCAACTTGGCAAAACGGGGCGCAGTAGGTCGAAGTGCAGCCATTCAGGCAGGAAAAAAATCCATCCAAACAGCCTTGCATACATTGCTCGCGACTTGCGGTGCAGGCCGTCTGACACGTCGTACACCCGCCAGCGTCGCAGGTTCCGCATTCCGGTGTGGTGGTATGAGTACACGCCCCGACCGTTGGATCGCAAGCATCGGCAGTGCAGGCTTGGTTGTCGTTGCAGTCGCGCGGTGCTCCGCCGAGGCACGAGCCTCCGCTACACGTGTCGCCTACTGTACAGCCGTTGCCATCGTTGCATGGATTGGTATTCGGGTTGAAGACACAAGCGCCGCCGGAACACGAATCGGTTGTGCAGGCATTGCCGTCGTTGCATGCCATTGGCGCACCCATGCACTGACCGTTGGTACACGCATCGCCGGTGGAGCAGGCGTTGCCATCATTGCAGGAGGTGCCATTGGCTTTTGCAGGATTGGAGCAGGTGCCGGTCGCGGGGCTGCAGGTCCCGGCAGTGTGGCATTGGTCGGATGCTGTGCAGGTGACCGGGTTGCTGCCGCTGCATACGCCAGCTTGGCAAGTATCCATGCGCGTGCAGGCATTGCCGTCGCTACAAGCTGTACCGTTCGTGACGGGCTGACAGGTGGCCAAACAACAGGCTCCGCCGTCGCACAGTTCGGCTCCTTCAATGATGCCATTGCCGCAGACTGGACACATGTTCTGTAATGGCAGTGGAAAATTGGGCGAGCGTGCCAAGAAGGACCGAGCCGCCCGCGTTCCACTCGCCGCCGTCGTGACGACGACGACATTGCGCATGTCTTTGGCCCCGGGGTAACGCTCGACCGTGCTATCGCAGACGTTGATGCTGTACGGGATCATGACCTTGCCACCGGAGGCAATTGGCGCGGGCTTTGGTAAGGACACGGTTGTCACCAAAAACCAGCCTGCCGTTGCGCTCGGGACGAGCGGCAGGGGCTGGACATCGCTAGGGAACCGCACCTCCAGCGTATCGTCTATCGTGGCAATCGTTACCTTAGTCTTGCTGGTATTGGTGATGGTAATCACACCCGAGACGACGGTCCCCGCGACTGTGGCCGTTTTGCTGACAGAGAGGCTCGACCCACCTGCGGCATGCACCCAGTTGACGCTCAATACCACAAGGACATACGTAGCGGCCAGTAAAAAGACGATGATTCGTTTCATCTCAACTTCCTCCTTCTTTAGAGCACCTCCGCCCTTTGCGGCGGCCAGGGCAAGGCTACAAGCGAAAGAGGTGCGGTTCAACAAAAAGACGTCGGCATTTGCCTGAAACTGCTGTCGGGTAAATGCTGAAGCTGCCATCAGAAAAATCCTGACGCTACACATTCTCTTGACGATAGAAGAGACTCCGTGCCATGGTGAAGCGCCGCAGCTTGATGCCAAAGAGGAGGGCTAATCATGTCGTGCTGCACCTGGGGCGTGTCGTTCACAGCAAGCCGTC
>SYOC01000435.1 GCA_005804965.1 Pseudomonadota bacterium
CGATGATCATCTTACGAAAATTCTCAGCTTGTCGTTCCTCACGGGTCTGAAAGTTGATTTTGCTGATTTTGGTGACGCCATCGACGAGCACGGCGATTTCGTTGCCGAATTCCTTTTTGACTTGCTCGAGACTGGCAAGCGTATCTTCCACAGTGTCATGCAGGAGGCCGGTGACAATGCTCGGGACATCCAGCTTCATGTCGGCGATGATCTTGGCGACTTCGAGTGGATGAACGAAATAGGGTTCGCCTGAACGTCGGGTTTGTCCTTGGTGCATGCGCTCGGAGAAATGGTAGGCTTTCTCGATGAGCGCCGTCTGTGCATCGGCATTATAGCCGTGCACTTTTTCGACAAGTGTTTCCAGAGTCATCGTACGCCTGTTCCTGATTGAGCATGGAGCGCTTGAGCGAGCAAAGGGGAAGACGCACCCGTGTGGCGAGAGACGCGGGCACGCTCTGCCTGGATGATTGCGTCGAGGAGCGTTACGGCATGGTCGAGCTGCTCATTCACAAGGAGATAGTCATATTCGCCCAAGGCCAAGGTTTCTTCGTGTGCGCGTTCCAATCGCCGGGCAATGACCTCGTCGGCTTCTGTGCCGCGTGAGCGTAGACGGGCTGCCAATTCTTCCCACGATGGTGGGAGCACAAAAATAGACACTGCCTCGGGATACGTTGCCTTGACTTGGCGTGCTCCTTGGACGTCAATGTCGAGGAGGAAATCTTGTCCACAGTCCAGAGCTTCGTCGAGTGGAGGCCGTGGCGTTCCATAAAGGAAGCCATGCACCTGTGCCCATTCCGCAAAGGCACCGGCCTCGCGTAGTTGGTGAAAATGGGCCTCGTCCACGAAATAGTAGTCCTGTCCGTGCTGTTCGCCAGCACGTGGCTTCCGTGTGGTATACGAGATGGAGACGCGGAGATCCGGCCACTGTTTGAGAATCCGCCGGGAGAGCGTCGTTTTTCCAGCTCCGGAAGGGGCTGAAAGGATGAACAAAACGCCGCGCCGCGTGAACGTGAAAACTGTAGTATCGCTGTCTTCAGGCATGTCACTCTATATTCTGCACCTGTTCTCGCATTTTTTCTACTTCTTCTTTGGCATCCACCACAGCATGGCGAATCATGACATCGTCGGACTTCGCCCCGATGGTGTTAATTTCTCGCTGCACTTCTTGCAGTAAGAACTCAAAGCGTTTGCCGACCGGCTCTGACGAGCGCACCAATTCAGTGAGCGCCTTCAGATGACTGTGCAGACGGACGACTTCTTCGGTAATGTCACTCTTTTGCGTCAACGCGACGATTTCTTGCAAGATACGGCTCTGATCGACACTCAGACCTTGGAGCAGAGTGGTGACACGTTCGAGGAGGCGTTGCCGTCCAGCGTCCGACGCTACACGGCTGCGTTCTAGAATTGCCCGTCGGTTATTCTCCAGGGTCGCGAGCCGAGCCCGGAAATCTTGCTGAAGAAATTTGCCTTCTTTCCGCCGTTGACGTTCGAGGGCGCTCACCGCACTGACGAGTGCGGCTTTGGCTGTGCCCACTTCATCGGCAAGGTCGTGTGGTTGTTCGCTCACTTGAAAGAGGTCTGGACGCGTTGCCAGAAAAGACAGATCGATAGCGCCTTTGAGATCCAAGGTGCTAGCTAAATGTTGGAGGGCAGTGTGATAGGCGCGGGCCAGTTCGAGATTCGGCTCGACCGAGTAAGCGCGTGCGACTTTTTCCGCTCGGGTGAGGGTCATATCGACTCGGCCACGTTGCATTGTTCCTGCAATCAGTTCACGAAACTCGTTTTCCCAGGGCAGAAATTCCCGTGGCAGCGGCATTTTAATCTCAAGAAAGCGGTGGTTCACCGCGCGTAGCTCGACCGTCACTCTTCCTCCGGGAAATGTGGCTGTTCCGCTGCCATAACCAGTCATGCTTTTCATGAGGGACCTTTCTCTGCGAGCACCGCTTTCAATTCGTGCGGTTGCACGGTCGCCGTGCCGACTTTCGCGACGACCACGCCTGCCGCGTGATTCGCTAAGATCGTGGCTTCTTCCAATGTGGCGTTGGCACCGAGCGCTAATGCACACACGGCAAGCACGGTATCGCCGGCACCGGTGACATCGAACACTTCCCGCGCTGTCGCCGGGAAATGGCAGGGCGGCGTTGTTTTTCTGAACAGACTCATGCCTTCTTCGCCGCGCGAAACTAAGACGGCTTCTGCCTGCCACAGGTCGAGCAGCCGAGTTCCGGCGCGGTCGAGATTCGCCTGGCTTTCCAGCGTCATCCCTGTGGCAAGTGCAGCTTCCGACAGGTTGGGCTTCACAAGGCTCGCGCCGCGATAATGCGTAAAATTCCGTTGTTTGGGGTCGATGAGGTAAAGGAACTTATGCTGTTGACGGAGTTCAGCGAGCAACGTGAGGAGCGCGGCATCAATCGCGCCCTTGCCATAGTCCGAGACTACCACGACATCGAACTGGGTGATGTGACGGCGAATGAAGGAGCGGAGCCGCGTACTAACGCGGGCGTCGAGTTCCTCTTGTTCGCGATCAAGCCTGACGACTTGTTGCTGATGGGCAATGATACGGGTTTTGCTCGTCGTCTGTGTCGATTGCGTCGCCACCACGCCAGCAGGGCTGGCACCAAGCGTCACAATCGCTTCTCGTAAGCGTTTGCCTGCAAGGTCTTTTCCGACCACACCGCAGGCGGTGACGTGGCCTGCGAGGGCGCGGATATTAGCGACGACATTAGCCGCGCCACCTGGATGTACGCTCTCCCGTGTGACCTGAACGATGGGGATCGGTGCTTCTGGGGAGATCCGCTGGACGCGACCCCAGATGTAATGATCGAGCATGAGGTCGCCGATCACCAGGACGCGGACGCGGGCGAAACGATTCACGAGCTGAGTAAGAGCGATGTGAGGCCTCACGATTTTTTTGAAGATTGAGAATGTCTGAGGAAGAATCGAGTGCTTGAACATTTGAGATGAGAGGCAGGACCCGGTTCGCCTGGGCATACCCTCTCGAAAGGGTTAGGCGCATGGTTCATTCGCGGCGATACGAGCCACTTGTATGCCGAACTCTCGCCGAATTTCTTGCAACGGCGTCTGAAGGTACTCCTGGAAGTTGCTCCAAGGCCACCGCTTGGGCTGGCGAATACACCGAACGATTGTGCGAGGTACAAAGCAGGCCGATTGCAAAGCCGTGAAGAAGACTTCGCTGCCGCTCAGTTCCTTGTAGATTTGCCGAGACTCATGGAGCTGGTACCCCTTCAGGATGTTGAACCCGCCAGTTGTGCCAAATATGCTTGAAAGCTTCACGATCGCTTCGTGATGAAGCGAGGTGTTGCATCCGTATACGACATGCACTGTGTCGTGACAGCGGAAGAACTCTTGTGCCATCTGTGAGGTGCCACGGCTTTGGGTGAGGCCGGGATTCAACCTGAAATACTCCGCGACACCCTCTGCTAATGTCTGCTCAGAGTTCTGGTGTTCAAATGCGTGCATGGTAGACGCCTAAGCCGTAGCGACGCCCAAGTGAGTACCATAGCCAGAATTTTTTGGCGAGGGGTAAATGTGAGAAGACCGACCAAATGGCAGGAGCATGAGCGGGAATGGGGTAGGGTGGGCGAGCAGAAAACAAGGTCCGAACGAGGAGGGTGATTTACGGGAGCGATGTCCTTGCGTGGTGGCGCGAGAGTTTTGCTAGCTGAGTTTGAATGCTGGCGATCAGGTCCTGCCCGCTTACCGGCTTCATGAGGAATTCGGCGACTCCGAGCCTCGTGCTGGCCTGACGTACTGCTGCGTCGTCTTTTGCCGTGAGCAGGATGATCGGGATCTCCCGGGTCTTTTCTGTCTGCTTGAGCACGGCACAGACTTGCAGGCCATCCATTTCTGGCATGGTGATATCCATGACGATAATGTCGATGGCAATTGGGTGATGCTGCACGATGTCGAGGCACTGCGGACCACCGGCGGCTGTGACTGGCCGCAGACCTTTGCGAGCGAGAAGTCGGCTGAGCAGATCGGTGAGGTCGAGATCATCATCGACGATGAGGACGGAGGGCGGAAGGATTTTTTCGGACACGACAGCGCTTTTCGTAGATTTAGAGGTGGAGGATGTGGGGATCAGGAAATTCGCTGAGGGCATTCCGACTGTCGACGATCAACGGGCTGTGCATCACGATCATCTCGTAAGGAAATTCTGAGTGGTCGGTCAAAATCACGACGCAATCCTGCGAGCGCAATACGTCTGGTGTGAGCTCGACTGAGCGTAGCGTGTGGCCGTCGAGGTCAAGACTCGGGACGTGGGGATCGGAATAGTGCACGATGGCACCTTTTTCGCGTAATTTTGCCAGAACTTCGAGAGCTGAGGATTCGCGAGTGTCATTCACATCACGCTTATAGGCCACGCCGAGAGCAAGGATTTTGGAGTTCTTCAGGCTTTTCTGTCGATCATTCAAAGCGTCGGCCACGCGGCTGACTGTGAACGTTGGCATTTGGCTATTGATATGGCCGGCTACTTCGATCAAACGTGGCTCGACGCCGTTCATGCGCGCCTTCCACGTTAAGTAGTAGGGATCGATAGGAATACAATGGCCGCCGAGACCGGGGCCGGGGTAAAAAGGCATGAAACCAAAAGGCTTGGTCTTGGCGGTTTCGATGACTTCCCAGACGTTAATGCCAAACGTATGACAAATTTGCGCCATTTCATTGGCGAGGGCGATGTTCACGCTACGGAATGTGTTTTCCAGCAGTTTGACCATTTCCGCTGTCCCTGGTGAAGAGACGGGGATGATGTGATCAATGAACCGCTCGTACAGACAAGTGGCAAGTTCGGTACACACTGGTGTCACACCGCCGATGACTTTGGGGATGTTCCGGGTCGTATAGGTTTTGTTGCTGGGGTCCGTGCGTTCTGGCGAATATGCGAGGAAGAAATCTTTCCCGACGCGGAGCCCAGAACGTTCGAGAATGGGTAAGACGACGTCCTGCGTCGTTCCTGGATAAGTTGTGCTTTCGAGGATGACCAGCTGCCCGGGATGGAGATAGGTGCGTACCGCCTCTACTGCCGCCATGACGTAAGAGAGGTCGGGATCTTTCGTCTTACGGAGGGGGGTTGGTGCGCAGATACTGATGGCATCAACATCTTGGATTGCCGTTAGCGACGGCGTGGCGCGGATACGTCTTTTCATCACGAAGCCGAGCAAGATTTCGCTCGGAACATCCAGAATGTACGACATCCCGGCGTTGATGGAATCGACCCGCTGAGTGTTGATATCAATGCCAGTGACGAGAAACCCTTCTTTGGCCATTTCCATGACGAGCGGGAGGCCTACGTAGCCCAATCCGATGACGCCAAGATGGGCGGAGCGGTCCATAATCTTGCTGCGCAGCCGCCGTGCTTCAGCGGTGAGTTCTTTGCTTCTATCCGGCATGGACATCCTCCTTTCCCAAGGCAGTTTTACTGACGAAGTGGTATTGTGAAGTGTGCGACTGACCAGCAGGGGATGCTGGTTACGTGTCGAGATGTGGTAGTCTGCACGGCATGAAAGCGATTGTGCCGTTTTTCTTTTCTTGCGTGCTCATCGTGTCTGTTCTCGCTCCGTCCTCGGCGTTTGCTCGTCATTGTGGAGGTTCGCGCTCTTGCCAGTGCGGTGATGTTGTCGTCTCTGATTACACACTTCCTGGAAACTTAGGACCGTGCGAAAAGCGCGGGCTTGTGGTGGCAAGCGGCGTCACCTTGGATTGCGACAAGCACACGATTCGCGGCAGGGGCGAACGTTCAGACGACTTCGGCCTCGCGCTACAAAAAAATGCTACCGGTGCCACGATAAGGAATTGCACCGTGACCGGGTTTCAGCGCGGCATCCGGCTGAAAGAGGTCAGAAAAAATAAGATTTTGTTCAATACAGTGCATACGAATGGCAATGCCGCTTCTGGGGTCGGCTACGGGATTGATGTAGCCAGAGCGCAGGACAATCTTTTCAAGGGAAATTTCGTCCACCATAACGCCGACGAAGGCATTCATGTTGGTACCGGCAGCCACGGCAATACGTTTCTGAACAATCGTATTGAAGACAATGGCCGCGAGAATTTCTATTTCCTCTTTGCCGATCGTGGCGTGTTGCGGGAGAACAGTATGCGTGGTGGCGGCTCAGCGAGCCTCTTTA
>SYOC01000436.1 GCA_005804965.1 Pseudomonadota bacterium
AAAGCCATCGTGAGCGTGGTTGGCTTTGGCGATGGTGATCGCTGGGCGCGGAACAGCCGCCGCTTGTGGGAGTATTGGGCGCTGCGCAAACGCATCGAGAAAGACCGTGAACGCCGCGTACTCACTGGCACTTCCGAATATGTCGATACTTACGAGATCCTTGTACCTACCCCTGCTGAAGAGAAATTCTACAGCGGTGGCGGTGCCATTGCCTCACTCAAGACCGAGCTGCCGCTGGAGACGGCGGATGACATCTTGTCCTACAAGCCCGAGGCCGTCGCACATCTCATTGCCCCTCGGCCCTTGCTCATCATTGGTGCGGAACTCGACTATCTCACCGGCTTTGAGGAATGTGTCAGTCTCTATGAAAAAGCCCTGGAGCCCAAGCGGCTGCATATCCTTCCCGGCATCTCGCACTATGAAACCTACGCGCAAGGGTTCGATACGGTTGTGCGGCTCAGTGTCGAGACGTTTCGGCAAGCAATGGGAAACGGAAAACAGTGAAAAGTAAGAAAGTGGAAAGGTAAAAGTGGAGGCAGAGACGGCGGCTACAGCTTTGCCCTCGTTATTCATTACTCAGCACTCGATACTTTCCACTTTGAGGAGGTTTGCGTGGAATTCGGTCTTTTTACGTTGTTCGATTTCTTTCGTGACCGGCAAGACGAAGTGCAATATTATCGCGACACGCTCGAACTCATGGTCTTGGCCGAAAAGCTCGGGTTCGACTCAGTTTGGGGCGGGGAAGAGCATTTCTACTCGTTCGGCTTGTGCCCCAGTCCACAGATGTTTCTCACCGCCGTGGCCCGCGAAACTGAACGTATTCGTGTAGGCACGGCGATTAGTCTGTTGCCGTTTGAGAACCCGCTGCGCAAAGCCGAAGACTTCGCCATGCTCGACATTTTGAGCAACGGCCGACTCAACTTCGGTGTCGGGCGCGGCATCATCCCCAAACACTTCGAGGGCTTCCAGATCGATCCACGCGAAAGTCGCGCCCGCTATGAGGAGTCATTGGCGATCATTCGTGGTTCTTGGACTCAGGATGATTTTTCCTACGAGGGGCAATTTTGGCAGGTGCCGACGCTATCGCTCTCACCCAAACCGATGCAGAAACCACATCCGCCGATTTATCGTGGCACGATCAGCCTGGAGTCGTTCGAGACCGCTGCCGTTACTGGCGATAATGCCTTCATTGTTCCGTGGCTTACCGGCCCGCATGCTGAAGTACGCTCTCGTGTCCAGCGCTACCGTACCTTGCTCAAAGAGCATGGACACGGGCCGAAACGCACGACGTGCATCTTCTTCCTCTTCGTGAACCCCGACCATCAAGAAGCGATGCGCGATGGCCGAGAGTCCACGTACAATTACACACGGCTCTTCACCTCGTTCATCCCGCCCGAGGCGCTGAAGAAGCTCAAGCCCGATGATCCTTTCCGGGCGTTCTTGGACTTTGCCCTGTTGATGCCGGATCAATTGGAAGAACGCGCCATTGTTGGTACCCCGGCGGCTTGTCGGCGCCGGCTTAAAGAACTTCAGGATGAGTTCGATCTCGACCAAGTCGCCTTTTACTTCCACGCTGGCGCTCGCGACCCAAAACGCGCCCGCTACGGCATGGAGCTATTTGCCAATGAAGTGATGCCGGAATTTAAGAAAAGTAGTTAGTGATAAGTTTTTAGCTTTCAATTTGGGGTCATCGCTTCTTGAACGAATAACTACTCACTACTAACTGAGAACTGAAAGCTCAGTACAACGAAAAAGGAGGACCTTCCATGTTACTCAAAGATAAAATCGCTATCGTGACCGGTGCTGGAACCGGGATGGGAAAAGCCATTGCGCTACGTTATGCCCGGGAGGGGGCGCATGTCGTGCTGGCGGAGATCAATGAAGCTTCTGGACAGCAAGCAGCGGCAGAGGTTAGCGCGCATGACCGCCGTGGGCTGTTCGTGAAAACTGATCTCGGCAAAACCGAGAGTATTAACTCGATGGTCGCCAAGACTATGGAAACTTTCGGGCGTATCGACATTCTGATGAATAATGCCGGGGTCACCAAGAAGCTCGACTTCTTCGAAGTGACGGAAGCTGATTGGGACTGGATTCATAACATCAACGCCAGAGGTGTCTTCTTCTGCATGCAAGCCGTCGCCCGCGAGATGGTCAAGAACAAGGCGGGGAAGATCATCAATATCGCTTCGATCGCTGGCAAAGGGTTTCGCGGCACCTCGAACATCTCGTATGCTGGCTCGAAAGGGGCCGTCATCGCGATGACGCGTATTGGGGCCTCGCAACTCGCCAAACACAACATCAACGTCAACTCGATTTGTCCCGGTGCTACGCGGACCGACCTGTACGACCAGATCATGAAAGAGATCGTTCAGCGCGAAGGCATTACCGAAGAGCAGGCCATTGCTCGTATGGACGCGTCGATTCCTTTGCGGCGCTCGAACTCTGGCGACGACATTGCCAACATGGCAGCGTTTCTCGCCTCCGACGAGGCGCGCAACATTACCGGCCAGTCGTTCAACGTCGATGGCGGCTTGATGTGGGATTAACCCCTGAGATCTACTCAACCCGAAGGCAACACATGCGTACACTTGACGATGTGGCCATTGGGATCTGTCATTCCAAGCGCAGCGAGGAATCTCGCTGCGAGACCCTTCACCTCGTTCAGGATAAACTCTGCGAAGCAATCTTTGCGCGATAAAGAGATTGCTTCGTCGCCTGCGGCTTCTCGCAATAACACACTCCCTTCAGTTCGCGGACACTCTCTATGCTCCCCGACTCCATCGTCCCTCAACCTCCGGTCTTTGATGCTCTGGCTGCGTTTGGTATTGGCGGTCTTGCCGTTCTCGTAGCTTTGGCGTGGGTCGCGGTGTTTGCCCGTGGGGATGTGCGCTGTGCGCTAGTGCTGGGGGCAATTGCCAGTGCCGTAATGGCAGTGAGCGCCTTTGCGGCTGCCTCCGGCGTGCTGGCTCGCTTCGAGAGCTTTCCGCCGCCGATGCTGGTGATGATGGTATCGGTGATCGTAGCAGGTTTTGCCGGCGGCCTGTCTTCTTTTGGTCATCGTGCAGCTGTTGAACTGCCCTTCCTAGCGCTTGTCGGGTTGCAAAGCTTCCGCTTCCCGCTCGAATTGGTCATGCACCATGCTGGCAATCGCGGCATCATGCCAACAGAGCTTTCCTACTCTGGCTACAACTTCGACATTGTGACTGGGATTGGTGCGGCGGTCATTTTCGTGATCCTCCGCTCGGGCCACGCTGTTCCTTCTGCCGTGTTGTGGGCGTGGAACCTGTGGGGTTCGCTCTGTTTGGCGGTCATTGCGTTTATTGCTGTCGCCACATCGCCCATAGTCCGGCTCTTCGGCGACGAACCACAACACCTCAATACCTGGGTGCTGTATTTCCCCTATGTGTGGCTGCCGGTGGTGATGGTGACGATTGCGATCTTCGGTCATGTGGTGGTGACGCGGAAGCTGGTGATGAAGCCGACGATCTGACCGTAGGCTTTTTTCTGGATTTCCCTCATGCGTCGGGTTGACGGAGAGCACCGCTTCTAATACAGAACCTGAAGATCACAAGCGACGACCGGTTGCCAGCCAAAAGAAGGAGTGGAGTATGCGACAAGGTACGAAGCGATATAGATGCTGGGCGGTGAGCGTGGCGCTCCTGGTGGGCGTGAGCGGCCGCGGGACGCTGAGTTGGGGGCAAATGCCCGGCGAACTCACGCAACTGCTGGGTTTTGACGGGTGCATCGCCGAGGTGGGTGGTGCCACCTGCACCGATGGTCGCGCCCTAGGTGATCCGCTTGGTTCGGGCGCGGTGACGATCAGCCCCGACGGCAAGCATGTCTACGTCGCGTCCTTGATCGGCGACGCGGTGGCTGTCTTCACACGCAATAAAACCACCGGGGCATTGACGCAATTGCCCGGGACGGACGGCTGTATCAGCGAGACCGGCAGTGGCGGGGTCTGTACCGATGGCAAAGCGCTCAGTGACGTAGTCTCGGTCGTCGTGAGCAAGGACGGCAAGCATGTCTACGTCGCGTCCACTGGGAGCGACGCGGTGGCGGCGTTTGCCCGTGAGAAGTAGAGGATGTGCCGGGTTTTCCCCTGCCCCTCTCCGGTCGAGAGACAGGAAGAGGAGACCTCAGATCCGAATGATGACGTCCACCTTTTCGTCAGGGCGGTAGTGGGAATGCGCGAGGCACGGTATATAGCTGTGGCGTCGTGAGCGAATCGTCATGTTTCGCTCCGCGCACGCCCTGCAAAAAGGAGAGACCGTTATGCCCTCGGACCATGTTTTGAGCGATCTGCGCGTGCTGGATTTGTCGCGCGCCCTGGCTGGCCCAGCGTGTACCCGCATGTTGGCCGAGATGGGTGCTGAAGTCATTAAAATAGAGCCGGCACCGAGTGGCGAACTTGCGCGCCGCTTTTCCGTGCAACCTAATGGCCGTAGCCTCTATTACGTCCAACAAAATCTCGGCAAAAAAAGTGTGTGCATGAATCTGCGCGACCCGCGTGGACTTGCCTTGGTGACAGAGCTGGTACCGCATGTCGATGTGGTGGTAGAAAATTTCCGACCCGGCGTCATGGCCGACATGGGACTCGGCTACGACCGGCTGCGGGAATTGAAGAAGGACATCGTGCTGTGTTCGATCTCCGCGCTCGGCCAGAGTGGTCCGCTCTCCGGCAAACCCGGCTACGATTACATTGCCCAGGCGTATTCCGGTGTCACGTCAATGATCGGCGACCCAAACGATGCTCCGTACATTCCGCTCGTGGGGATGGGAGATGTGAGCACTGGTGTGCATGCTGCGTTGGCCATCGTTTCTGCGCTGCGCTACCGTGATCGCACCGGCGAGGGACAGCATTTGGATATCGCGCTCCTCGACGTGTACTACCACTATCACGAGGCCAACGTGCATGTGCACAGCGCCTCGCATGGTGCTATTGAGCCTACCCGTGCTGGTCGTCACATGACGTATGCCTGCCCTGGCGGCGTGTTCCGTGGGAAGAATGGATATCTGGTCATCATGTCGTTCTTGCACCATTGGAAGGATTTGTGTCGGGCAATGCACCGCCTCGACTTGGTGGATGATCCGAACTTTTCCACTGACGTAGCACGGCTGCAACGTCGCGATGAAGTCATCCAGATCATCGAAGACTGGCTGCAAACCTTTCCAGATGTGCCGAGCGCGATTGTCCACCTCGAAGAGCATCAAGTGCCGGTGGCACCTGTGCTGTCCATCGCTGAGACCGTCAAACATCCGCACCACCGGGCACGTGGTACCGTGCGCACCGTGCATGACCCTTTGCAAGGGGCATTCGAGATGCCGGGCATGCCACTCAAATTTTCTGGTTTCCCCCACGATCTTCCCTTGCAGGCAGCCACGCTAGGCCAGCATAACGAAGAAGTGTTGACCACCTATCTCGGGCGCTCGCACGACGACGTGCAACGCTTGCGCGAGGCGGGTGTGTTGATGGAGAAAGAGATCTAAAGAACCGGAGCCTCGGAGCATCGGGGAACCGGAGAAGACGTCGTGAGGTCCACTGACGCGGCTTTTTTCGCCCTCCGATTCTCCCTGTCTCCGTTTCTCCGATTCAGCTGAGATAAGTTCATAGTCGATAGTGGATACTTAAAAGGAGGAACTCATGACTGCTGGACTGAATCACTGTCTAACTGGTCTTCGCGTCCTCGACTTCACCCGAGCGTTAGCTGGACCAACGTGCGCCCGCATGTTGGCCGAGATGGGTGCAGAAGTCATCAAAGTCGAACCCGGGCCGAAAGGCGACATGAGCCGTAATGCATCCACGTTTCGCAATCGGCGCAGTCTCTTTTTCGTGCAGCACAATCGCGGCAAGAAGAGTCTGTGCCTCAACCTCCGCGATCCTCGCGCCATGGCGTTAGTCGTTGAGCTGATCTCGCAAGTCGATGTCGTTGTGGAAAATTTCCGTCCAGGTGTGATAGCCAGCATGGGACTGAGCTATGAGCGCCTGAAAGAGATCAAGCCGGACATCATCCTGTGCTCGATCTCTGCTCTCGGACAGAGCGGGCCGTTGGCGCAGAAGCCTGGCTACGATTACATCGCCCAAGCCTACTCCGGCGTGACTTCCATGATTGGCGACAAAGACGAAGCGCCGTACATTCCGCTGGTCGGACTGGGTGATGTCTCCACCGGCGTACACGGTGCGCTCGCGGTGCTTGCTGCCTTACGTCATCGCGACCAGACTGGTAAAGGTCAGCACCTCGATGTCGGCCTCCTCGACGTGTACTACAACTTCCATGAGGTCAATGTGCATCAAGTCCGCGCCAGCGAAGGTGCCATCCGACCCACGCGCGTCGGCAGGCACATGACCTACCTGATGCCGGGCGGGGTGTTCAAAGGCACCAACGGCTATGTGGTCATTATGTCGTTTTTCCATCACTGGGCGGACTTGTGCAAAGCGATGGAGCGACCGGACCTGAGTGAGGATGCTCGCTACAGCACAGACCCGGCTCGTCTCGAACGGCGCGACGAAGTGGTCAAAATTATCGAAGACTGGTTACAGACCTTCCCGGATGTGCCGAGCGCAGTAGCGCATATGGAAAAATTTGATGTGCCGGTGGCCCCGGTGCTGTCGGTGGAAGAGACGCTCTCCCACCCGCATCTGCGTGCCCGTGGCACCGTGCGCACCATCCACGATCCAGTGTATGACGGGGAACTTGACGTACCCGGCTTTCCCATCAAGTTCTCGGAATTTCCCGAAGAGTTGCCTTTGCAAGCGCCGAGGGTTGGGCAACACAATGCCGAGATTCTCTCAACCTATCTTGGGCGGACGCCAGAGGAAGTAGAGCAATTGAAGGCGGACGGGGTGCTTATCGAGAAGCCGTACTAAACCAGAAGGCCTGACTTCGTACACGGTACGATGTACTCTTCCAGAAATGTCATTCTGAGTCACCCAGAGCGCAGGGCGCTCAGCACGGAAGCAGCACCGGGGACCCGTCCCTGGCCGTCATTCCCGCG
>SYOC01000437.1 GCA_005804965.1 Pseudomonadota bacterium
ACCGGCAAAGAGCTGGTCGCGCGCACGATTCATCAGAAGAGTCCCTGGGCAGAGCGTTCTTTTATCGCCATCAATTGCGGGGCGATGTCGGAGACATTACTGGATAGCCAATTGTTCGGGCATCGGCGCGGGGCTTTCACCGGCGCGATCGCCGACCACAACGGCGTCTTTCAGTCCGCTGATGGTGGGACACTTTTTCTCGATGAAATCGGCGAGATTCCGCTGGCGCTGCAAGTCAAGTTTCTCCGCGCTATTCAAGAAAAAGAGGTCACGCCTCTGGGATCGAGCCGACCGGTGAAGGTCGATGTCCGCTTGATCGCGGCGAGCAATCGCAACCTCGAAGAGGAAGTGAAAAAAGGAACGTTTCGCGACGATCTCTTTTATCGCCTCAGTGTCGTGCCGATTCACCTGCCGCCGTTGCGCGAGCGTCGCGACGATATTCCCTTCCTGATCGAGCATTTCATTGCCACCTTCAGCAAAGAGTACAACGTCGAACCTAAACGCATTGCCCCGGCAGCGCTCGACAAGCTCCTCGCCTATCCGTGGCCGGGCAACATCCGCGAATTACAAAACGTCATCGAACGCGTCTTTGCCCTCTCGCAAAGCACGGAGATTACCCTAGCGGATTTGCCGGTCTCCATTGTTGGCTTCGAGGAAAAGCCCCTGAACTTTCAGGAGTTTGCCGAATTGCCAACTCTCGAAGCGATGGAGCGGTCCCTCATCGCTACCGCGCTACGCAAGAGTCACGGCAATAAAAACGAAGCCGCCCGCCTGTTGGCGATTGATCGCCAACGGCTCTATCGCAAGATCGACAAATATGAGCTGGAAACTCCACCGCGCGAAGCCGAGGCGGAGCACGGCCTCAGTGCGAGCCTCTGAACGAGGCGAGATTTTCTAATAGCTTCCGCGTGGCCTGCGTCGGGTCCGACGCCGCACTAATGGCGGTAATCACCCCAATCCCGTGAGCACCGGTAGCCAGCACTTCGGGAATCTGTGCCAGCTTGATACCGCCGAGAGCGAGCACCGGCATTCGGCTGTGTTGTACTGCCGCGCGGAGCTGATCGATACCTTGAGGGTCGCCGTACTCGGCTTTCGAAGGGGTGAAATACACTGGACCGAACACCACGAAATCTGCACCTGCCGCCGCAGCAACCTCGTCCAGCGAATGAGTCGAAACGCCAATCAGTTTTTGAAGCCCCAGTAATTGGCGAGCAGTAGAGACAGGTACAGAAGCCTGTCCGAGATGGACACCGTCAGCATCTACAGCCAAGGCTACGTCGAGGCGATCATTGATGAGCAGCTTCGCTTGATAGCGAGCGGTCAGCTCGCGGAGTGCCGAGGCGAGGCGGTACAGCTCGCCACCTTCCAAATCTTTCTCACGAAGCTGGACAGCTTGCAGCCCGCCATCCAAGGCGGCATGCACGACCTCGACGAGCGGACGGCCATTCGTCTGTTTACGGTCGGTCACGAAATAGAGGCGGAAGTCAGGCATGGGGGTGAGAGACTATGCGTCGGTTGGAACTGCAAACGGACGGCAAGACAAGGAAGCGGGCGGGTTAGGCTGACCGCACCTCACGAGGCCTCGTGAGGTGCTGACCTTTGACTAGGCTTGCCCGTCTGCTCTCGGCGGATGCTGCGGTCTTTGAACAATTCGTCAAACAAGGCGAACTCTTCTCCCAAAGCGTCATAGGCTTTCTGAAACGCCGGGTCCTTTTTCCACGCGCCAATCATTTCATCATGCGTTTTCACGGCGCACCTCCTTCAGCCGTTTGCGGGCAATGACCAGTTCCTTATCGTATCCGTATCTCACTCACACAGAGGTCGGGTCCACAGCGATAATTCCTCTCGTTCCGTAGCGGGCAAAATCAGTTGTGTTGAAAGTAAGGATATGCGTCACGCCGTGAACAATCATGGCAGCAGCAATGCGAGCGTCGTGTACTTGGACTCCGGAAACTCCGAAGGAAACGACAAGGCGACGCCATTCGGCGTACACTGCCGGTGAATCCGGCAGCAAAGGAAAAAGCCGTTCCACAAGACGTAGCAGTCGGTCGGCATGAGCAGGTACCAATCCGAACCCGTTTCTTTCGATAGGCCGAGTCGCGACGTTCCAAAACTCGACAAAATTCTGTGGTGTGGCGCACACGCTGTGTCCGCTGATACGTAGCTTACGGACTGCCGCACGGGCAATTGGGTGAACCGGGTGAGTGCGGTCTGCGGATCGCAGTAAAACATTTGTATCTGCGAGGTAAATCACGGCTATGGATGATCCTCATAAATACCTGCTCGACTCACCGCGTAGTCTGACAAAGAAGGAACATTCGGCCCAAGGCCCGCTGTTAGTTCGTCTGCTAATTGGTCCGCTACAACCGTAAACTCGGCATCGGTTAACTCAGCAGGCGTTTCCTGTAGCAATGCTTCCACTGTCGGGGTAAGGACTTCCACCAACAGACGGCGGACAGCATCAGCATCTCTATGCGCTATGCTCTCACGCAACTGCACTTCAGTGTCAGATGATAGTTCGAGAGTAAGTTGCATGCTTGACCCTTTCGTGAGTCATCGTTCGCGGAGACCATATGAATCGAGCAGCTCAGAAGTCAATAAGGATTTCCTCACCGTCTACTCAATCATCCCATCGAGTGGGCTGGAGGCCGTGGCGTACAGCTTTTTCGGCATGCGCCCAGCAAGGAAGGCTTTTCTTCCGGCCTCGACCCCGAGCTTCATCGCTTCGGCCATAAGAATGGGATCTTTGGCACCGGCAATGGCCGTGTTCATCAACACGGCGTCGCAACCCATCTCCAACGCTACCGCCGCGTCGGACGCCGTCCCCACCCCGGCATCGACAATGACCGGCACGCGACTGTGTTCGAGGATGATGCGGAGGTTGTAGGGATTGCGAATCCCCAGCCCGGACCCGATCGGGGCCGCCAGCGGCATGACCGCCGCACAGCCGATGTCTTCGAGCTTCTTGCAGGTGACGGGGTCGTCCAGGATATACGGCAGGACAATGAACCCTTCTTTCACCAGAATCTTGGCGGCTTCTATCGTGGCAGGAACGTCAGGGAACAAGGTTCTTTCATCGCCGATGACTTCGAGCTTCACCAAATTGCCGACACCAGCCGCCCGTGCCAAACGGCAAGTACGCACGGCATCGTCGGCGGTGTAACATCCGGCAGTATTCGGCAGGATGGTGTATTTTTTCGGGTCGATGTAATCGAGCAGATTTTCCTTGCCGGAGTCGGTGATGTTCACGCGTCGCACCGCGACCGTCACAATCTCCGCGCCCGAGGCTTCGACCGCGCGTTTATTTTCAGCGAAATCTTTGTATTTCCCAGTGCCGACGATGAGTCGCGATTGATACTCTTTCCCTGCCAGTACGAACGGGTCTTTCATAACGTCCTCGTCTGTGTTCATCCCCCGCCAACGAAATGCACGACCTCGATTTCATCGCCCACGTGGAGGCGATGCTGGGCGTAATCTTCGCGGGGAATAATGTCGCGGTTCACCTCGACCGCGATGCGTTTCGCACCAAGGCCAAGCTCAGCCACCAAGTCCGCTATTGTCATGCCGTCGCGGCACTCGCGCGTTTCTCCATTGAGTTTGACCGTCATCGCGCCCTACCATATTCCGGCGCATTTACCTTTACAACCCTGGAGCCTTTTGGTATGTCCTCATCTCCATCGTACTGGTCATGAACGTCGCCCCCACGAACAATTCCAAGGAGTCCTAGCATGGTACACGTGAGCCGCGCACTCATCAGCGTGAGTGACAAGCGCGGAATCATTGAGTTTGCCCGCGAGTTGGCCGCACTCGACATTGAGATCCTTTCTACTGGCGGCACGGCTAAAGCTTTGGCAGATGCCGGGATTGCCGTCGTTCCGGTCGAAGACTTTACTGGGTTCCCGGAGATGCTCGATGGTCGCGTCAAGACGCTACATCCGAAGATTCATGCTGGCATTCTCCACCGCCGTAGCGATCCTGCGCATGTACAAACCATGCAAACGCATGGACTCAAGCCCATCGATCTGGTGGTGGTGAATCTCTATCCGTTCGAGCAGACGGTGGCCAAGCCGGATTGCACGTTTGCCGACGCCATCGAGAACATCGACATTGGTGGGCCTTCGCTCTTACGTGCAACCGCCAAGAATCACGCTGATGTCGGCGTGGTGGTCGATCCAGAAGATTATCCTGCCATCATTGAGGCGCTACAAACGAACGGCGCGTTGTCCGCGGTACAGAAATTTGCCTTGGCGAAGAAAGCCTTCCGCTTAACCGCTCGCTACGACGCCGCCATTGCCGATTACTTGGGCAGCCTCGATGAGCAGCAGCAACGACAGCCGTTTGGCGAGACGCTGCATTTGCAGTACGAGAAGGCGCAAGACCTGCGCTATGGCGAGAACCCGCATCAGTCCGGGGCTTTCTATCGCCTGCCAGTCATTACCGAATCGTGCATCGCTAACGCACGACAACTGCAAGGCAAGGAGCTGTCATTCAATAACATCGTCGATGCCAATGCTGCTTTTGAGCTACTGAAAGAGTTCGACGAGATCGCAGCAGTCGCCATCAAACATACCAACCCGTGTGGGGTGGCGACCTCGGCGACTTCTCTTGCCGAGGCTTTTCGCAAAGCCCGCGCTTGCGATCCCGTGTCGATTTTTGGTGGCATCGTCGGCTTGAACCGCGAGGTCGATGCTGACACGGCCCAGGAAATTCTCGAACTCTACAAAGAAGGGTTCATTGAGATCTTGTTGGCACCGGGATTTTCGGCGGCGGCGCTCGACATGCTCGCGTCTTCCAAGCGACTGCTTAATATTCGCCTCATGGAGATTCCTGCCATCACCGCGCCGGTGCCGGCACGATACGAGACGAAGTACGTAGTCGGCGGCATGCTGCTGCAAGAGCGCGATTTCGGTGTAGTGCGCGTCGCCGATTGCCAAGTGGTCACACAACGTCAGCCGACGGCAGACGAATATCGCGCCCTGGATTTTGGCTGGCGCGTCAGCAAACACGTGAAGTCAAATGCCATCGTCCTGGCCAAGAGCGACCAAGTGATTGGCGTGGGTGCCGGGCAGATGAGCCGCGTAGATTCCGCGAAGATCGCGGTGTCACGCGCGACGGACTTGGGGCTCGACACGCGCGGCACGGTGGTCGCCTCGGATGCGTTTTTTCCGTTTCGCGATGGACTCGATGTCATCGCCCGTGCAGGTGCGACGGCGGCCATTCAGCCGGGCGGCAGTATGCGTGACAAGGAAGTCATCGCGGCTGCCGATGAGCACGGCATGGCCATGATCTTCACTGGCATGCGGCACTTCCGACATTAACAGTGAACGTCTTATGAAAGTCTTAGTCATCGGCAGCGGCGGCCGCGAACACGCCCTGGTCTGGAAAATCCGCCAGAGTCCGCAGGTCACGCAATTGTACTGTGCGCCTGGCAATGCTGGCATCGGCACGCTGGCTGAATTAGTGGATATTGCCCCAGACAATGTCGTAGCGCTCCGCCAGTTTGCGCAACAAGAAGGCATTGACTTGACTGTGGTCGGACCAGAAATCTCGCTGAGTCTCGGACTTGTAGATGACTTCGAGGCGCATGGGCTACGGGTGTTCGGCCCCAACCGTCAAGCGGCGCAGCTCGAAGCCAGCAAAGCCTTCTCCAAAGAACTGATGCAGCAGATTGGTGTACCGACTGCCGCCTTTGGTATCTTTACCGATCTCGACGAAGCGCAGAGTTATCTACGGAAAACCGGCGCACCGGTGGTAGTAAAAGCCGATGGCTTGGCGGCGGGAAAAGGCGTGTCGGTGTGTACAACTGTCGAGGAGGCGCTCGCGGCAGTCGAGAAAATCATGGGCGAACGGGTGTTCGGCGATGCTGGCAATCGCGTGGTCATCGAAGAGCTTCTGACCGGAGAGGAAGCCTCGTTTCTTGCGTTTACCGACGGCACGACCGTCTTGCCACTCGCCTCCTCGCAAGACCACAAGCGCATCTTCGATCATGACTGCGGCCCCAATACCGGCGGCATGGGTGCCTACTCACCGGCACCAGTTGTCACCCCGGAGCTGGCCGAGCGAGTTGTGCAAGAGATCATGCTCCCGACAATCCAAGAACTGCGCAGGCGCGGCATCATTTACAAAGGCATCCTCTATGCTGGGTTGATGATTGATGGCGACCGCGTGAACGTCGTGGAATTTAATGCCCGGTTTGGCGACCCAGAATGCCAGCCGCTCATGTTCCGCCTGCAATCTGACTTGGTCGAGGTTATGGAGGCAGTGATCGACGAACGGCTCGCCAAGGTTTCGCTCGTGTGGGATGCACGGCCCGCTGTGTGTGTCGTGCTCGCGGCAGAAGGCTATCCTGGGACGTATACCACCGGCCACATTATTTCTGGGCTTGAGGCTCTCCAGTCGTGGA
Organism: Pseudomonadota bacterium; assembly: GCA_005804965.1. Classification (GTDB taxonomy): domain Bacteria; phylum Desulfobacterota; class Binatia; order Bin18; family Bin18; genus SYOC01. The sequence continues at coordinate 6,404 of SYOC01000437.1, forward strand.
AAAATGGTATGGTCTTTCATGCTGGCACGGTCAGAGCACAAGATGCAGTGCTGACCAAAGGCGGGCGCGTCTTAGGAGTGACGGCTGCCGGAACAAGCATTCACGACGCCATTGCCGAAGCGTACACGGCGGTAGACAAAATCGCGTGGCCGGGGATGCAGTATCGCCGGGACATTGGCCAGCGCGCACTCAACCGCTAAACGATCCTCAACGATCCGAACGATTAAGGATGAATAACCCTCGTGCTCGGTCTTCGTGATCGGTGCTCGGGATTCGTGCTTGGGAAAGCGAGCCACGAGCCACGAACACGAGCCACGAGCACGACCAACAAGAAACGAGCACTCATATGGCCACCATTCGACCGTTTCGCGGGGTACGGTATAACCCCGCCGTCGTCGGCGACCTCCAACATGTCGTGTCCCCTCCGTACGACGTGATTTCTACCGAGCAGCAGACGTTGCTGCATCTGCGCAGCCCGTACAACGCCGTGCATCTCGATTTGAACCGCGACCCGGAACGCTACACCGTCGCCGCGCAGATGCTCTCGACTTGGCTTGAACAACACGCCCTCCTGCAAGAAGAAGAGCCAGCAATATACGTCTATGCGCAAGAGTTCACGCTGAAAGATGGCATCCGCCGCCGCCGGGTGGGACTCCTGACCGCCTTGCAACTAGAAGAGTTCTCGTCAGGAAAAATCCGCCCGCACGAGCGCACATTCGAGTATGCCAAAGCCGACAGATTAGCGCTCCTACAAGCCTGTCAGACGCATCTCAGTTCGATTTTCTGTCTCTACGCACGTCCGGGCTGGTCTGTGGATCGCACTCTCGCTTCAGCGCTGACCGAGGCCCCACTCGTTCACGTCACCGATGAGAACGACACCGTGCATACTCTCTGGAGGGTCACCGATCCTGCCTTAATCGCCAAAATGGCTGGGCAACTCGAACACGAAACCTTGATTATTGCCGACGGCCATCATCGCTACGAAACAGCCTTGCGCTACCGCAACGAGCAGGCCCAGCAAGCCAAGCTCACTGGCGAAGAGCCGTGCAATTTTGTACTTGCGTTCCTGACTAATGCGCTAGAGGAAGGACTAGTCATTCTACCCACGCATCGACTGCTCAACGGGGTGAACTTGCCAAAGATGGAACATCTGCGCATGGTGTTGCAGCGTCAGTTTCGTGTGGCCGTTTACAGGGAGCAGGAGAAAGAAGCGTTCTTCGCGGCGTTACGCACGCCAGGAAAGCGACACATCGGCTGTGCGTTTGCTGGAGCCGGCTACTATTGGCTGGTGGCGTTCGATGATCGCGTGACCGAAGGACTCGCCATCCCGGCGTCTTTACGTGCGCTGGATGTCACCGTGCTCCACGATGTCTTGCTGCAACGCTTTCTAGGCTTACCGCCGGACGTGCAGAAAGAGAAGTTGACCTACACTATTGACGAGAATGAAGCGTTGAGCCGCGTGGCTCGTCATCAGAACCAAGCGGCGTTCTTCCTCAATCCGACCACATTTCAGCAAGTGGCCGAGGTGTGCAAAAGCGGCGAGACCATGCCGCAAAAGTCCACCTATTTTTTCCCCAAGCTGCTGACGGGGTTGGTGTTCTACAAGCTGTGAGGCGCGGAGGCGAAAGGCCTGATTGCGTCTGTCGGCGGAGAACTTACTGCCGATGCTTTCTCAGGTGCTCCGCTCCCTCAGCGGACACCAAGACGAAAGTTCCGCGTCCTGGTTCATGGTGGTGCTCCAAGAAGCCGCGCTCATTGGCGTCTTCCCATACCGGAAGACGCGGGCAAGACGTTCGCCAAACTTCGATGACCTCAGCGTAGGGCCGAGGGGTCGAACCGATCCATTCCAACAGATTGAGGATCAGAGCGTCTACTGGGTTCGACACGACAGCCTCCTTGCAGGCGGGATCGAGGGCTCAATAGAGTACGTTAACGTCAGTACGGGTTAAGCGGGAGCTAAGAGAGGAAGAGCATCGAGGTGGAGGAAGGGTTTCTTAGGCTGATGGCAATAGGCGATGAGTCCACTCGCACCTACTCAGAAAAGAGACCCCAACTGTGCCCTTGTTGCCATACTCCTGTCCCTCCACTGAAACTGCTCCAGCGGCTTAGCGTCCTGCCTCAGCGGTAAGGCCCCTAACCGCTGCAGTTCAGGGCCGGTAGAAACCGCCATAGGGGCCGCGTCCGCTGGAGGCGCGTGTCAGGCCGCATCGGCCTCAAGCACGACGAGCAAGCGCTCCCGCTCTGCCGCAGGCAAGTCCAAGACCATGAATCGCGCTGCCGGGTAGAGATAATCCTCCTCCGACTCGTCGATAACCCGTAGACAGCCCACTTCCACTGCCCTCGCATCCGGCAAGATGCGATAGACTTTGCCAACCTCTAAGTCCTCATCCCCTGTGGTTGCAAGGCAAACGGCAAATTTGATTAGTGTTTCTTTAGTGTCCATTGGCGTTAGTCCAAGACGCGTTTGACCTTCATCTTACGTCTATGCGCATCACCTCGCTAAGCAGCTCGAAGTCCTCTGTCATAGTCTTTAGCGCAACAGTGGGTCTCCTCTGGCTCAATCGCGGGCTACCGCCCCATCGGGCGTCGCCCACCGCCACCGCCAAATGGTCGCGGCCCGTCATGCCGCTCGGGCGGGCGCGCCTCGTTGACTTTGAGGATACGTCCCAAGGCTTCTCGACCGTCGAACTTCTGAATCGCGGCGGTGGCTTCTTCTTTCGAGCCCATGTCGATGAAGGCAAACCCTTTCGACTGGCCAGTGGCGCGATCATTAACGATGCTCACTGAGGTCACTTTCCCAGCTTGGGAGAAGACCTTTTCGAGATCGGACGTGCTCGCGTTGTAGGGAAGATTGCCGACAAATAAGCGGACGCCGCTGCCGCCACCGCCAAAGCTGCGTGGAGGACCGGCAGACGGCGGGGGACGGTCTCCGCTCGGGCGCGCGAACGCTGGACGGTCGGCATTCCGCCGTGCTGAAGCCGCTGCATCGCGACCAGCGCCAGCTTCGTTGACCGTAAGGGTCTGACCGTCAACAACCGAACCATTGAGAGTGGTGATAGCCGTGCGGGCGGCGTCAGGCGACTCCAGTTCGACGAAGCCGAAGCCACGCGAGCGGCCAGTGGTAGGATCGGTGATCAACTCAGCAGATACGAGGGTGCCAAAAGGCAGGAACAGATCTTCGAGTTCGGGAAAACACAGGCGCGGCGGTAAATTGCCGACATACAGACGAACGCTCAATGCAACCTCCAGCACGGCAGTGCAAAGAGAACCTTTGCTTCGCTTTGCCACCGCCGCTGTTTAGCAGACATGACGCCGCGCGGGTGTAACGCGCGGCAGAGTGAGAGACATGATGAGCCGTGACAGCCGCAGAGAGCTGCCTACCAACGACGGTCGCGATCGCGATCCCGGTCCCCGCCTCCACGTTGGAAGCCGCCGCGACCGCCACCACCGGGACGACCACCGCCACCGGTGCGCGGTTCTTGTGGTTTCGCTTGGTTGACCGTCAACGGACGCCCCTGCATTTCGTGCCCGTTGAAACGCTCGATCGCTGCTTCGGCTTCGTCCGTGTTCGTCATCTCCACGAAACCGAACCCACGCGAGCGGCCAGTAAATTTGTCCATAATAACGTTGGCTGACGCAACTTCCCCGACTTGCCCAAAGAGCGACATGAGGTCCGCGTCCGACGTGCTAAACGGCAGGTTGCCAACAAAAAGCTTCATTGCCATCGTCCACCTCCGTGGAGTGTTAAAACAAAAGGCCCCTCCAACCCATGAGTGGGTTCCAAGGGGCCTCATCGCTTTCGAACCAACTCACTCCAACGACCGGTACGATCCGGATACAAACTTCCTGCGGGGGACACTAGCAAATTCCCTTGCCGAACACAACAGAAACGCCTTTCCTAACATCGGAGGCAGAGGTCCAAGAATGAGAAGCAAGCAAATCATCTCCAGTCATTCCTGCTCGCCCTGCTCCGCATCTGCCGCACAGCCCAGCAGCGCACGACGCAACGCTTCGCGGTCGAACCCGTTGCCGATGAACACCACATGCTCGGGTGGCTCGGGGAGCAGATCAATCCACTCGATGGCGAAATCGCCCAGCACGGATTGGAACATCCACTGTTCGTCAGAATCGACGAACCGGACAAAGCCTTTGGCACGCCAGACGGTCGGCGGCAAGGTCTGCATGACCGCTTCGAAACGCTCACGGACGAGCGGCGTCTCGCACAGCACAGTGAGCGTATGAAAATGATCGTGCACCGGTGCTGAACGTTGGCGGGCGAGTGGAGCGAAAATTTCACCTTGTTTGCCGAGCAACAGGTCGTAATCCATTGCCCCACGTTGGGTGACGAGAATGTGCGTACGAGGATTCAACGCCTGCACTTGAGCCGTGATGGCAGCAAGTGTGGCCGCGTCGGCTAAATCGCTTTTATTGAGAAGGACGATGTCCGCCAGTTCTGTCTGTTGGCGGATGCCGGAATGCAGCTCCTCGGCCAGACGTGCAAAATTCACTGGGTCGAGAACGGCCACTAACGAAGCTACACGCACGAGCGAAAAGACATCCTCTTTCGTGGCTTGGTCGATCAATTCTACTGGGTCGGCTAGTCCAGTGGTTTCGATAAAAATGACATCAGGGTGGAAGCTCGCGACCTCCTGCAACGCGAGACCCAACGTACCACCAATCGTGCAGCAAATGCAGCCGTTGGTCATTTCGCGCACCGAGTACCCCTGACCGCGCAGCAGTTCACCGTCGATATTGACCTCGCCGTACTCGTTCATCATCACGGCCGGCTTCAGACCTTTTGCCAGACAGTGTTCAAGAAGCCGCTGGAGAAGCGTGGTTTTCCCACTGCCGAGAAACCCGGAGATCAGATGCAGGGGGATGCGAGCAGCATCTGCAAAGATGGTGCGTTCTTTGTCGTCACTCATGGGCGCAGCTTACGTCAGCAGTACGAAGGGGAAAAGGGAGAGGGGCGGGGGAGAACGCCCCTCTCCGGGTCCGGCGGGAGAAAGGAGGAAAAACCCCCGGACCAAGCGAAACCTGAGACAGCAGGGAAAGGTCGGATTATCCCTGCTTGGGAGTAAGCCCGTGCAGTGCGAAGTCTGTCATCACCTCAGCCATGTATGATGCCGACGGCCCTTCTTGATCGATCCACCATGAGACCACTTGGGCAAACATCCCTACCAGCGCATTGGCAACAATGTGCGATTGCAGTGCGCGAAACTCCGCGCGTTCGATGCCGTCAGCCACCCGCTCGACCGCATCCTCAACGAACATGCCATACACCGTGCGCAGTAATTCGTTGAATGCATTACCGTGGCCGAAGATGATTTTCAGCAGATCGCGATTCTCCTCGGCGAAGCAAAAGAACGCATGGTTAGCGACCCGCATTTTCTCGACGGCACCCTCGACGGTGAGTCGAGCTTCATCAATCCGTTCCTTGAGCAAGCGGGCAGTCTCCTCGACCATTTCCAAGAACAACGCATCTTTCGTCGGATAGTAGAGATAGAAGGTGCCAACACCGATATCTGCCGCTGCGGCAATGTCGATAATCTTTGCGTTATGATAGCCTCGCTCGGCCAAAACTTTCCGCGCTGCCGCAAGCAGATCCTGTTTGGTTTTCTCCCTGCGTTGTTGATATCGAGTAAGGTTCACAACCGCTGCCATATTCTGAAGAGACGTTCAAGAATGAATATGTATTCACCATTAGGCGTTCACTGGGGAAGAGTCAAGGAAGGAAGGAGAAAAGATGCCACCATATGAGAATCGCGATGGCCTGCAACTCGGCATTTTTATGCCCAATTGCAGCAACATGTACGCGATCAGCACCTATCGCACCGCCCCAGATGAATGGGAATATGAAGCCAATAAGCAGATTGCGTTGGCGGCAGAAGCCGCCGGGTTCGACTTCCTTTTCCCGGTGAGCCGCTGGAAAGGGTTTGGCGGCACAACCAACTATCTCGGGACCTCGCTCGAAACCATGACGTGGGCGGCGGCCTTGCTAGCGGTCACCTCCAAGCTACGCGTGTACTCGACCGTCCATGTCCCCGCGTTCCATCCCCTGGTCGCCGCCAAAATGGGGGCGACGATGGACCACATCAGCAAGGGCCGGTGGGGGATCAACATCGTCAGCGGCTGGAGCCGTGAAGAGTTCGCGATGATGGGGATCGAGTTGTTGCCACATGCCGAGCGCTATCAACGCACGGCCGCGTTCATTGAGATTCTCACCGGCTTGTGGACAACAGAGCCGGGGATGTTTCACTACGACTCTCCGTGGTACCGCATCCAAGGTGGCTCGGTGCTGCCGCAGCCGACCCGCAAGCCGCCTATCGTGAATGCCGGGGTGTCGGACGACGCCAAGGAGCTTGTTGCTCGCCTGTGCGATTGGGCTTTTCTTGGCATTGGTTCTGTTGAAGACGCTGCGGTCTTGTCGCAAGACTTTCGCGACCGGGCACGGCGCTATGGACGTGCCATTCGCTGCGCCTGTTATCCGTTCTTGTTGTGGCGTGAGACCGAGAAAGAAGCCGAGGAAGTGCGGCGAGCGATTGTCGCGCACATGGATCGGACGGCGGTAGAGAACTGGGCGCGTGGCTTGAACATCGGGAGCGGTTCGTTCGACCAATTTACCCTGGAAATGTTCACCCTTGGTGCCGGCGCGCTGCCGGTTATCGGCACAGCAGAACAAGTGGCGGAGAAACTCAAACGCTTATACGACCTGGGCATTGATGGCGCACTGGCATGTTTCCTCAACTACCACGAGGATACCGTACGCTTCGGACACGAGATTGTGCCGCTACTCAAGCAGATGGGAGTGGTGAGTGGAAAGTGATGAGAGATGAGAACCTATCTCTGAGCCCTCCGAGGTTGGCACTCTGGTCCGTACAAGCGACAAAGAATCTTGCTTTGAGACTTTTCAGCTTGCACCTGCCTCTACACTTTGCGTTAGGCAGCTTGTTCTTTCAGTTCACTGGGATGCAGAGACAAATACTCCCGAATCTCCAGATTCATCCGATCAATCTCAGCGAGGTACCCCCCTACTGATAACCGATAGTTCTGCAGATTGGTCTCGACCTCGCGGAGCTTCTCTACTTGGTGCTGAAAATATGCAATCCGTTCTTTGGTCGCCTCAAGTTCCAGATTATTTTGAATCATAGCGAATCACCTCGACTATTCCGCGTCGCGTTTTGTCTCGCTTAATTTGCCAGTGTTCCACTGCAGCCTGCTCCCCGTCAATTGCGGCCTGTCCTCGAATCCAGAAGACACTGGCTCCCTCGATATTTTGCACCGCAAGGTGGTCGAAAAGAACGGCAGCTTCACCTCGCACTTGGTTGGAGTCAAACGTATCTTCCATCAGCAGGAAGATATCGACATCTTTGGGATCTATTTTGGCTGTCACAAAGGACCCAAACACGATGAATCGTGCGACCTGGCCTGTAGTGGAAGCCAGTTTGTAGATGCGCTCCAAACGTTGGCCCATAAGGTGTCTTTGGAGACTCTCTGTACCGAAATGGTGGAGCACTTCACTCAGCGTTCCTTGATGAATCCCGACCGGCAGATCACCATTCCCATTGAATTCAGGCCATTGGCTCATGCCAATTCTTTATCCTGACTCCTCTGATTAGGAAAGTCTAACGCCTCCGCTTCAGCCGCCGCAACCCAAACGAATCCTTGCGGCTTCAGCAGATCCACAAACGGGCGGCGGTCTCGCACACGGCATTGTTAAGCCGCTTCCTCCTTCTGCTGCCGAAGCACCCGCCGATAACGGAAGTGTCAATATTGTTTCTCGAAGGGCTTAGGGCAGCGCCCTGGCGGCTATCTGTGTTGTGAAATCTTGGCTAAAAGCCGAGAAGCCAAAAACGATCAGGTGGAGAACCACCAGGAATAGATGCTTCCAGTTAACCTGTAACTGGGGAACGTCCGTATTGTTTTTTACCTCCATTGACGTGTCTCCTTCCTCGATCTTGGAGATCGAATCCGTATAGGCAGCCGCCGAAGAACGCTGCTCCGGAGACATCGCTCCCCCAAACCCTTTTTTTTGTCAAGCTTTAGACCACTACAGCAAGCCCCTAACTCGCATTAGACGGCTGTACTGTTTCCATTCGCAGCAATCTTATAAGCGATAAGCGCTTACCATCACAACTCCATAAACTCTCTAAACTGCCCCTGTCAAGGATTCGTGCGGTTCAGTCTCACTTCTTGCGACACAACGGGGTTGAAGGTGATGCGAGGGCTGCTTTCTTGTCCTACTTCTCTGAGTACACCCGCTCAGGTTGACCGCTCTGTGCCGAGCGATAGCAGGCTTCGGCAACAGCCACCGCCAGCAGCCCATCATCTACAGTGATCGGGAATGGCGTATTGTTATGGATGCCGTCAATGAAGGCTCTGAGCGTTTCGCGGACGGTAGGAATCGGTGGCTCGACTGGTAGTTCGGCACGTTGCCACCCTTTCAGGAGCGTGACGCTGCCATGAACGTGATCGCCGACAAGCTGGCCGTTTGCCCCCGAGAGTTCGATCAACCCCGAACGACTCATCGTCGAACGCGAACCCATGACCACACCCTTAAGCAGCGGATCACTGAAGTCGCACGACATGACGAAATTGTCTTCGGTCTCTTGTGTCACCACCTGGGAAGTCTGACACGTAACCTGATACACGGGGCAGCCAGTGAGAAAATGCAACAGATCAAAACTATGCACGCCGGTATGGAGAACAATGCCGCCGCCACTTTCGGCTTTGCAATCCAACCATGGCAGCCACGACGGCTCGAAACGCTGACTCAAATAGATCGAGTGGAGAGGGGCAATGTCGGGGATATGGTGCCGCATCGTTTGCACCACCGCATTGAAGCGCAAGGTATGCGCCACCATGCAGCGGACGCCACTGGAGGCAAGCAGCTCGCGCATGTGCTTCGCCTCGGCCACATTGACAGCGAAGGGTTTTTCAATCAGCAGAGGCTTTCCCTGCCGACAAGCTTTCTCGACAATGGCGTGGTGCAGGGTCGGGGGCACGGCAGCAACGACGGCATCGACCTGAGCATCGGCAATCAATTCGCGGAAGTCGTGGAAATAGGCACAATGATAGCGATCAGCAACGTGGCGTCCTTCAAGTGGATTCCTGCGACACACGGCGACCAATCGCGCTTGCGGAACATCTGCTACCAGATGCTGGGCATAGCGGCTGCCATGCTTGCCAGTACCGATAAGGCCGATACGTAATGGGGTCATAGGCCAGCTACGATAGCGGATCGCTGGTAATGGGCAAAGCAGGCCGCACGGACAAAATACGTGTGCTAACCACAGAGCATGGCAACACCAATAAGACAGCCAGTTTTCATCGGCATCGACCTCGCTTGGTCGAGTCGCAACCCCACTGGCGTGGCCGCGCTGCGTTGGGACGGCACTCTGGCCTCACTCGTCGAGCCGTTGCCGACAGCGGCACTCTACACGGACGACGATATCCTCGCTTTCGTTCGTAATGTCGCAGGGCGCGGCACAGCGCTCGTCGCCATCGACGCGCCGTTGACTGTGCCCAATCTTACCGGTCGCCGCCCGGGAGAGGCCGAACTCAACGCTGTTTTCGCCAAGTTTCACGCCGGAGCGCATCCCGCTAATCGCCAACGGCTCGCTGGGTATAACGGCGGCTCGGTGCGCGGAGAAACTCTGGTCGCCGGGTTGGCCATCCTTGGCATCCGTCATGATCCAATGGTGACGCCTCACCGTGCCACCCGGCAAGCGTTTGAGGTGTATCCCCATCCATCAATGGTGACGCTGTTCGGTCTCAACCGCATCTTAAAATACAAGGCCAAGCCCACGATCTCTCATGCGCAGCGCATGGCCGAGTTTCGTCGCTATCAGCACTTACTTGCTAGCCTGCGCGGCTATGATCCACCCCTGGCCTTGCCAAAATCGTTATTGAGCGACATACATCTTTCATACAAGGGGCGTGCGCTCAAAGCCTATGAAGATCAGCTTGACGCCGTCTTTTGCGCCTACCTTGCACTGTACTACTGGAGGTGGGGAGCGGAACGATGCCGGATGTTTGGGGATATCACGAAGGGCTATATCGTGGTGCCGGTGGATGAGCGGGTGGTGATGCCTCTTCAGTGAACGAAGAACGGGGCGCAGCAAGCCTTGAGGTGGAACGAGGATACAGTGAAAGAGCCATCGCCGTACACAATACTTGGCGTGTCCGAGGAGACCTCCTGGGAAGACATCACGGTGGCCTACCGCGAAAAGGCCCAACTGCATCACCCGGATGTGGTGGGCGCAATTGCCCCGCGTTTTCGTGCGCTCGCCGAAGAGCGCATGAAGGAAATCAATGCCGCCTACAGCCACCTGAAACATCAGTTCGTCGCCCGACGACGCGAAGAGCTGCACGACGACGCGCACCCAGCCCCAAACCAGTCTGCCGCCACGTACTTTGAACGTGCCCATACTTATCTCGACCAACAGCGATGTGAAGAGGCGTTGCCACTGTTCCGACGAGCGCTGGAACTGCAACCTGAGTTTGCTGCTGCGCATCTGGGCATGGCGCTGACCTATCACGCGCTTCGTCGTCATGCTGAGGAGATCGAGGCGCTGCAACGCGCTTTGGCGTTGCAGCCGGACTTGGCCTGGGCACATGCGTTTCTCGGAGCGGCATATTTGCAACGCGGAGAGACTGTCGCTGCCGCCCGGGAACACGAGCTACTTCTGCTCCTCGATCCAGCCTTGGCAAGCCAACTGTGGCAGAAGATCGAGGCATTTCAGGCTCCGCCACTGTTAGTGCCGGTTGTTTCCCCTTCCTCACCTCCTCAACGTTCCACCTTCCGATTCTCCATTGTCCTCGGTCTCTCCCTTCTCGTGGCGGGGCTTATTTTTCAGTCCACGCGACAGCCTGCAAGCGAAACAACATTCACGCGGGCACAAGAAACAGCGTCCGTCTTCTCTCTGGGCGACACTCCGCCGAGTGCGTTGGAGACTCTCGCGCAACAATACCTCCTCGATATGATTTCCCACGCTGGTACGGATGGCGGCATCTCGCAGGTGCAGTTGATCGAAGCAGCCAAGAAACGCCTCGAAGACTTACCGCTCCAATATCCTGTGGATGAGCAGAAACAAGCACAGGCGCAAGAGCAGAAGGCCAAAGGCCTCGACGCACTGCGAGACGGACGAGTCAGCGAGGCTATCCAAGCATTTCACGAGGCGCATCGTTTGGTGGCTGGTGACGCCGAGGTGCTCGATCATCTCGGACAAGCCTACCTCAGGAAAGGAGAGCTAGCACAAGCGCAGCGCGTGCTGTTTCGGACATTGGTCCTGGCTCCAGGGCAAGAAGCGACCTGGATCAAGCTCGCCCAAACGTACGCGCGACAAGGCAACCGCTACGCGGCGGTAGCGTGTTTTGCCAATGCCTACCGTTTTTCCCGCGACCCTGGTGAGCTGCGCAATCTTTTGCAGGAACTCGCAGAGAACAACACCGCAACAGAAGTACGCATGGCAGCGACACAGACCCTGGCTCTGCAACTCCTCCGCAACGGCACCCTCAAGTAACGGTATTTCCTATCATCGCAAATCGCGGCTTGAGCAGCGACACGGTCGAGGGGATAAACACCAGTGCGCCGATGACGTGAAGAAATAAAATCAGCGTCAGCAAAAGTGCCATCTCGGCCTGAAACTTCATCGGGAAGAAGAGCCAGAATACCACGCTGGCGGTCAACGTGGTGCCAGTGAATAAGATCGCTCGCCCGGTGGTCATCAGCGCCTCTTCAATCGCCTGATCGAAATCGCGAAAACGGCCATACTCTTCCGTAATCCGCGACAGCACGTAGTAGCCGTAGTCGATGCCAATACCGATACCGATGGCGGCAATCGGCAGCGAATTGATGTTCATGTCGATGCTTGTCCAGTACATGATCGCCTCGGTGAGCGGTTGTGCCACAATCGATGGAATCATGACGATCAAAGCACCGAGGACGGAGCGATAGGTCAGAAAACTCAGCAGAAATACGGTCGCTAGCACCAGATACAGATTGACGCGGTACGACCACTCTACCTCTTCGTTCACCGCCGCCAGGATACCGATGAGCCCACCAGCAAGGCGGAATTCGATACCGTCCACTGGGTTGGACTCGATATAGTCACGTGCGCTTCGCAAGGCACTCATGATCGTGTCATGTGAATAGTCCCGAAAATAAATGGTGATCGACGCGTGCTGGATGTTCTTATCCACAAACCGCTCCAACGCCCCGGCACCGTCGCCCATGAGCATCATGCCGACGAGGTTGCCGATATCGCGTGACTCCGAGGGCAACACCGCCCACTTGGGCACGCCTTCTTGGAACCGACGATAGAGTTGACGGAGCAGATCGACGATGCTCACGCTTCCCCCGGCCATCGTGTTCTGTCGTTCCATGGTGCGTTGAAAACGCTCCAGTGCATTCAGCGCTGCCAGATCGCGAAACGCGCCGGGCTTACTGCCTTCAGCCACGATGACTAAGGTCGAGATGCCAGCAAAGCGCTTTTCGATCACTTTGTCGTAGGCGGTGTTGTACGGGTGGTCTGCGTAAAAGAGGGCCTTGCCAATCGACACGTCTCCGATCTTCAAGCGCTGGGAGTAGAAGACGCCGACGGCGAGCGCCAATGCAAAACTTGCCACCGTCACATAGCGCACGTTCCCATGGCTGATCGTCACCAAGGTCCGGTTGACCGCAGTATAGAGGCGATCAGCAAAGCGCTTTCCGGCGCGGGGATCATGACGGGGCGGATTGAGGAACGAGAGGATAATGGGATGGAGCGTCACGACGCTGACCGAGATAGTGAAAATCCAGAAACTCGACATGATCGCGAGTTTTTGCACGGCTGCAATGTGGGCGACAGCGAGGCTGAAGATGGCCAAGCCGTCCGACGCAATCGACACCAAGGCCGGGGAAAAAAGGCCAAGATACGAGCGACGAATCGCCTCTTCCCGGTCGCCGAGGCGCGCATACTCCTCATGGTACCGCTCCATGGATTGGACAGAGTGCGATAAGGCCCGCGCGGTAATCAAGAGGAACACAACAATCATCAGGAGATCAATGGTGAAACCTGCGAGTCCAGCGAATCCCAACGCCCACCACGTGCTCAGCGCTCCTGAGAACAAGGGGATCAATACGCCCTGCGCCGTGCGGAAGTAGAACCAGAGCAACGCCATGATTGACAGGAGGGTAAGGCCGGTGATCGCCAAGAGCTGACTCTTGTAGCTAAACACCCAGCACAGCAACATGGGAAAGCCAGTCATGTGAATGACGTGGTTCGCGTCGGTTTCCTGTTGCTGGAGGCGGAACAGCCGTTCGGTCATTTTCGGTAAATTCAGGCCGGACTCCCAGAACCCGGCATAGATAATCGCCATCTTGTCGTCGCGCGAGACATAAAAGTCCAAGATGCCGTCGTTGGTGTACACGCTCTTCTTAATCTGCGCGACAGCAGCCGCGTCTTTGGGCGGATCAGGAAAATAGAGTGGCAAAATGCGAATACCCGAGGTCGTCACCTTCACCCCGCGCACTGCCGGATGCGAGATCGAGCGCACAGCCCACGGATTCACCCCCGAGGTTTCCATAATGGCGATCGTGAGTCGATCAATCTTATTGAGGGTATCGACCGTGAAGATGTCACCGTCTTTGACCTCGACACCGATGACCAAGGTATTAGCCGAGCCGAACATGCGCGGGTGCGCACGCATAAGCTGCATGTAGGGATGGTCGGGCGGATATAGATCCATGAAGTTCATCTGAATCTGGGTGTGGGAGAGTTGGTAGCCCAGAAAGATGGTGACGGCCAGACATGCAGCCAGTACCGACCAGCGGCGGCGCAAGAGGAAATTCACATACGCTTCCATCCACGAACGCGGGAGCATGGCTGAGTGCCCTCCTTTCAGCCGAGCGGTATCCGATGAGGTTTACGTACGTCCGAACGATGGCATGGAAGCAAGAAGAATGCAATTATTGGTGGGGCAATGACAGATCTTCCTTAACTTCCTGCCATTGCCCTAAAGCGAGACGAATGAATAGCGTGAGGCGAGCGCGACGGCTCGCCCTGTGGCACGCGTTACAGTGCGCGTAGTTGTTTGAGCGCTGCTTCGATTTGATTCAAGCCTTTTTCCAGAATCTGCATCGACGTGGCGTAAGAAATACGCACGTGCTCTGCTGAGCCAAAGCCTTCACCAGCCACCAACGCTACCTTGGCTTCTTGTAACAGATACATGGACAGATCCATCGCCGACGAGATCGTCTTGTCTTGCCATTTCGCGCCGAAATAGTTCGCCAACCGTGGGAATACGTAGAATGCACCTTCCGGCAAGGTGCAGGTCACACCGGGCATAGCACGCAGCCGTTGCACGACGTAGTCGCGGCGTTTCTTAAACTCTGCGGCCATAATCCCTACCGGCTCTTGCGTGCCAGTCAAAGCTGCCGCCGCTGCGGCTTGCGTGATCGAATTGGGATTTGAGGTGCTTTGGCTTTGCAAAGTTTCGATGGCAGAGATCACTTCTTTCGGCCCGGCCG
>SYOC01000438.1 GCA_005804965.1 Pseudomonadota bacterium
CAACGACAACAACATGGAATTGTTGCTCATTCTCGACGAGCTGAAACGCGCTTCAGCTACGCGGATTACTGCCGTCATCCACAATTACGGCTACGCGCTGCAGGATCGCAAAGTGGCACAGCGGGTGCCGATTAGCGCCAAGCTGATTGCCGACTTAGTGACCACGGCCGGCGCCTCGCGCGTGCTGACGGCAGAGTTGCACGCTGGCCAAATTCAAGGCTTCTTCAACATCCCGGTGGATAATCTGTTTTCTGCCCCGGTGCTGATGCCCTATTTGCGGTCTCGCATTGGTAAGGAAGAAGTAACAATTGTCTCTCCTGATGCTGGTGGTGTCGAACGTGCGCGGGCCTTTGCCAAACGCTTAGGTGCTTCTTTAGCTATCATCGACAAACGCCGCTCTCGTGCGGATGAAGAACTCATCCCTGGGAAGGCCAATCGCGATGTCGCGGAGATGCGGATCATTGGCGATGTCGAAGGACGCATCGCTATCATCGTAGATGATATGGTCGATACGGCTGGCACTTTGACTACGGCGGCGGCGGCGATCCACGAGGCAGGAGCGCAAAGCGTCTTAGCGTGTTGCACCCATCCCGTGCTTTCAGGTCCGGCCATCGACCGGATACGGACTTCGGTGCTGGATGAATTAGTCGTGACGAACTCCATCCCGCTGCGACCAGAAGCTCAGGATCTAGGAAAAATTCACGTGCTGTCGCTTGCTTCACTCATGGGCGAGGCGATCCGGCGCATCCATAACGAAGAATCAATTAGCTCTTTATTTGTCTAAGGCCGAGAGGAACACATGGAAACGATTGTACTTTCAGTAGAGCCCCGCACGACCCACGGAAAAGGCGACGCCGGACGTTTGCGGCGGCAGGGCCGGGTCCCAGCAGTTTTTTACGGTCCCGGGAAACCGGCAGCGAGTTTATCCATCGACTCGCGAGAATTTCACTTCAAGATCGCGACCTTGGAAGGATCTCACCTCATTCAGCTCGCTTCGTCGCAGCCTGACTTACAAGACAAGATCGCAATCTTACGCGAAGTGCAGCGCCATCCGTTGACCAGCCGTCTCGTGCATGTGGATTTTCTCGAAGTGGATGAGAACAAACCTTTGCAAGTAGCGGTGGCGCTGCATTTTGTCGGAAAGGCCGAGGGCGTGACCGCCGGTGGTCAGTTGCAATCGGTGATGCGAGAAATCACGGTCGAATGCCTGCCGCGAGAAATTCCGGAATTCATCGAAGTCGATGTGACGCATCTCAAAATCCACGATGCGATTCATATCTCCGGCATTGTGCTCCCCCCGGGAGTGCATGCGGTGTTCGATGCTGACGAGTCGGTGGTATCGGTCACTTCGCTTGCCGCAGAAACGCCAGCCGCTGAAACTGCGGCGGCACCGGCGGCGGCACCGGCGGCGGCACCAACCGCAGCGAAGAAGTAAGATTGCCCGATTGGCCGAGAAACGCTCGTGCGTGCCATTATTGGTCTAGGCAACCCTGGCCCGGAATACGCGAAGACGCGCCACAACCTCGGCTTTCGTGCCCTCGACCGCTTAGCTGACCGGTGGCAGACGAAACTCTCACGTCGCGCTTTCCTGTCGCTTGTGGGTGAGGCGCAATGGCGCGGCGAGAAAATGTTGCTGGCGCAACCACAGACCTACATGAACCGTAGCGGCGAAGCGGTCGCACGTATTCGAGACTTCTATCATCTTGACCTGGATGCATTGATCGTTATTCACGACGACCTTGATCTGCCCTTTGGTCGCGTGCGGATGAAACGTGGCGGCGGAGGAGCTGGCGGCAATCGTGGAATCGTCTCGCTTATTGAGATGTTAGGGAGCAAAGATTTTCTGCGCATTAAGATTGGTATCGGTCGGCCACCAGGCCGTCATGACCCGGCAAACTTCGTCGTGCAGCCCTTTACTCCGCAAGAAGAAGCGTTTATTGTTCCGACCTTAGATCGCGTGCTCGATGCAGTTGAAGTCTTGCTTTCCGATGGGATAGAGAAAGCCATGGCGGTTGTTCACGCTTCAGAGCCGCTTCCCACAGACGAGAAATCAGAAGACAAGAAGGCTGGTTAAGAACGAGGAGAACCGCATGCCAAGTTATGAAACCCTCTGCATCTTTCATCCGGAGTTGCCGGAGACCCGCGTCAAAGAATTGACGGTCTGGATGCAGCAGTTGGTAGAGAATGGACAAGGGACGATCGTGCAAGTTGAAGAATGGGGCCTGCGTGACCTTGCCTACCGGATTCAAAAACAACGTCGCGGGTACTTCGTCCATCTTGAATACGACTCCGATCCGGCCGCGCTCAAAGAACTCGAACGCAATCTGCGCATCAATGAAGGCGTCCTGCGTTTTCTCTCTGTCGTGCGCGGTACGCCGGCACCGGCAGAACCTTCTGCTCCTGCGGTTTCCGCTCCGCAACCGGTTGCCGCTCCAGTTACAGATCCCGATGAGATGGAAGCTGCTCCTGAAGCATCAGCCTAAGAGTGCCCAAGATTTTCCTCAGCTCATTAAGAAACGAATGCAATAAGGAAGCCTAGCTATGCCCAGACCCGAAAGAGGAAAGATGAAGAGAGGTCCTGTTGGTGAGGACAAGTTTCCGGCCCGTCGCCGTGTCCGTCGCAAAGTCTGCCCGTTTCGTGCGAACAAAGATCTCGTCATCGATTATAAAAACATTGATATGCTCTCGAAGTACGTGACCGAGCGCGGGAAAATCCTTCCGAGCCGCATCACCGGCGTGAGTGCGAAATATCAGCGAAAATTGAAAAAGGCCATCAAACGAGCTAGGGCCGGGGCCATGCTGCCCTATGCGGCCTCGCGTGTGTGATTGGCCGGTGACTGTTGTAAGCAAGGACCGTTATGGAAATTATTCTGCAAGAAGATGTGCCTAGTTTAGGCCATATCGGCGATATCGTAAAAGTCCGCGATGGCTTTGGTCGCAATTATTTGCTCCCGCGCGGCATGGCTGTCCTGGCCGATAATCGCAATCTCCGCGTGCTCGAACACCAGAAGCGCCTTACTGCGGTGAAGAAAGACCAAGCCCTGAAAGCTGCACAATCGCTGCGTGATCGCATTGCGGCTTCGAATGTTGTGATTTCAGCGCGTGCCGGCGAAGAAGATCGTTTGTTCGGGTCGGTCACGAATCAAGATATCGAAAAGGCACTGCACGCTCAGGGGCTTCCTCTTGAACGGCGCAAGATTATTTTGCCCGAACCTATTAAGCAACTTGGTACCCATGCTGTCTCAGTGCATCTTGGCGGCGACGTACATGCGACTCTCACCGTGCAGGTCGTGCGCGAGTCCTAACCTGTGGAAGCTCAAAGGTTTTCTTGACGCTGCAGCGGGGAATTGGCAGGTAACTGAAGGGGAAATTTTCACAAACAGGCGCGTAGCTCAGAGGAAGAGCACTTCCTTGACACGGAAGGGGTCGGCGGTTCAATTCCGCCCGTGCCTATACCTCATTTCGCATGTGCAACCGACGTGAGTACGGACGACCCGTCAGGCACTGAGATTCCTGAGAGGATGGCAAGGCATCACGAAGAGATGCCTTTTTTTGTTTTCCCATGAGCGTAAACGCCTCACACATCACTGTCACCCTACCGGGGGGAGAACAACGTGCGGTTCCTGTTGGGACTACGTCGCGCGAGATCTTTTCCAAAGCTGATCGCGCTCTTGCTGCGAAGGCCAACGGGAAAGTGATCGACCTTGCTCGGCCTTTGAGCGAGGATTGCTCCCTGGACTTGGTGGCCCCGGTTTCGCCTGAAGGGATTGACGTGTTGCGCCATTCAACGGCGCATCTCATGGCGCAGGCAGTGAAACGGCTCTTTCCCAGTTGCCAGATCACCATCGGCCCGGTCATCGACAATGGCTTTTACTACGACTTCAAATATGAGCGGGCCTTTACTCCTGAGGATTTAGTGCAGATTGAAGCGGAGATGCAAAAGATCGTCTCCGAGAACTTCCCCGTTTCGCGTGAAGAGATGCCACGCGACGAGGCCGTGCGTTTCTTCCGCGATATGGGCGAAGACTATAAAGCGGAAATTATCGCGAGCATCCCTTCTGCCGAGCCGATTTCGCTGTATCGCCAAGGAGAATTTATCGATTTGTGTCGCGGCCCCCACGTTCCGGCTACTGGGCGCATCGCGGCATTCAAACTGACGAGTATTGCTGGTGCCTACTGGCGTGGCGACGCCCGCAACGAGCAACTGCAACGCATCTACGGAACAGCCTGGGCGAACCAGAAGGATTTGGACGCCTATCTCAAAAGAATCGAAGAAGCCAAACAGCGCGACCACCGCCGCCTCGGTCCGGCACTGGACCTTTTTTCTCTGCATCCGATTGCGCCCGGCTCGCCGTTCTTTCACCCGAAAGGAACGTTGCTCTACAACATCCTCATCCAATACATCCGTAACCTGTACACCCGCTACGGCTACAGCGAAGTCATTTCTCCGCTCATCTATAAAACCGAACTATGGAAGACCTCAGGTCACTACGAAGCCTTTCACGACGACATGTTCCTGATGAGTGTGGAAGACGGGGAATATGGCGTGAAGCCGATGAACTGCCCTGGGCATTGCTATCTCTTTGCTTCACGGAAACATTCGTATCGCGACTTGCCGATTCGCTATGCTGACTTCAGCCGTCTCCATCGTTTTGAACAATCTGGCGTCCTCTCCGGCCTGACACGCGTGCGTTCGTTTACCCAGGATGACGCGCATATTTATTGCACCCCTGACCAGCTGGATGTGGAGCTTGAACGGTTCGTGGCTATGACCAGAGAGGTCTACAGCGCTTTTGGCTTCGACCGCATTGAGGTCACGCTGCAAACCCGCCCGGAAAAATACCTGGGACGCCTTGAGCTTTGGGATGCGGCGGAAGCGGCCTTGCAGCGTGCGTTAGAGCAGTCTGGGTTTGCCGTCAAAGTTCTTCCTGGTGAAGGGGCATTCTACGGGCCGAAAATTGGCTTTGATTTCCGCGACGTGTTGGAGCGTGCCTGGACCCTGGCGACCGTGCAAATTGATTGTGCCATGCCAGAACGCTTCGGTCTCAAATATGTGACGCCGGAAGGCAACGAAGCCACCCCTGTGATGTTGCATCGCGCAGTGTTAGGGTCAATCGAACGTTTCATTGCCATCTTGCTTGAACATTGCGGCGGGAACCTGCCGTTGTGGTTGGCTCCAGTGCAAGTCAAGATTCTTACGGTCACTGACGCCCAGAACACGTACGCGCAGCACGTCCATGAGCAACTGTCCAAGGCTGATATTCGCAGTGAACTCGACCTGCGAAATGAAAAGCTCGGTTATAAGATACGCGAAGCCGAAGTGCAAAAAGTGCCCTACATGGTGGTTATTGGAGACAAAGAAGTAAGCACAGCGACAGTCGCGCCACGCGGGCGCAAAGGAGAAAAGATTTCTCCGCTTTCGGTCGAGACCCTGATCGACCGCTTGGACACTGAGCGCATGCCGGGAGGTGCCCCATAGCAGCAAAAGAAGCAGGAGTACGGATCAATCAACAGATCCGCTCGCGTGAAGTCCGGGTCATTGAGGCCGATGGTCAACAAGTCGGCGTCTTGCCCTTAGGAGAAGCACTGCGTCTTGCGGAAGGCAAAGAACTTGATCTGGTCGAGGTGTCGCCTACCGCGACGCCCCCGGTCTGCCGGATCATGGACTATGGCAAGTTCCGCTATTTGCAAAAGAAGAAAGTCCAAGAGTCGCGGAAAAATCAGACGCAAGTGTTGGTCAAGGAAGTCAAACTTGGCTCTCGAACTAGCGAACATGACATTGACTTCAAAGTCACGCACATTCGCCGGTTCCTTGAAAAGAAGCAACGCGTGAAAATCTCCGTGCTGTTTCGGGGCAGAGAAATTACTCACCCCGAAATCGGGAGAGACATATTGGAGAAAGTCGTCGAAAAGGTCCAGGATATGGGTGCGCCAGAAGGGCAGGCCCGTCTGGAAGGTCGTAATATGTCCGTCTTAATGGTTCCGAGGTAATACGCTGATGCCAAAAATCAAAACTCGCCGAGGTACGGCGAAACGGTTCAAAATCACCGGATCAGGAAAGGTACTGCGGAAGCGTGCCTACCTGCGCCACCAGCTCTCTGCAAAAACTCGTAAACAAAAACGTCATCTCCGCCATTCGGCTTTGGTCGCCGCTACTGACGCACGGGCGATCAAGCGCCTGATTCCCTACTTGTAAGGAGACGCAATTATGCCACGAGCAAAACGAGGCTTCAAGGCACGACGCCGGAAGAAGAAGATCCTGAGACTCGCCAAGGGTTTCACTGGTGGTCGCCGCCGTCAGTATCGACAGGCGCGCGAAACTGCCGAGCGCGGCTTGGTGTATGCTTACCGTGATCGCCGCGTCAAAAAACGCATGTTCCGCCGCTTATGGAACGTGCGCATCAACGCGGCCGCGCGGCTGAATGGCTTGAGCTATAGCCGTCTCATTCACGGCCTCAGTCAAGCGAACATCGTAATTGATCGCAAGATCCTTGCCGTCCTCGCGGCCCACGATGCCGAAGCGTTTGCCGTAGTTGCCGAGCTCGCAAAGCAGCGCCTAGCGATGGCGGCGTAGGTCGTCACCGTTTATTGGGTTTGTGGAGTTTCTCGAGTTCATAGAGTTGCTAGGGTTTATAGAGCGAAGGCGTGTTCGAGAGCTCCCACAGACTCAATCCACCCAATAAACCTAACAAACTCAAAAATTCCATGGACGCCGATCTGCTCCGTATTCGTGACGACGCCCTGCTCGCGCTCGAGTCCTGCCAAGATGAGGCAAATCTTGAAGCTTTTCGCGTGCGTGTCTTCGGGAAAAAAGGTGAACTCACCTCTGTTTTGCGCAGCTTGGGGAGTCTGCCGCCCGAACAACGTCGCGTTGTAGGCGAGCAGGCCAATCAACTGAAGGAACTCCTCGAATCTCAGCTCACCGCCCGCCGTGCTCGACTACAAGATGAGCAGCGTGCGCAGAGCGTTGCCGCCGAACGCATCGACATTACGGAACCCGGCGTCCGCCGTCTGCGTGGCTCGCAGCATCCGCTCTTGCAAACTCTGGATGAGACCATCGCAATCTTCACGGCTATGGGGTTCGAGGTTGCGCGTGGGCCGGACATCGAAGACGATTACCACAACTTCGCCGCGCTCAACATTCCTGCCGATCATCCTGCCCGGGAAATGCAGGATACCTTTTTTGTTGGGCCAGAGATGGTGCTGCGCACGCATACCTCGCCGGTGCAGATTCGTGTGATGGAAAGCCGACAGCCGCCGATCCAGATTATCGTCCCTGGCATGGTGTATCGCAATGATGCGCCAGACCAGACACATTCCCCAGTCTTTTGCCAACTGGAAGGCTTAATGGTTGGAAAGGATATTTGCTTTGCCCATCTCAAGGGAGTGCTGACGGCTTTCATCCACAGCATGTTTGGTCCTGATCTACCAGTCCGCTTTCGGCCAAGTTACTTTCCCTTTACTGAACCCAGTGCTGAAGTAGATATGGGGTGCCCAGTGTGTGGAGGGAATGGAGCTGGCTGCACGCGATGTAAAGGCACAGGCTGGGTCGAAATCCTTGGTTCCGGCATGGTCCACCCCAATGTTTTTCGTGCGGTTGGCTATGACCCAGAAGTGTATTCGGGGTTTGCTTTTGGTATGGGCATCGATCGCATCGCCCTGCGTCGTTATGAGGTTGACGACATTCGCCTGTTTTATGAAAACGACTTACGCTTCCTGCGGCAATTCTCATGAAAGTTACCCTCAACTGGCTACGTGAATTTGTTCCCATCGTATTGCCGCTCAATCGTTTGGCCGACCGGCTCGCTATGGCCGGATTTGAAGTCGAGAGCCTGACCGAGCAGGGAGACGCCGCTTTTACCGTCGCGCAGATCATCCAGATTAACCCACACCCGCAATCAGATCATCTTGTGGTCTGCCATGTCACGACCGGTGGCGATGCGTTTCCCGTGGTGTGCGGTGCGGCCAACATGAAAGTCGAGGATCGCGTTGCCCTTGCTCTTGAAGGAGTGAGCTTGCCGGATGGTCGTCGCGTGGAGCGCACCGAGATTCGCGGGCAAGCGTCATGCGGCATGCTGTGCTCTGAACAGGAACTTGGTTTGTCGGCGGATCATAGTGGACTGCTCATCCTCCCGCAGACTGCTCCTCTTGGCGCGAAGCTGTACGATTTTCTCGGTCTTCGCGACACGGTGCTTGATATTGCTGTCACGGCGAATCGTGGCGACTGTCTCAGCGTTGCGGGTTTGGCCAGAGAAATCGCTGCGCTCACCGGAGCGACCTTCACTCTGAAGACTCCGCGCGTGCGCGAACGTGGTGCGGAGATTAGCACCCTGGCTCGAGTGCGGATTGACGATCCCGACTTGTGTCCACGTTACGCGGCTCGTGCCTTCGAAGGGGTCCGCGTCGCGCCTTCCCCAGTGTGGATGCGTTGGCGCTTGGAGGCCGTGGGCCTGCGTTCGATCAACAATCTGGTCGATATTACCAACTATGTCATGATCGAACGTGGACAGCCCCTGCATGCGTTCGACCTTCCCTCTTTGGCTGGCGCTGAGATTATCGTGCGGCGTGCACGTGATATGAAGGCGTTGCATACGCTTGACGATCAAGAGCGGCCGTTAGATGCCGAAGACCTATTAATCTGTGACCGTGATCGCGGAGTCGCTATTGCTGGTGTTATGGGCGGTGCAAATTCGGAAGTGCGAGCGTCTACGACCACGGTCTTACTTGAAAGCGCGTATTTCGTACCGGAGACCATTCGTCGCACTGCCCGGCGGCTTGGCATGCGTAGCGAAGCGTCGTATCGTTTTCAACGCGGGGTCGATCCTCAAGGTACGGTACAGGCGTTGGACCGCGCGGCGGCGTTGATCCACGAATTGGCTGGTGGTCGCGTCAGCCGTGGGGTGATTGATGTTGCTCCTCGGCCTTTTCAACCGCGGACGATTCCTTTGCGAGCACAACGTGTCGATGCTTTTCTTGGAACCCTTGTCCCGGCAGAGGAGATCAAGCCGCTGTTGCGCACGCTGGGTCTGACGGTGACCAAAACTGGGAAAGCGACATGGCAAGTGACCCCTCCTTCATATCGCTCTGACATTACCCAGGAAGCTGATGTGATCGAAGAGATCGCACGTTTGCGCGGCTACGATACGATTCCGACGACCTTGCCCAAGTCATCTGTGCAAGAGAAAAAACACGATGAGGAAGGCATCCTTGGTCGTCGCCTTCGCACAGTACTCGCGCATCAGGGCCTCGCGGAAATGCTCAATATGAGTTTCACGTCGGCACGTCTGAATGTCTTGTTCCCCGGGATTTTTGCCGATGCCGTAGCGATTGCGCTCATGAATCCGCTTTCTCAGGAAGACGCGGAGATGCGGCTGAGCTTGCTCAGCAATGTCGTACGTGCGCTGCAGTTGAACATCCGTCAGGGCGAGAATCATGTCGCCGCCTTTGAGGTGGGGAAGGTCTTTTCTCTCCCACAAGGGGCTGCGCTCGACCAGCGGCAAGAACATCTGTGTGTGTCTGGCATACTCTATGGGAGCTGGCCATCTGCTGGGATGGGGAAGGAAGCTCCAGCGTTCACCTTTGCCGACCTCAAAGGTTTGATCGAAACCGTGTGGCAAGAGTCACACCCTGCCCATGCCCTCCAATGGACGAGAGTGCAGGGTGCGCCGTTTCTGCATCCAGGGAAGGCCGCGACCTTGGTCGCCAATGGTCAACCCCTCGGCGTTGCTGGCGCGCTTCATCCGACCCATTGTGCCGAATTAGCTCTCGAAGACACGCCGTGGATGTTCGAGCTCGACTTTACGGCGCTGAGCCAATACGCCCAGCCGGTGAACACGTATCGTTCTCTCCCGCGGTTTCCTGCGGTTGTGCGCGATATTGCCCTTATCGCTGATGAGGAGTTACCTGCCCAAGCCGTCATCGACTCCGTACAGACGCTTGCCAACCCGTTGATTACCGACTTGCATTTGTTTGACCTGTATCGCGGCACTCCTATTCCGGAGCGGAAAAAGAGTCTAGCCTATTCGATTGCGTATCGGGCACCGGATCGCACCTTGACTGCGCAGGAAGTCAATACGTTGCATGCTCAAGTAGTAGAGCATATCGTGCAAACGCTCGGCGTCGACATCCGAGGCTGACAAACAGTGGTGGAGATAGTGGAGGCGCATTATGACGAAAGCGGATATTGTTGAGCGTATCTACGAGAAGGTGGGATTCTCCAAGAAAGAGGCCACCGACATTGTCGAATCCATCTTTGAGATTATTAAAGGACGGCTTGAAAACGGCGAGAAAGTGAAAATTTCTGGCTTCGGCAATTTCGTAATCAATGCTAAACGGCCACGCAAAGGGCGGAACCCGCAAACCGGTGAGGAAATTGTCATTTCCGGCCGGCGCGTCTTGTCCTTTAAGCCGAGCCCAGTACTCAAAAAGTCGATCAACACGCTCTAATGGAAAAAGTCGATCAGGTCGAATTTCCCAATAAGCTCTACTACCGTATTGGGGAAGTCGCGAAACTCCTTGGTGTCAAACCCTATGTGTTGCGCTATTGGGAGACGGAATTCTCCGTTCTGAAGCCCGGCAAGACTCCTTCGCGACATCGGCTCTACCGCCGCCGCGATGTCGAGACCTTGTTGGAGATCAAACGCCTGCTCTACGAAGAAGGGTTTACCATCGCCGGAGCGAAGAAGCGCATCAAAGAAGTCGAACGCAGCGAGGAGACCGCTCTGCCGCTTCCTCTGCAGGAGATTTCGGATGAAGTGTTGCTGCCGGTTGTTGATCATCGCGCTTTGCTGCATGACATTCGCGAGGAAGTGCTGTTCCTCCATGCCAAATTGTCGGAGAAAATCCACTAACAGCGACACAATGGACGTGAAGGCCCACGCAAAAGTTGCCTGTCATCACTGCATATGGTAGCGTGCGCCCGAGGAGTTTGGCCGTGTGAGGGCGCGGTGCCTCGGCTGCGCTTCGAACAATAGGCAAGAAAAGGGGAAGCGGTGAGACGGATGCGGTGCAGGTGGTGGATGATAGCGATTCTCGGAAGTTTCCTGGTCGCACTCGGACACAGTCCATCGAGCGCCGGTGCGACACAAACAACCGCCGAGAAACAACAGACCAAAACCGTCAAGCGAACGACTGACGCTGGGTCATCCCGCCGGAAAGTCGTCAAGCCTCGATCCATTCAAAAAACGCCAACGCGACGGAAAGCCCAAGCTGTTAAAGCGACCAAGTCGTCACCCGCTCGGGTGGTGAAAAAGCTGGCAAAGGGGAAGGGGCGAAGAAACTCGGTAGTCCGTCGTCGTGTGCCGCGCCAAGAGATTCCCCCCACTCCTTCGTATTCATTCTTAAACGAAACTCCGCCGCTTCCTCCGCCTCATACCTTTGCTGCCGCCTTGCTTGCCGATGCAGAAACCGGGCAAGTCCTCTTTTCCTTCAACGATCACCGCGAATGGCCGACAGCCTCGCTCGCGAAAATGATGGTGGCTTTGCTGACGTTGGAAGCCGTGGAAAGAAAAGAAGTGGCATTTACTACCCCGGTGCCTATCAGCATTCGTGCGAGTCGGGCAGGAGGACGCACGATTCGCTTACGCGCGGGCGAAGAGTTTTCGCTTGAGGCCATGCTGCAAGCGATGATGGTCACTTCGGCAAACGACGCTGCGGTAGCGCTTGCTGAACGGCTCAAGGGTTCGGTAGAAGCCTGCGTCGAAGCGATGAACCGGCGCGCCTTTCAGCTCGGTATGACCGAGACGCTCTTCCAAACGCCGAACGGCATGCCGCTCACCGATGGGACGCCGCCTGATATGTCTTCGGCGGCAGATTTGATGATCCTCGGTCGCGTCTTAGCAAAGCACTCGTGGCTTTTATTCTGGACGTCGCTTGATCGTATTCCTTTTCGAGATGGCCGCATGTCGCTTCCGAATACCAATCGTCTCGTTGGCCGAGTACAGGGAGTCGATGGATTGAAAACTGGCTTTACTGCCAAGGCCCGCTTCAATCTCGTGACTACCGCGCAACGGGGCTCGCGCCGGCTGATTGCTGTCGTGCTGGGTGGGCAAAGCAGTCGCCTGCGCTTCCATACCGCAGAGAATCTCCTTGAGTGGGGATTCGCGCACTTACCGCGTTCGAATACCCTTGAGGAAAGCCGCCTTCCCGCCGCACCGTTGGCGATGCGCTCTTTCGGCGGTGCTCACCCCTCACCTCTCGCGGAAGATGATATATCCTCGCTAATTGACGGGCATTCTCGCGGGAGCGAGCCTTTTTCCTCCATGCGATAGCTTCGCTAATCTATGTTCCACCCTTGCAATTTCCCAAAAGATGTTTAACGTTCTCTCTTCCCCAAAAAAAGAGAAACGAGAAAGGAGACCATCTACATGGCGAAGAAGGTCGTGTACCTGCATGAAAAGGCCCGCATTGGCATCCTCCGTGGCGTCAATCTTCTTGCAGATGCAGCCCAAGTGACCCTCGGCCCGAAAGGGCGGAACGTCCTGCTCCAAAAAAGCTTCGGCGCTCCGGTTGTAACGAAAGACGGGGTGACCGTCGTTAAAGAAATCGAACTCGAAGACAAATTTGAGAACATGGGCGCGAAGATGATTCGCGAAGTCGCCCAGAAAACTGCCGACAATGCTGGCGACGGTACAACAACCGCGACGGTGCTGTCGCGGGCCATCGTACACGAAGGTTTGCGCCTGCAAGCTGCCGGATTCGATCCGATGGAGATTAAACGTGGGATCGATGCCGCCGTCGAAAAGATCATCGAAGGCATCAAAGAACAAAGCCGTTCGGTGCGCGGGAAAGAACAGCTTGCCCAAGTTGGCACTATTGCCGCCAATGGCGAGCGCGAAGTCGGTGAAATTCTCGCCGAAGCTATGGATCGCGTTGGTAAGGAAGGTGTCATTACCATAGAAGAGGCGAAAGGGTTGACCACGGTCCTCGACGTTGTCGAAGGGATGCGCTTTGATCGTGGATATCTCTCTCCGTACTTTGTCACGAATGCCGAGAAAATGACCACGGAACTGGAAGAGTGCTATATCCTCTTCCACGAGAAGAAGATCTCCAACATGCGGGATGTCCTTCCATTGCTGGAAAAAGTTGCCCAGAGTGGGAGACCAGTGCTTCTGATTGCTGAAGATATTGATGGCGAAGCCTTAGCTACTCTCGTGGTGAACAAGCTACGCGGCTCTCTGCGTTGCGCAGCCGTGAAGGCGCCAGGTTTTGGGGATCGCAGAAAAGCGATGTTGGAAGACATGGCGATTCTGTCTGGTGGAAAAGTGATCGCCGAAGAGTTGGGCCTCAAATTGGAAAACGTCGGTCTGAGCGACCTCGGGCGCTGCAAGCGTGTGATTATCGACAAGGACAACACCACGCTGGTCGGCGGTGCTGGGAAAAAGAGCGACGTGCAAGGACGAGTCCAGCAAATCCGCGCACAAATCGAAGAAACCACGTCGGATTATGATCGCGAGAAGTTGCAGGAGCGCTTAGCGAAATTGGCCGGCGGTGTTGCTGTCATTCGTGTTGGTGCGGCCACTGAAGTGGAAATGAAAGAGCGTAAAGCTCGAGTGGATGATGCGATGCATGCGACCAAAGCCGCTTCCGAAGAAGGGATTGTCC
>SYOC01000439.1 GCA_005804965.1 Pseudomonadota bacterium
ATCCACCGCTGGCGAAGGTGCGCTACGAAGATCTCGGGCATGTCTTTCGCAACTGGCGGATCTTGGGTCTGTCGTTGATTCAGAACTGGGTCATCGGTCCCATTCTGATGTTTCTGCTCGCCTTAACATTTCTCGGCGACTATCCCGAGTACATGGTCGGCCTCATCATGGTCGGCTTGGCCCGTTGTATTGCCATGGTGATCGTCTGGAACGAATTGGCGCGAGGCGATACCGAGTACTGCGCTGGGCTTGTCGCCTTTAATAGTGTGTTTCAGGTGTTGTTCTACAGCGTCTACGCCTGGATCTTCATTACCGTCCTGCCGCCGTGGTTTGGTTTCCAGGGTAGTGTGGTCGATATCACTATTGGGCAAATCGCTTGGAGTGTCTTCGTCTATTTAGGCATCCCCTTTCTGGCGGGGATAGCGACGCGCTTTCTGTTGGTCAGTGCGAAGGGAAAGGACTGGTACCATGCTGAGTTCGTTCCGCGCATCAGCCCGATGACCTTGATTGCCTTGCTGTTCACCATCGTGGTGATGTTTAGCCTCAAGGGCAATTTGATCGTCCAGTTGCCGCTCGATGTCGTCCGTATCGCGATTCCTCTTGGTCTATACTTCGTGGCGATGTTTTTGGTCAGCTTTTACATGGGGCGGAAAGTCGGGGCAGATTATTCACAAACAGCGACGCTATCGTTCACGGCAGCCAGCAACAATTTTGAATTGGCCATCGCGGTGGCCGTGGCGGTGTTCGGGCTAAACTCCGGGGTCGCGTTTGCTGCGGTGATCGGCCCGTTAGTGGAAGTCCCGGCGCTCATTGCCTTGGTCAACGTGGCGTTGTGGCTCCAGCGGCAGTATTTTGCTGTGCCTGTCGTCGACGCACGGGCACGGTCGTAACATGGCTATCTGCTGAGGAGGGGCGGTTCGTGAACTGCCCCTCCAACGAGGTGAATTGACAATCCCTGTCGTGGCACGCTACAGATGACAACCATGACAGTCCGCTCCCGTTTCTTTTTCCTCCCTTCGTTCGCCTTCTATTTTGCCCCCCAGGGGGCATAGTACGTTTTCTTCTCATTTTTCCCGTGTGTGTTCTTTCTCCGATTTGCTTCGGAACGAGTGGAGGTTTGTATCATGATCGTCAAAATGTCACGGCGGGCGACGCTCGATGAGATCGCTGCCGTGGAAGAACGGCTCCACGGTTGGGGCTATAAAACTGGCAAAATGGTGGGTGAGGAAATCACCCTGATCGGTGTCTACGGCGATATCACGCGGTTGCCGACCGGTGAATTGCAGGAAATGGGTGGAGTCGATGGCCTGATTCCGATCTCGAAAGCGTATAAACGGGTGGCGCAAAAAGGTGCGCCTGGCAATTTGCTCCACTCCGCCGTGCGCATCGGTAACGTCGAAGTAGGCGGCGAAGAATTAACGGTGGTCGCTGGGCCGTGTTCCGTCGAGAGTGAAGCGCAGATTATGGAATCCGCGCGTCTTGTCAAAGCCGCTGGCGCGAACGCCCTGCGCGGTGGGGTGGTGAAATATCGCTCTAGCCCATACAGCGGTTGGGAAGGCATTGGCGCGAATTCTGAAGAAGCGCTGCGCAACGGCTTGCAGTTGATTGTCAAAGCCGGGAGGGAATTCGACTTGCCGACAGTGGTCGAGGTGCTTGATGCCAACGATGTGTCGATCTACGAGGACCTGGGGGTAGATTGCATTCAGGTCGGTGAGCCCAACTCCAAGAATCAGGCCTTGCTCAATCGCCTGCGTGAAACCTCGCTGCCGGTGATTCACAAACGCGGCAACTCGCTTGATATCGAAGCCTATCTGTTGTGGGTGGAACGGATTATGGCCGGTGGCAAAGAGAACGTGATTCTGTGTGAACGCGGCATCGTCAGCCCGAACAAATATACCCGTAATACGTTGGACCTCGGCGGTATCGCCGCTTTTCACTATCAACTGTCCTGCCTGCCGATCGCAGTGGATGCCTCGCACGGCACTGGCCTGCGTGATCTCGTCCACCCGCTGACGCTGGCCGGTATTATGGCGGGAGCGTCAATGGTGCTAGTCGAAACCCATCCGAATCCTTTGATCGCCAAATCCGACGGTTTCCAAGGGCTGTTCCCGCAACAGTTCGATCATCTCGTGAATGCTTGCCAGCAAGTGTGGGCATTACGCCGCAGTATCGAGCCGCTCTACACGCCAAGTGCGGCGTGGGAGCAAGAGTACGAGATCCGCATGCCTAGCGATAAGAAGCGGTTTTTCGGCGCGAGCTGAACCTCGGACTATGCAACCAGTGCGAAAACCTCCCCGGCTGCGGTCCGGCGATACCATCGGTGTGGTGTCGCCAGCTGCGGCCGTTCAAGCCGAAGCCCTCGAACGTGGCTGCTCCGCACTCGAACGACTAGGTTTTCGCGTTCGAGTGGGAGGCCATGCTTTGGATCGTGAGCGTTTCCTCGCTGGCCGTGATGAGGACCGCGCAGCGGAATTGCGGGCGATGTTGCAGGCCCCGGATATCCACGCAGTCTTCTGTTCCCGGGCTGGCTACGGTTCTGGACGGCTGTTGCCGCTGCTTGATCTCCCCCCACTCACTCAAGCGCCAAAAATTGTGCTCGGGTTTAGCGACGCAACCTTTTTGCTGAATGCGTTCGTGCAACAGGCGCAGTTGTGTAGCTTTCATGGCCCTCTCGTTGCCGGGCAATTCGCCACTGGGTTGTCCGCAGCTTCGCAAGCGCATCTCATGAACTTGCTGATGGCGGGTGGGGAGGGGACGAGTGTATCTTTTCCTACCGTGTTGCGTGGTGGACGCGCCGAAGGACGCTTGCTTGGTGGGTGCTTGTCGCTCTTGGTGGCGACGCTGGGGACGGCGTTTGCCGTCGATACTCGAGGTGCCGTGCTGTTTCTTGAAGATGTCGGTGAGCGACCGTATCGTATTGACCGTATGCTCACGCAGCTCAAGCAGGCTGGTAAACTCGATCATCTGGCTGGGGTGATTTTCGGCGAGATGCACGACTGTTTCGAGGGAACCGATGACCCGGCGCTATTGCACTCGGTCATCGAAGACATCTTTGCTGACTATCGGTATCCCGTCGGTTTCGGCTTGCCTGCTGGTCACGGGGGGGAGAATTTTGCGCTTCCTTTCGGAGTCAACGTGCGCCTTGATGCTGAGCAGCAAACGCTGACGTTTCTTGAATCAGCGGTGGTGTGACGCGAAACTATGAACTTCGCTGAAGTCGATCGGGTGATTGAGAGCGGTGTTGATCAGGGTGTGTTCCCTGGCGTGACGGTGCTGGTGAGTCATGGGGGCACGGTGCGGTACCGGCGTGCGCATGGATGGCGAAGCCTGGAGCCGGAACGAACGCCGCTGAGCAGAGATATGATCTACGACACGGCTTCGCTCACCAAACCGCTGGCGACCACCGTAGCGTTGATGCTCTTGGTTGCGGACCACAAGCTCAGCCTTGATGACCGTGTGGTCCGGTTCTTCCCTGCCTTCGTTGGGCAAGACAAAGAAGACGTCACCGTGCGTCACTTGCTCTCCCATGCTTCTGGTTTGCCAGCGTGGCGGCATTATTATCAGGAGAGCGCTCGTGGAGAGATTTACGCCCGTGCCCTGCGCGAACCGCTAGAAGCACAGCCTGGCACTCGTGCCGTCTACAGCGACGTGGGCTTCATGTTACTAGGCGCTCTTGTCGAGTTGCTGAGCGGGGCACCACTTCACCAATATTGCGCCGAGCGGATTTTTCAGCCTCTGCAATTGCGCGATACCGTGTTCCTTCCTCTGGGCCAACGCCCTGTGACCGAGGAACGCAAGCTGCGCTTTGTACCCACGGAAAATTGCCCGTGGCGTCAGCGGGTGCTCTGTGCCGAAGTCCACGACGAGAATGCCTATGCCATGGGCGGTGTCGCTGGTCATGCTGGGCTGTTCTCCACTGTCGATGACCTCAATCGTCTCGTGAGTTGCTTACTGGCATGTTGCCGAGGGACGCAGGCGTTTTTGTCAGAGGATGTTGTACGGGAGTTCTGGACCCGTGACGGGCGGGTGCCGGCCTCGACCTGGGCCTTGGGTTGGGATACGCCTTCGCCTCAGCATTCCAGTGCCGGAGAGTTGTTCTCTGTGCATTCGGTTGGTCACTTAGGATTCACCGGCACCTCGGTATGGATCGATCTCGAACGAGACGTGCATGTGATTGTGTTGAGTAACCGCGTGCATCCTCGACGCGACAATACCCTAATTCGCAGCTTCCGTCCGGCGCTGCACAACGCCGTGATGCGGGCCATGCTAGGAAAGTGCTGAGTAATGAGCAATGAGTTTGCTATGAAAGAGTTTATCTTATCGCCTCAGGCGCACATCCATCTCATCGCTATCGCCGGTGTCGGTATGGCGGCGCTGGCGGCGATGCTAAAAGAGCGCGGATACCGAGTCACGGGTTCTGACCAAAGTGTCTATCCACCGATGAGCGATTTCTTGGCGCAGGCCGAGATTGCCGTAATGCAGGGGTATCGAGCCGAGAATCTCGTCCCTGCTCCAGACTTGGTCATTGTCGGCAACGCGGTATCGCGCACCAACCCCGAAGCCGCGGCTTTGTTGGAATCTTCGATTCCTTACGTCTCGTTTCCTCGGGCGTTGGGGCAATTTTTTCTCGAAGGGAAGCGTTCGCTCGTTGTTGCCGGTACGCACGGGAAGACCACTTCAACGGCGATGCTGGCGTGGGTGTTGGAAAAGGCTGGACGCGAGCCTGGACTCTTTGTTGGTGGCTTGGCGAGAAATTTTGGCCGTGGCTATCAGCTCGGCGCTGGGGAATTCTTTG
>SYOC01000440.1 GCA_005804965.1 Pseudomonadota bacterium
GAGCGCGTCATCGGTCCCGACGCGACCATTGCTCTCGATTTCACGTTGGTGCGTCTGACCGGCATCCTCGACAAACTCGTCATCCATCCAGAACGGATGCGCCAGAATATGGAGCTACTCGGCGAAGCGATTTACTCCGAGCATTTGCTTTTAGCACTGGTCCGCAAAGGCATCTCACGCGATGAAGCCTACCGCTGGGTGCAGCGCAATGCCATGCGCGTGTGGGAAACCAACGCCTCGTTTATCGCTGAAGTGCGGCGCGACCCGGATATTACTAGGCTTCTGACGACAACAGAAATCGACACTCTCTTTGATATCCACCACGCCTTGAGAAATACCGATACGATCATGCAACGGGTGCTGAATGAGCAGTAAACTCACCCCCCTCACCCTGTCCCTCTCCCACAAAGGGAGAGGGGACCTGTCTCTGCAATAGTGGGGAATTTGTCATGCTAGCCAAAGTCTACGTTACTCCCAAAAAAGCCATTCTCGACCCGCAAGGGAAAGCCATCGTCCATTCCTTGCACTCCCTCCATTACGATGAAGTAGCCGATGTGCGCATGGGAAAATACTTAGAGCTACGGCTCACCGGGCTTTCACGCGGGCAAGCTCAGCAGCGGGTAGAAGAGATGTGCAGCCGTCTCTTAGCCAATCTCGTGATCGAAGATTTTCGCTTCGAGATCGTGGAGGACTAGATGAAGTGGGGGGTGATTACCTTTCCTGGCTCCTTGGATGACCGTGATGCCCTGCACTGCCTCGAAGTCGTTTTGGAGCAGCATGTCGTACCGCTGTGGCATAAGGACCCGGACCTCCACGGCGTCGATGCGATCATCCTGCCGGGCGGCTTTTCGTACGGCGATTATCTTCGCTGCGGCGCAATTGCTCGCTTTTCGCCAGTCATGCAAAGTGTCGTGGCTTTCGCCAACGCCGGTGGTCCAGTGATGGGCATGTGCAACGGTTTTCAGATTTTATGCGAATCCGGCCTCCTGCCTGGCGCACTGATCCGCAATCAGTCGCTATCTTACGTCTGCGAGTGGACACGGGTGCGGGTAGAAACCACGCGCACGGCGTTCACGACAGCCTGTCGCGCTGGCGAAATTCTCCGTATCCCCATCAAGCACGGCGAAGGCTGCTACGTCGCCGACGACACTGTGCTGCAACAACTCGAAGACAACGGGCAGGTCGTCTTTCGTTACGTGAACGACGTTGGCGAAGTCACCGCACAAGCCAACCCCAACGGTGCGCTCCGTAACATCGCCGGAGTCACGAACGCCCGAGGCAATGTTGTCGGCCTGATGCCACATCCCGAGCACGCCGTCGAAACCCTCCTCGGGAGTGAAGACGGACGAAAACTGTTCCTTTCAGCTCTTCGCTAGCAAATTTTCGACAAACAGCATGCGCCAGAACATCACCGTTACCCCACAGGTCGCTCAGGACCACGGTCTCACGCCGGACGAGTATCAACGCATTCTCACCACGCTCGGCCGCACGCCGACGTTCGAGGAGCTTGGCGTCTTTTCCGTGATGTGGTCCGAGCATTGTAGCTACAAAAGCTCGCGTCGTTTCTTGCGCAATCTCCCGACCACCGGGCCGGAAATCCTCCAAGGCCCGGGAGAGAACGCCGGGATTGTCGATGTCGGCGATGGCCTAGCCGTGGTCTTCAAGATCGAGAGTCACAACCATCCCTCGTTCATCGAACCCTATCACGGCGCAGCCACTGGCGTAGGTGGCATCATCCGCGATGTCTTCACCATGGGTGCTCGCCCCATTGCTTCGCTGAACTCCCTGCGTTTCGGTGCGCTCACCCATCCACGTACCCCCTATCTCGTTAAAGGCGTGGTGAGTGGCATCGGGGGATATGGGAATTGTGTCGGCGTCCCTACTGTTGGCGGCGAGGTGTATTTCGACGAGGGCTACAACGGCAACATTCTCGTCAATGCCTTTACCCTCGGCACCGTGCGCACGGACCGCATCTTTCGTGCCCGCGCGGCTGGTGTCGGCAACCCAGTGATCTATGTTGGCTCACGTACTGGACGCGACGGCATTCATGGAGCCAGTCTGCTTGCCTCGCGTGAGTTTGATGCCAAGTCCGAAGAACTGCGCCCTGCCGTGCAGGTTGGCGATCCGTTTACCGAGAAGCTCTTGATCGAAGCCTGCTTGGAACTCATGCAACGTGACCTCATCGTCGCCATCCAAGACATGGGAGCAGCGGGGCTCACCAGCTCATCCGTAGAAATGGCGGGACGCGGCGGGACTGGCTTTGCCCTCAACCTCAAGGCCATTCCCACCCGCGAAGCCAACATTTCCCCTTACGAATTACTGCTGTCCGAATCCCAAGAGCGCATGCTGATTGTCGCGAAAGCTGGCTGCGAAGAGGACGTCCGCGCGATTTTCTCACGCTGGGATCTGGAGGCCGAAGTCGTCGGCACGGTCACGGACGACGGCCAGTTTCGCGCTTCGTGGGACGGCGAAGAAGTGGTGCGTATCCCCGTGGCGGCTTTGACCGACGATGCCCCGGTGTACGAGCGTCCGACGGCGGAACCAGTGGATCTTGCCGAACGCCAGAGCTTGGACCTCGCTACGATTCCGCTGCCGACCGATTATGGGCAAGTCTTGTTACAACTTTTGACCTCCCCCAATCTCGCGAGCAAAGAATGGGTGTACCATCAATACGACTCCTTCGTGTGTGGCAACACCGTCGTCCAGCCGGGTTCGGACGCGGCCATTATCCGCTTGAAAGGGACGACCAAAGGCATCGGCTTGAGTGTCGATTGCAATAGCCGCTATTGCCTGCTCGATCCCTATCGTGGCGGGCAAATTGCGGTGGTCGAAGGCGCACGCAATCTCGCGGTGAGCGGCGTACGCCCGGTCGCGCTGTCGGATTGCCTCAACTTTGGCAGCCCCGAGAAGCCGGAAGTCATGTGGCAGTTCCAACAGGCCATTGCTGGCATGCGTGACGCCTGCCTCGCTTTGGGACTGGCCGTCGTCAGTGGCAACGTCAGCTTCTACAACGAGACCGAAGGCCGTGCGATTCCGCCGACTCCAACTATCGCCACAGTCGGGATTCTTGCCGATTTGACCAATCACGTCACGCAGTGGTTCAAAAATGCAGGTGATGTGATCGTCATGTTGGGAGAGACAAAGGAAGAGCTGGGAGCCAGCGAGTATCTGGCTTCAATACACGGACGCACGGCTGGTGCGCCGCCAACGCTGGATCTCGCCTACGAGAAACGATTGCAAGATGTTTGCTTGACTGCTGCACAAGAACGTCTTTTGTCTTCGGCTCACGATTTGGCAGAAGGCGGATTCGCTGTCGCGTTGGCAGAAGCGTGCAT
Organism: Pseudomonadota bacterium; assembly: GCA_005804965.1. Classification (GTDB taxonomy): domain Bacteria; phylum Desulfobacterota; class Binatia; order Bin18; family Bin18; genus SYOC01. The sequence goes on from SYOC01000440.1 coordinate 3,336, forward strand.
CACACGACCAGAGCAACCTCTTGGAGCAACGGTTGCCGTTTCCGGCAAGATACGGCCAGACGCACTACTTTTTGGCGAAAGCCAATCGCGTGTTCTTGCCTCGCTGCCACGCACCGCATTGCCGCGCTTACAGGCAATTGCCGGTGCTGCGAATATCACGCTCACGGAACTCGGCGTGGTCGGCGGTGCAGACCTCAACATCGTTGACTACTTTAGTATGCCGGTATCCATACTCCGACAAGAATGGCGCACGGCATTGGCGCAAAAATTGACGAACCGACCGCAGTAGGGCCTCGAAGAACAACCTAACGAGTGAGGAGCTATCGTGGTGCACAACGCAGCAGATGAGGTATTGGATCGCTTTCGCGAAGAATGTGGGGTGGTGGGCATCTACGGGCATCCCGAAGCCGCCAACTTGGCCTACCTGGCGCTCTACGCGCTGCAGCATCGCGGCCAGGAATCGGCTGGCATCGCCTCATCGGATGGCCAGTCGCTGACGGTGCATCGCGGCATGGGGCTCGTCGCCGATATCTTCCAGGAAAAAATCATCCGCAGCCTGCAAGGCACCAGCGCTATCGGCCATAATCGCTACTCCACCGCCGGCTCGACTGTGCTGAAAAACAGCCAACCGCTGGTGGTCAAATATACGCATGGCTCGCTAGCGATCGGGCATAACGGCAACCTCGTCAATGCTGACGAGTTGCGTTTCCGGCTGGAATCACGCGGGTCCATCTTTCAATCCGCAGTCGATACCGAAGTCATCCTGCATTTAATTGCTGCATCACGCGCCCCTCTCTTGGTGGATCGTATCATCGAAGCTTTGCGACAAGTGCGAGGTGCCTACTCCTTGGTGTTTCTGAGCGAGCATGAGATGATCGCTGTGCGCGACCCTCACGGGTTTCGTCCGCTGGTGTTCGGGCGCATCAAAGACAGCGAAAAACAGACCTTTGTCATTGCCTCAGAAACCTGCGCCTTCGATTTGATCGGCGCAACTTACGAGCGGGAAGTCGCACCAGGAGAGGTGATGGTTTTTTCCACCGAGGGCGTCACCTCGTATACACCTTTTGCTCGGGAGCCGATCTCGCCCTGCGTGTTCGAGCACATTTACTTCGCACGTCCAGACAGTTTAGTGTACGGGCGGAGTGTCTACCAAGCTCGCAAAGAGTTTGGCCGCCAACTCGCCCACGAGTCACCAGTCGAGGCCGACATTGTCATCCCCGTGCCTGACTCCGGTGTGCCGGCAGCGCTCGGCTATGCAGA
>SYOC01000045.1 GCA_005804965.1 Pseudomonadota bacterium
GAGCTGGTGCGCGTGGCTCCGCTCTGGGAGCCGGATTTGGACGACGGCGTAATAATTAACTACGCGTTACTGTGGCGCATGATTGCATATAAGCCTTGGCAAAAAACTGTCAAGACCTGCTGGGATGAACTTATTGCTGGTGATTACGACTGGGCTAAGGTGGCCATGCATCTGTGGCCGGAGCGGGTCTTGCCTAAATGCACAATCGATCGCAGCCTCGCTATCGCTCACGGTATAGAAGATGTGTTTTGGATGCAACACGCTGATGGTAAATGGGTGGCACGAACTACCCCGATAAAGAGGATCGACGATATTGTCCGCGAGCGCACCTCGCCAGCGGTCAAAACAGCGCTTGGAAGACTCGTTGACGCGCCGACCGCTTCGAACGTTGGTCGCTCGCCAGCTCGCCGCAAAGGTCACCCTGCCGCTAGGACAGGGAGAGTCCGCTAATGCATCCGTTGCACGAATACATTTCGAAGCAAGTGGCTGAAAAGCTAAAGAGCAAGCGGATTGTCGTTTGGTATGACGTCCGGCGTGAGTTCGCTCCATTCATAAACGAGGTACGTGGCGACGAACGGGCCAGCCACGAGGCGGTGCCTGTGTGCATTGGGGGCGTTTCGGCGCGGCTGGCGGAGTATGACGGTTCGATGTTTGAGCTTCGCGCGCTCGTGGAACCCCTGGTCTGTGGGGACGCACCCGAATGTGTCGTCCTCTATTTGCCTGGCTGTGAGCGGGACCGCCATGGCTCTGTGCTGATGGAGCTCGAGAAAGCCGGTGAGTGTTATGAGCCACAGCTGAAGCGGCAGGCACGAAATGTTCTGCGGGAACGGTACACCGATGGTGTCATTGACGAGATGCTTTTGCCCGAGCGCGTCACCTACGACGACATCGCGCGTGCATCGTCGGACACGTCCTCAATGGAACCGCCGTCGATTCTCAAGTCGATTTTTCATGACAGCCCCGGGCGAGATGGGATGCTTGCGGCGTGGCTGGAGAGCGATGCGCTCGACGCGGAGATCGACGCCAAGGAGGCAACCCGTGAGCTCGTCAAGCTTATCCGATCGCGGCTTGGCCTAGAGCCCCCCGATGACGCGGGGCTTCAAAAGCTTCGCTCTATCACGCTTCGGTACGTGCTCGCGAGCGAGTTCAGGGGTGACCTGCGCTGTGCCCCACCGGCAAGTCTTGACGCGGTCCCCGCACCAAAAGCTAAGGACGAGGAAACCGCGGCGCGCGAACTTGCCCGTCAGCTTCGCACCAGATTCCCTGGCAGCTACCCTGCGATGGCTGATCGCGTGGAAGCCGAATTGGGTCTTCGTGACGCCACATTGCCGGCGGACGCCTTGGGCTCGATCGACACGTTTCGCTTTGAGGAGCGCACGCTGCTCGCGTATTGCGGGGATCTGGTGGCAGCAAAGAAGTTCGATCAAGCCCTGGAAATAATCAGTGGGCGGGAGCGCAGCTTCTGGCTTGATCACGACGTCGCGCGGAAGGCGCAGTGGGAGGCCTGCCGCCGCATGGCCGAGTTGGGAGGCTTGGCCGTGACCGCGCGCGCAGCGGTTGGCAAAGCCGTTGGCGACGCAAATGCCTGGGTTGCTGCCTACACGTCCAGGGACGGTTGGTTTCGTATGGACCAAGCGCAGCGGCGTCTTGAGGCATGGGTGGCGACTCTCGACGACGAGCCGGAGGAGCGCTCGCTTGGGGTCGTTCGAGGCGCTTATGAGGATGCCTGCCACGCAATGGCCGACGGGTTCACCAAGGCGCTTATAAAGGCGAATTGGGCAGCGTCTGCGTCAATGCATCAGACACATGTCTACAGTGAGGTCGTCTCTGAGCGCCCCAAACCGGTCGCCTATTTCCTCGTTGATGCCATGCGTTTCGAGATGGGTGTGGAACTTTCCGAACGGTTGCCGAAGACCGCCGAGGTGAGTATTCGACACGCCGTCGGTGCGCTACCTAGCATCACACCGATTGGCATGGCGGCGCTTCAGCCAGGGGCGTCGGCAAGCTTTAGTGTCGTCGAGCAGAGCGGCAAGTTAGGTGTGCGCATTGGCGATGCATTTCTTCCGGATCTTGCGGCTCGTAAGAAATTCGCATCCGCGCGGGTAGCAAAACTAGCCGACCTTTCATTAGACGAACTCCTGAGCCTTCAACCCTCGCGGCTCGCAAAGAAGATCGACGGGGCGCAAGTCATCGTGGTTCGCTCGCAGGAGATCGACCACGCTGGGGAGGCAGGATTCACATTCCAGGCCCGGCAGGTAATGGACACCGTCATCGACAATCTCGCGCGGGCAATTCGAAAGCTTGCAACTGCCGGTGTCGAGAACTCGGTTGTTTCGGCGGACCATGGCCATCTTTTCTTTCCTGCTGATCGCGACGAATCGATGCGCACAGATGCGCCAGGGGGCGGGGAAGTTGAGCTTCATCGGCGTTGCTGGATAGGGCGGGGCGGCGCGACGCCTGCTGGGTGCGTTCGCGTGCCCGCGTCTTCCCTGGGGTATGCCTCCGATCTTGACTTTGTTTTTCCGGTCGGCGCCGGCGTGTTCAAGTCGGGCGGTGACCTGGCTTTTCATCATGGCGGCCCCTCGTTGCAGGAGTTGATCGTTCCAGTATTGACTGTGCGGCTCGCGCTTCGCGAGACAAGACAGCCCACTGCGGGGCGCGTGAGCGCCACTGGGTTGCCGGGGGCTGTGACGAACCGAATCTTTACCGTCATGCTCGAGGGGGATTTGCTGAGTTCTGAGCAGGTTGTCCGCCCGCTACTTATGTTCTCTGGGCGCCAAGTGGGTGCGGTCGGTATGGCGGTTGGAGCGGAGTTTGATCGATCCACGGGGTGCGTGAAACTCCAGCCTGGCAAGCCGACGTCAATCGCGTTTTTGCTATCGGACGAGGGTGCGACATCAATTCGGGTGGTAGTTCAGGACCCAGTGAGCGACGCGGAGCTCTACCGATCCCCCACCGACATCCCGGTTCGACTTGGAGTTTAGGCTATGAGCAACGGAACACCCCTGACACGAGATGCGCTCGATGACAAAGTGAACCGGCTATTTGCCGGAAAAGTTGTGCGCAAGGATCTCGTCAGGAAAGTCAAAGTTGGCGCGAATGTGCCCGTCTTCGTGCTCGAGTTCCTCCTCGGGAAGTACTGCGCTTCGTCGGACGAGGTCGCCATCCAGATGGGGTTGCAGGTCGTCAATGACACGCTGGCCGACAACTATATTCGCCCGGATGAGTCGACGAAGGCACAGAGCAAAGTCAAAGAGAAGGGTCGTTACAGCTTTATCGACAAGGTGAAGGTCCGCTTGGTCGACTCCGACTATTGGGCTGAGGCGGTCAACTTCGGCAGCAAGTTCCTTCACATTCCCACGCAGTACGTCCGCGACTTCGAGCGGCTGCTGATGGGGGGTGTCTGGTCTCAGTTAGATATGCGGTTTGAGTACGATGAGGAGGCGAAGGGAAAGTACCCGTTCTGGATCGATAAGCTCACGCCTATCCAGATCGCGACCTTCGATCTCGAGGAGTACCGCCGCATACGGCGTGACTTCACGACGGAAGAGTGGATTGACCTGATGGTCCGTAGCATGGGCTACGAGCCTCGCGAAATGCCTCGCAGGCTCAAGCTTCACTTGCTCGTGCGGCTTATCCCGCTTGCGGAGCGTAACTACAACCTCGTCGAGCTCGGCCCGCGTGGCACTGGCAAGAGCTATGTTGTGCAGGAGGTCTCCCCCTACGCGGCGCTACTTACTGGTGGGACCACAGTCGCCAACATGTTTGGGCACATGTCCGGGCGACAGAAGGGCATGGTTCAGATTTGGGACGTCGTCGGGTTCGACGAAGTCGCCGACCTTCAGAAGATGCCGAAGGAGGTCATTACAACCATGAAGACTTATTGTGAGTCCGGCACGTTCCAGCGAGGCCAGGAGGCCGTCGCTGGCGATGCGAGCATCGCGATGTTCGGCAACACCAACCAGCCGATCGATGTGATGGTGCAGACCGGCCACCTGTTCGCGCCGATGCCGGATGTTATACGCGACGATATGGCGTTCATCGACCGGTTGCACTTCTATCTCCCTGGCTGGGAGATCCCAAAGATGCGAAATGAGCTGTTCACCGATCACTACGGGTTCGTGGTCGACTATCTCGCCGAGGCGCTCAGGGAGATGAGAAAGCACAATTTCACGGAGGTGATTGACCGGCACTTCTCACTAGGTGCTCATCTCAATGCGCGAGACCGTAAAGCAGTGCGAAAGACGGTCTCTGGGTTGATGAAAATCCTCTTTCCGCACGGTGAGGTGACGCAGGGGGATCTGGCGGAAATCCTCGAGTTCGGTCTTGAGGGTCGTCGACGCGTGAAGGAGCAGCTAAAGAAGATGGGATCCTTCGAGTACTACCACACATCCTTCAGCTACACCCTGCAGGAAACAGGCGAGGAAAGATTTGTCGGCGTGCCCGAGCAGGGCGGCCGCGACCTTATATCCACCGACCCGCTTGCGCCGGGCACGGTTTACGCGGGTGGCGTCACATCTGATGGCACGGTCGGGCTTTATCGCATCGAAGTTTCGGTTTCAAGCGGAAACGGTAAGCTCAAAATGGCGGGCGGTATCTCCGGCGCCATGAAGGAGTCTTTACAGCGTGCCTTCAGTTACGTGCAGGCGAAGAAGACCGAATTGGGAATTGCCCGGGATCTCGACATGAGTGACTTGCATGTTGAGGCAATTGATCTTCTTGCGAATCGCGTCGAAGCAGAATTGGGCGTTGCATTTTTTGTCGCTTGCTATTCAGCTCTACGCAAAGCTCCGGTTACCCCCGCGCTCTTGGTGCTCGGCGACATGAGCGTTCAGGGAAACATTAAGCCACTGCGCTCGCTTACGGAGCCGCTTCAAGTAGCCAAGGACAACGGTGCCAAACGTGCCCTGATTCCCATCGAAAACAAACGCAACTTTCTCGATGTCAGCGCGGACATCATGGAGCATGTGGACCCGATTTTTTACGGGGACTCGAAGACTGCGGCGATGAAGGTGTTGGGGCTGACGTAGCAGATAAAAGGAGAGTCTGCACGCAGGACCTTCAGTTAGAGCCAGAAATAGCTCGGATGTAGGTCAGATGCCTTTGCCAGAGTATATCGGGCCGCTCGAAATCGCATCGGCCCGGATGACACACCATGGGCCAGTCTTGTAGTCGAGGCAATCGAATGCAAGTTACGTTCTGACCTGCCCAGGGATCTTCGGACCATTGGCTACTTGAGGATGGCCCCCGGGTTGGTGGAATCGTAGCGCGTCTTGAACTCGATCGGTGTAAGGTCCTGCAGACTCGAATGCGGACGGACATGGTTGTAGTGGCGTCGCC
>SYOC01000046.1 GCA_005804965.1 Pseudomonadota bacterium
GTGCCAGTGGCGCATATTCCCTTGTTTGATGGACGTACGGCTGCCAACGAGCTAGAACGTGCGGCAAAGGCTGGATGCAAAGGCGTATTTGTGGCCGCGTATACGGCAACTGATAAGGCGCATGCGCATCCCGATCACGATCCATTTTGGTCGGCGGCTCAAGACTTGGGGTTGCCGGTCGCCATTCATCCTGTAGCTGAACCGCCCAAGCGGCGTGTGTACCAACGTTTTCGTGAGCTGGCCAAGTGGGGTGAGTGGTGGTACGACGTGCTTGGCGGGCAAGGGCCGCAACAGGCATTTCTGGCGCTCTTTCAATATGGGCTGTTTGATCGCTTCCCTCGTGTCAAAGTGGCGATGCTCGAGTGCGGAGCCGGGTGGATTGGGCACTTGCTCGACCGTATGGATGCGGCCTATATCACCGCGCTGGGCAAGAGCGTGCCACTCAAAGAGAAGCCCAGCTTTTATTTTGAGCGGCAATGTTGGATTTCGGCAGACCCAGATGAAACTGCTGTGGCGCATATCATCGAGCATGTCGGGCACGACAAATTCTTTTGGGCGACGGACTATCCACATGACGACCATACGATGGGATATATGGCTGCGCTCGACACGTTAGTCGGGAGGCTCACCGAGCCAGCACAGCGTGGCATTCTAGGTGAGAACGTCACGCGGGTGTATAACCTGAATTGACGTTGCGGAACTGTTGTGAAGATCTCCCTGGGAAAAGCGCGACGACGAGAGCTTGGCAAGTTCATTCCCGATTTGGGAAAATTGATCTTTGGTGGCACGGTGGTCACACAAATCTTCTCGGCAACCGCAGCGTCTCCTGCTATGGTCTTGTTTGGTCTTGCCGCTGCCCTTGCGGCAGCGGTGATTGGTCTTGCCATCACACCAGAGGAGTGAATTATGAATCCGAATGAAACAGGTTTCATTATTGTTTCCCTGTTTGTCATCGTCTTTGCCATTGCCAGCTACATTGCGGTGAGAATCTGGGGGGAGAAGGAATAACAATAAAGTCCTGAGTCATGAGTCCGGAGAAGGAAGCTTCTTCTTCTCTCAACACTGATGAACAAGGAGTAGGAGAATGACCACATTACCCCATCTCGACCACGCTAACATCATCGATGCCGACGGTCATATTTTGGAGCCACCCGATATCTGGGAAAAGTACATCGATCCACAGTACCGCGACCGTGCCATTAGGGTGCGGGCCGACAGCGAAGGTCAGGAGTACCTGGAAATCGGTGGGCGTCCCTCGAAGTTTTTCAATATGAAGACGCTGACGCTCCTCGGCAGTATGGGGCGGGATGCCGACGAAATGGCGACATTAGTGAAAGACAGCAATTATCTTGAGGCTGCGCCGTTCGGCTCAATGTACGCAAAAGAACGTGTGGAATTGCTTGACCGTGAAGGGCTGCGTGCATCGATTCTGTATCCCAGTCTCGGCTTGACCTGGGAATGTGAGACCGAGGACTATGGCTTATCGCTCGCCTATGCCAAAGCCTATAACCGATGGATTGCTGATTTCTGTCGCGACTATAAAGACCGCCTCATTCCGGTGGCGCATATTTCGCTGGCCGACGGACAGGAAGCTGCCAGTGAGCTAGAACGTGCGGTGAAAGATGGGTGCAAAGGTGCCTTTGTCGCACCTTTTACCCTTTCCATGAAAGCCCATGCCCATCCAGACTACGATCCCTTCTGGGCCAAAGCTCAAGAGCTTGCAGTGCCGGTGGGCATTCATCCGATGGCTGAGCATCCCTCCAAGCGCGTGTATCAACGCTTCAAAGAGATGAAGTGGGCGGATTGGTATCACAACGTGCTGGGAGCCCAAGGACCCCAACAGGCGTTGTTCGCGTTGTTTCAGTACGGACTCTTCGAGCGCTTTCCCCAAGTGAAGATCGTCCTGCTTGAATCTGGTGCCGGGTGGGTCGGGGCGGCGTTGGATCGCATGGATACCACCTATGAAACCGCATTGGGCAAGAGCGTACCGCTCAAAGAAAAACCGAGCCATTATTTCCATCGGCAATGCTGGATCTCTGGCGACCCGGATGAGAAAGCGTTGGCGCGTATTGTCGATCACGTCGGCGACGATAGGTTTTTCTGGGCGACCGACTTTCCGCATTTCGATCACCCGGGGAATTATCTGGAAGCTCTCAATAACCTCGTGTCCTCGCTCTCGGACCAAGCCCGAAAGAATCTGCTGGGTGACAGTGTGGCGAAGGTCTACGGACTGAGCTAAACGCTGTCAGCTCTTGCCGCAAAAAAGGAGGATGGGTGTATGCTTGAGACTCTTGCTTTTGGCTATGGATTGCTTGAAGGCCCGCGTGTCGATGAGGGTGAAAATCTCTATTTCAGTGATGTGCCCAACGGCGGTGTCTATCGACGCTCGCCGGACGGAGAGGTCACGACCGTCGTGCCGCGCCGACGTGGCGTTGGCGGGATTGCGCTCCATGCCGATGGCGGCCTCGTGATTGGCGGCAAAAATATCTGTCATGTGAAAAATGGCGAGACGCGGGTCCTGCTCCAACGGGAGGACATTCCAGGATTCAATGATCTCTTTACCGACAGTGCTGGTCGTGTGTATGTCGGGTCGCTGCGCTCTGATCCGTTCAAAGAAGGGGCGCGCACGCCCGGCGAGCTGTGGCGCATTGACGGGCCAGGGAGCGCTGTGCAGATGTACGGTGGGGTGGGTTTGACCAACGGCATTGGGTTTTCGCCGGGAGAAAAGTCCATTTACCATGCTGACAGTGCCGGTCCGCATCTGATTGTGCATGATGTCGCAGCCGACGGCAGTATGAATAATCGTCGCCACATTGCACAAACAGCCAGTGGGACGATTCCCGACGGCATCTGTGTCGATGAAGCCGGCTGTATCTGGGTGGCGGTCTACGGTGGGCGGTGTGTCACTCGTTATACACCTGAAGGGAAAATTGATCGCACAATCGACGTACCGGCGAAGGCTGTGACCAGCGTGTGCTTTGGCAACAAAGAACGGCACGACCTCTATATCGTCACTGCCGACAACACTGAGGACCCGAGCCGGAAAGGCACGATTTTTCGCACCCGCGTTGAGACGGCTGGGTTGGCGGTCGCGCCCGCGCGTGTCTAAAACGCTATGAGTCGGCCTGTTCTTCTCAGCTGCGAAGCCATCAGTAAAGCCTACGGTGCACAATCTCTTTTCCACGATCTTTCTTTTGGTCTCTGTGAGGGAGATCGTGTTGGTCTCGTCGGCCCCAATGGTTCGGGGAAATCGACGTTTCTGAAGATTCTTGCCGGTATCGAAACCCCTGATAGTGGAACGCGGGCCGTGCGGCGATTGGCTCGCGTTGGCTACGTGCCACAGGAGCCGGTTTTCCCTCCTGGGAAGACCGTAGAAGAAATCGTGAACGACGCTCTCGGAGAAGCAACGCTTGACGATTTCGACCGGGATGGCAAGGTCGCGGTTGCCCTGGGGCGGGCCGGGTTCACGGATTTTCGTCAGCCAGTTGAGACGCTGTCTGGCGGCTGGACGAAGCGGCTTGCCATCGCCCGTGAATTGGTGCAATCTCCAGCGATTCTGCTGCTGGACGAACCGACGAATCATCTGGACATGGAAGGCATTCTGTGGCTGGAGGAGGTGTTACAGTCCGAGCCGCTCGCCTACCTCGTGGTTAGTCACGACCGCTATTTCTTAGAACATGTGGCCACGCGCATGGTTGAACTCAACCGTGCCTATCCAGCCGGCATCTTTGAGACTGATGGCCGCTACAGTGATTTTCTGACCAAGCGCGACGAGGCGTTTCGTAACCAAGCCGCCTATCAAGAGTCGTTGGCGAATATGGTCCGTCGCGAGTTAGAGTGGTTGCGACGGGGTGCGAAAGCGCGTTCCACCAAAGCCCAGGCCCGCATCAAAGAAGCCGGGCGACTGATGCAAGAACTTGACGAGATGAAAACACGTGCCGCATCCTCAGCGGTCGGCATTGATTTTACCTCGTCCGAGCGGCAGTCCAAAAAATTGTTGGTGACACGCAAGCTCAAGAAATCGTTCGGACAGAAAGCCGTCCTCAATGGCGTCGATTTGACGTTAACCCCGGGGTTGCGATTGGGATTGCTTGGCCCGAATGGCAGCGGAAAGAGCACGTTGCTGCGGCTACTCACTGGGGAGATGATGCCTGATGCTGGCGAGATCGAACGTGCCGAGGAGTTACGGATCGTGTACTTCGATCAAAATCGCGAAGCCCTCGACCCCAACGTGAGTCTGAAGCGGGCGTTAGTCCCCGATGGCGACAGCGTGCTCTATCGCGGTCGTCCGATTCACGTCGTGTCGTGGGCCAAGCGGTTTCTGTTTCGTGCCGACCAGTTGGAATTACCCGTGCAGCGGCTCTCGGGTGGTGAGCAGGCCCGAGTCTTGATCGCTCGCTTGATGCTCCAACCTGCCGATCTTTTGATCCTCGATGAACCTACCA
>SYOC01000047.1 GCA_005804965.1 Pseudomonadota bacterium
CGGCGCAGATTCTCAATTACGCTACGCCGCGCAGTTTGCTGCTCATGGATGAAATCGGCCGTGGGACTTCGACGGCAGATGGACTCTCCATCGCGCGGGCGATTATCGAGTTCTTGGTTGATGCTGACGGACCACGCCCGCGCACGCTCTTTGCCACGCATTTCCATGAACTCACCGAACTCAAGAAACTGCTGCTCGGTGTGGAGAACCAGACCTTCGCCGTGCGCGAATGGCAAGGCGAGGTCATTTTCCTCTATAAGGTGATTACTGGCGCAGCCGACGATTCGTATGGCATTCACGTGGCGAAACTTGCCGGGCTGCCTCGGGCGGTGACTGATCGTGCCGAAGAAATCCTTAAAGACTTGGAGGAGCGAGGCGTCAACGTCGTGCGGCCAGCAGTGAAACGGACCCGAGCGCGTGGAGTACGTACCGCGCTGTCGCAAGACCCGGCGCAGCTCGGCCTCTTTCGTGATGTGTCGCGGCCCACTTAATTTCGTTGCTCGTTGCTCGTTACTCATGAGTCGCATCCATTTACTTGATCCGCAAACGGTCGGCCAAATTCGCGCTGGCGAGGTCATCGAACGTCCGGCTTCGGTCATCAAAGAGCTGGTGGAAAATTCTATTGACGCCGGTGCATGCAATATCAACGTGCGGATTGCCGGCGGTGGCGTGACCGAAATCGTGGTGCAAGACGACGGCGAGGGCATGAGTCCTGAAGACGCGCTGCTGGCCGTGCAGCGGCATGCGACCAGCAAATTAAAGCAAAGCGCCGACTTATTTGCCCTCTCGACCCTGGGGTTTCGCGGCGAAGGGCTGGCGAGCATTGCCGCCGTGGCGCAAGTCGAACTGACGACACGCGAGCCGTCTTCCGTGGAAGGCGTACGTGTTCACATTGCTGGCGATGCGCCGGTCAAACTGATGCCGGCGGCAGCACCCCCGGGTACCACGGTTATCGTGCGCAACCTGTTCTTCAATACGCCGCCACGCCGCGCTTTTCTCAAGTCGCCGACTTCAGAAGGCAACCAGATTGAAGAGATGCTGATCGGTTTAGCATTATCCCGACCGGAGATCCGCTTGCAGTTCACGTGGGATCAACGCCTCGTGTTCGATGCGCTGCCGCAAGACACACTGGCCGGGCGTGTCAAAGCCGTATTGGGAAAAGAGTGGGCCGACGGGTTGTTGCCTGTCGCTGCTTCTGAGGAATTGTCCGCCGAGAGTGGCATTGGCATGGCCGGCTTAGTGAGTCCGCCAGATCGTCACCGCAACACGCGCACTGGACAATACTTCTTTGTCAACAAGCGCCTCGTAAAGAGTCAACCGTTATCGTTTGCCTTCAGCCGTGGCTACGGCGAACTCCTGCCGCAAGGGCGGTTTCCGCTCGGCGTGCTCTTTCTCACCGTGCCCACGCACAGCGTCGATGTGAACGTCCACCCGACCAAGCGCGAAGTGAAGTTCCAAGACGAACGCACAGTGCTGCACGTATTGGTGCATGGGGTGCGCTCCTCGCTCGACCGCGCTAACCTGTTCAAAACCGCGACATTACCGATGCCATCGTTTCAGGACGGGGCAGCGGCCTCGCCAATGTCCTCAACCTCGCGGGCTTTGAGTCCAGATATCCCTGTGCCCGACCCGGCGGATTTTCCCGTGCGACGGAAACCGGCTGCCGAAGTGGATCGCTCCGACCCGCCACTGCGACTCATCCCCAAGCCGCCGCCAGTGGTGCCGGTGACGCCTCCTCATGCACGCGCGACTGGGGTGTTAGGCGTGCCAGCACAGCCGACCCTGTGGCGTCGCCCGGATGGGACCGAGTTTCGCATCGTGGGGCAGAGCCACGAGTTGTTTGTGTTGGTTGAAGTCGAAGGCGAGCTGTGGGTGGTCGATCAACACGCCTCTCATGAACGGGTCATCTACGAACAAGTGTTAGAGACACTGCATCGCCGGAAGGGCGAGGCGCAGCCGCTGCTGTTACCGATCACCTTTGAGCTGGCACCGACGGCGCGTGCGGCACTGGAAGAGGCGCAGGAATATCTCACGGCTCTAGGATTCGACATTCAACCCTTTGGTGGTGCCGCGTATCAAGTGCAAGCGACGCCGCCTTACTTTCGCGCCTCCGATACCCCCGAGTTGATTATCGAACTTGCGCAGGCGCGTGCCGACGGCCGCTCGGAAAACTCAGTTGAGGCGAAGATTGAAGACCTCGCCGCGCGCGTTGCGTGCAAAGTGAAATCCGTCAAAGCCGGGCAAACCCTGACACCAGAGGCAATGAAGGCCTTAGTGAAGTCGCTGCTTGATTGCCGCTCGCCATTCGTGTGTCCGCATGGGCGACCGACCATGGTGCGCTTGTCCGTCCAACAACTCGCCGGGCAGTTTGATCGGCGATGAAGGACGAGCGAAGGAGAAGGCCGAGATCAACGCTACTCCCGAAACGGATTCAGCAGCGAAATATGGCAGTCGGTGAAATCGTTTACATTGCGCGTTACAAGCGTGAGCTGGTGGATTTGAGCGGTTGCTGCAATCAGCATATCCGCCTGAGTGCGGGTTTTCCCTGCGGCCTGTAGCTCCCCCCGCAAGTGGCCGCAGCGTTTCGCGACCTCGGCGGTCACTGGCAGAACGGAACAATGGCGTTCAAGAAACTCTTCGAACCGTGCGCGAATTTTTGGGTGAGGTTTCCAGGCGAGGCCGTAGAAGATTTCTTCGATAGAGACAACGCTCAAAGCGATTGAGGAAACCGTCCCAGCCCACTCCGTTACTCCAAGGTTTGGGCGTGGGCGGGCCAGTTCGCTAATGATGTTCGTGTCGCAGAGCATCGTCATCGAACGCCTCAGCGAAGGCATTGTCCCGATCCCTACGGATGGGGATTGCTAGTGAATAATGTTCTTCGGCGCATATTTGGCGCAGTTCAGTGAAAGCCTCGGCCAAGGATGTTGTTTCCTGCTGCCGCCGCCATGCCTGAAAAGCCTCGAAGGTTGGAGCATCGACGACAGCTGCCACCACTTGTCCATGATCAAGAATCTGCTGCGGTTCCGTGGTGACGGCTCGCAGCACTGCGGAGAATTTTTGTTTTGCCTCAGCGATACTCCATTGCACGCGATTTGCTCCTAAACTTATAATGCGTTCACCTTAGCCCCCCCCCATGTTGGTTTCAAGAGAAATGGGGATTTCGTTAAACGCTCGGTCTTAGCGAATACGGATGGATGTGAGGAGAGGGTTCTTCTTGTGACTGGACAGTTGTCTATCGGGTCCCTACGGTTGACCTCGAATTTGCTCCTTGCCCCTCTTGCTGGCTACACCACGTTGCCGTTTCGTTTGTGTATGCGCGAAATTGGCGGATTCGGCCTAGCTGCCACCGAATTGATTCATGCCCGCTCGTTTCTGGAGCAGCAGCGCAAAGCACTGGACTTGGCACAGACCACCAGCGACGATCATCCGCTAGCCGTGCAGTTGTTCGGTGCCGTGGCCGAAGAAATTCGCGACGCGGCGCAGCTCGCGCAGGAGCGGGGGGCTGCGGTGGTGGACCTCAACATGGGCTGTCCGGTGGAGAAAGTGGTATCGCGTGGTGCTGGTGCTGCCATGCTGCAAGATCCACGCAAAGCTGGCGCTCTTGTGCAAATGATTGTCCGCGCAGTGACTATTCCTGTGACCGTGAAAACACGCCTCGGCTGGGATGGCTCACGCCTCGATGCCGTGGAGTTAGCACCGATTCTTGAGGACGCCGGTGCAGCAGCGCTGGCGATCCATGGTCGCACGCGAGAAGGGCAGTTCGGCGGAAGCGTGGATATAGCTGGGATTCGTGCCGTCGTGCAGTCCGTTACTGCTATGCCGGTTATCGGGAATGGTGATGTGCGCGATGTGCGTAGCGCTCGACGCATGTTCGATGACACCGGCTGCACTGGTGTGATGATTGGCCGTGGGGCGTTGGCGAATCCTTGGGTATTCAGGGAAATTCGCGCTGGGTTGGACGGTGCAGCGTTGCCTCCTGCACCGACATTGTTGGAGCGCGTGGCGTTTATGACCCGCCATTTTTTGCGCGTGGTAGAGCTGCGCGGTGAGCATATTGCCTGTTTGCAATTCCGTAAGATGATCGATTGGTATGCCAAAGCGTTTGGCCCATGTACTGCATTGAAACGTGGGATTAGGCAGCTCGGCAGTGCTGCCCAATTTCACGATTTAGTCGGAGCGTTTCTCGCGGAACGCGGTCGCTTGGAGGAAATGACCGCGCAAGAAATCGCGCTGGCCTCATGAAACTTTCGTGAAAAATCTTGACAGCGCTCCGAGGGGCCGGTACGCTGAAGCACGAAAAAATCCTTCTTTTGCGGGGAGTTGGGAGGGGCGAGCGTGTTAAACACCAAAGTCTTGGTACTCAACCGGTCCTATTTCCCAGTGCATGTCACATCCGTGCGACGCGCCTTTGCACTGCTCTATCAAGGCATTGCCAAAGCCGTTGACCACCAATATCGCACGTTCGACTTCGAGAGTTGGAGTGCGGTATCCGCCTCGCTTCACGACGATACCATCCATCTGACCGACCGTTTGGTGCGCGTCCCGCGCGTCATTCTTTTGGTGGCGTATGACCGCGTGCCTAAGCGACAAGTGCGCTTCAGCCGTTACAACGTCTTTGCTCGCGACAAGAACACTTGCCAGTACTGCGGACAGCGCTTCCCGCGTCACGACCTCAACCTTGATCATGTCATTCCGCGCTCACGTGGAGGGCTTTCGACCTGGGAAAACGTCGTCTGCTCGTGCTTCACCTGCAACCGGGTCAAAGGCGGACTGCTCCCAGAAGAAGCGAAGATGCGTCTCATTCACAAGCCCATGCGGCCCGAGTGGACACCGTTCATGCTCGAATCCTTCAGTTTCAAGCGCTACGAAGAATGGCTGCCTTACCTGAGCCCTGTTGACGTAGCGTATTGGAATGCGGAGTTGTTGGAACGCTAGCATTCCTCCCCCCCACAATATATAGTGGTCGGCAAATTTTTGGGTCCTGTCCCTTGATGGTTTTCCCGCTCTGACAGGTGAACACTTGGACACTGGGGAATGATGAGGCGGTGGGGGATTCGGAGGTTGTCGCGTGGGGCAGATGCGTATCAAGCAAATCGAACTCGTCGGGTTCAAATCTTTCCGCAATAAAACGGCGCTGTCTTTTCCTTCCGGTATCACTGCGATCGTTGGTCCCAACGGTTGTGGCAAATCCAATGTCGTTGATGCCCTGCGCTGGGTGCTGGGTGAGCAGAGTGCGAAGCATCTCCGTGGCCAGGAGATGGGCGATGTCGTGTTCATGGGCAATGAACGCAACTCGCCTATGGGTATGGCTGAGGTCACGCTGGTCTTGGAGAACGGCAATGGTGATGCTCCTCCAATCCTGAACGGCGCGAATGGCAATGGTACCAATGGCCTGCATAGTGCCAATGGCACGAACGGTGTGAATGGTCCCGATGGTGTGAATGGATCTCACGTTCTGGTCCAGCCCCACTGGACGGAGGTGATGATCTCGCGGCGCTACTTCCGTTCCGGTGAGTCCGAATACCTCTTTAATAAAGTCCCTTGTCGGCTCCGCGATATCGTTGAGTTCTTCCTCGGCACCGGTGCTGGCACCAAAGCCTACTCAATGATCGAACAAGGCCGAGTCGATCACCTGATTAACGCCAAACCCGAAGAAATTCGCCTGTTGGTGGAAGAAGCCGCTGGCGTGAGTCTGTTTCGCAATCGCCGTATCGCTGCTGAACGCAAGCTGGAACGCACGCAGGAGAATCTCGCGCGAGTGGCGGATCTGCTGCGTGAGCTTGAGCGTCAGGTAGGCTCGCTCCGCCGTCAAGCCAAAAAGGCTGAACAATATCGCTCGCTTCAGGATGAGTTGCGAACCGTGGACCTGACGCTGCTCTGCCAGGCGCATCGTGTTCTCGATCAGGAACTCTCCGCGCTCACTAGCCAGCGTACTGCTCTCTTCGCGCAAGAATCCCAAATCGCTGAGGAAGAACAACGCCTGCAAGTCGAGCGTGCGCAAACGTTGGCGGATCTCTCTCGTGAGGAATCTGAGCTGCGAGCGGTGGAGGAACAGCGCCGCACTTTGGAAAGTACCCTGCAACAAGGTGAGCAGCGTAAGCAGTTTTTGCTGCAACAAGAGCAGCAGAACGCGGTGCGTGTGACGGCTGCGCAAGATGAGGCTGCCAGCATCGACGAGAAGCGTGCCGGTGCGCTTGATGAATTGCGCCAGCTTGCTGAAGAGAGCGCTGCTGCCTTGGATACGTTGCAAGAAGAGGAGCAGGCGTTACGTGGTTATGAGCAGGAGGCTGGTGAACTACAGCACGCCTTGGCTCAGCGCGAGGCTGCCGGCGAGGAGATCAAAACTCAAATTGTCGATCTGTTGACCCAGGAAGCCCAGGTGCAGAATGCCTTGGCGTACGCACGTCGCCGCGCCAGCGAGATTGCTCAGCGTTTGCAAACCCTGACTCGTGAGGCGGAGCGTATTGCCAATCTTCGTGCTGAGACTGAGCAGTTGCTGGTGACAACGCAGGGCCGGTTAGCGCGGATTCGTGAGCGTCTGGAGGTTGGTCAGCAACAGCGCGAGGAGAAGACCGGGGATTTGCGCGAGATGGCGAGTTCTGCCGAACAACTCGAAGGCGAACTGACGTCAGCCTGGGCGCGACAGGCTGAACTGCGTGCTCGTCTGACAACGCTGCAAGAGTTGGAGGAAGGATTCGAGCAGTATCCGCAAGGCGTGCGCGCCATTATGGCCAACGCCGAAGCTTCGGCTGGTATTCATGGTGCCGTGGCGCAGGTCGTTGAGGTCCCGCAAGCCTATGAACGTGCGGTGGCGGCGGTGCTGCGTGAGAAGCTGGAATATGTGGTGGTGTCACAGGTTGAGGATGGACTCAAGGCCGTGGCCTATCTGCGTGAGGCCGGTGCTGGTCGCGGCAGTTTTATTCCGCTGTTTCCTCGCATGGGAGCCGGTGCGATCTATACGAACGCTGAGAATACGAGCACCCAGCACGAGTCTATTGGATTGGCGAGCGCAGATGGAGCTACGCCACTATTGGATGTACTCACGGTCGATCCTCGTTATCGCACGGTGGCCGAGTCTCTGCTCGGCGAAGCTGTCTTGGTGCCGAGCCTGGAGTCCGGCTTTCACTTGTGGCAACAAAATGGTGTGCAACGCACTTTCGTGACTTTGGATGGGGATGTGATCTCTTCGCATGGTGTCGTGAGCGGTGGTGGCGACAAGTTTGCCGAGGAAGCTTTGCTCGCACGACGGCGCGAGATCCGTACACTGCATGAATCGGTCGCGCAACAAGAAGCGGTGGTGGCTGAGTTGGTGCAGCGTCGCCAGGAGATGAAGTCGAAGCAGCAAGAGCTGGAAGGTGCGATTCTTCTGTTGGAAGCCGAAGCCCGCACGCTCGGGCAAGAGCGGGAAGCCCTGCAACGTGAAGAAGGCAGGTTGGACGGCGAACATCGTCGTCTGCTGGATAAGCAAGACAGCGTGACCTACGAGAGCCAGACCTTGCTCGGCGAGCAGCAATCTCTCAGTCAGGACATTTTAGCCAGAGAGACCCGAGAACAGGAACTGCGTGTTCGCCGCCAAGAAAGAGAAGCGGCCTTGGCCACGTGGCAGGGCGAGATCGCCCAAGCGAAAGCGGAGTTGGAGCAGCAACGTTCGCGCAGCGACGATCTGCGGGTGCGTGTGGCGGAACGCCGTGAGCGTCAGCAAAGCCTGCGCGTGCAAATGGAACGGACCCAAGAACGACAGCACGAACTGGAAGAACGTCTTTCTGTTTGCCAACGAGACATTGCCTCGGCGAGCGGGGAAATCGACAAGATCAAACGAACGCTCACCGAGCTGGCGGATCGTCTTGTCCAAGCCCGAGACGATCTCGAATTCGCCGTACAAGAACAAGCCGAACGGCAGGCTGCGTGCGAGCGTTCGCGGCATCTAGGCAAAACGCATGAGGCTCAACTCGAACACTTGCGTGAGACCCACGACCGTTTGCAAGAGGAAAAAACTGCCACAGAAGTGAGTTTGGCCCAGAAGCGGGCAGGGCAGGAGTATGTTGCCGAGACTGTACGTGATCGTTACGCACTGAGCTTGGAAGAAGTGCTTCCCCAATACCAAGAGCTAGCGCTGGATGTCCCTACTGGAGAAGAGCGTCGGCAAGAGCTACGCGACAAGCTCGCTCGCCTTGGCGAAGTGAACCCGGGGGCCGCTGCGGAATTGGCTGAAGTCGAGGAGCGAGCAACGTTCCTGCAATCCCAAGAGGCGGATCTCAAGAGTTCGTTGGACGATCTGCAAACGACCATCACCAAACTGAACCGCGAATCGCGTGAACGTTTGCGTGAAACTTTCCTGCTCGTGGCCGATAAATTCCGTGAGGTGTACAGCCGTTTGGTGGAAGGTGGAAAGGCCCAGCTTTCTTTGACTAATGAGGCCGATGTGGCGGAAAGCGGTGTAGAAATCGAAGTGCAGCCGCCGGGTAAACGCCTACGCTCGTTGCAACTGCTCTCTGGTGGGGAAAAAGCCCTGGCCGCTCTCAGCTTTACCTTTGCGCTATTTTTGATTCGCCCTAGCCCGTTCTGCGTGCTGGACGAGGTCGATGCTCCGCTGGACGATGCCAATGTCGGGCGCTTTAACCAACTCATTCGTGAAATGAGTGAGACTACGCAGATTATTCTGATTACCCACAACAAACGCACCATGGAGGCGGCAAGCACCTTGTACGGGGTGACGATGCAGGAACCTGGGGTGTCGACGATTGTCTCTGTACAGGTTTCCTGATGGCGCAATGGCTTCCGTGGCGAAGAAAGAAGAACGAATCTCCGGCTGTTGAGTCTGAAGTTGAGATGGAGGCTGAGATCCCAGCCTCTCTGCCGAATCTCTCTCTTGATGCCGCAGTTGAAGATGAGCCTGACGCTCTGATCACAGGAACGACGCTCTCTTCATCTTCTTCGCAAATCCAGCGTCAATCGCTGTGGCGTCGCGGCTTAGCGCGGTTGCGTCGCGTCTTTATTGCTCCTATCGACCGCTTGTTCCGTGGCCGTCCGTTTAGCGACGAGGTCCTGGCCGAATTGGAAGAAGCGCTGATTATGGCGGATGTTGGAGTACGCACTTCGACCGCTTTGGTAGGGCGCTTACAAGAGCGTTGTCGGCAGCAACGGCCTGAAAATGCCGAAGATCTCAAAGCCTATCTGAAAGACGAACTCCTGACCCTTTTACAGAAAGCCCCGTCACCTCCGCTCGTGCTGGGTGCAGCGAAGCCGTGGGTGATCCTGATGGTGGGGGTGAACGGGGTAGGCAAAACGACTTCAATCGCCAAGCTGACCGCGCGCTTCCTCCAGCAGCAGAAGAAAGTGCTTGTGGTGGCGGCAGATACTTTTCGTGCCGCTGCCATCGAGCAGTTAGATATCTGGGCGCAACGGCTTGGGGTGGAGTGCATCAAACACGCAAGCGGGGCGTCTCCTGCGGCCGTGGCTTTTGATGGGGTGCGTGCGGCGATTGCCCGCGACGTGGACGTGGTGATTATCGACACGGCTGGACGGCTGCATACCAAAACTCCACTTATGGAAGAACTCAAGAAGGTGCAGCGGATTATTGCCCGCGAACTGCCCGAGGCTCCGCACGAGATTTTGCTCGTCCTCGACGCTTCGACCGGGCAAAACGCGCTCAACCAAGCGCAGGCGTTCCAACACGCCTTCCCTCTGACCGGAATTATCTTGGCGAAAATGGATGGGTCGGCACGCGGTGGTGTCGCTTTCGCTATCGTTGATCGCCTGGGCGTACCCATCCGCTGTCTCGGTTTAGGCGAACGCCCCGAAGATTTGCAGGATTTTAGCGCACAAGAGTTCGTCGATGCGATCTTCTCGTCGAGTGAAGACGAAGTTTCGCTTGACATGCGAGCCGGGGACTCTTAGGATCACATCCGCTTGAGATCCTTCTGGTTATGGCGTTAGAAAGTCTAAAGATCCTAGAAGAAAAAGTCGTGGGTGTTCTCGCTCGCCACGAGCAGGTGCGCCTGGAAAAAGCGGCCTTGTTGGCGCGCCTAGAAGCGCGGGAACACGAATGTGAAACGCTCCTATCGCGAGTGCAGCAATACGAACAAGAACGCGACGAGGTTAAAGAACGACTAGAAAAGATCCTCGACCGCCTGACGGGGTTGGATCTCTAACGATGAGAGTACGGATGAGGGGATGAGGGGATGAAAAAACGGATCGAGGTCGAGATCTACAATCAGACCTTCATCGTGAATAGCGAAGACGACGAGCGTTCTATCCGACAGATCGCCTCCTATGTGGACCAGCGGCTGCGCCACAAGGGAGAAGCCGCGAAGACCGCCGTGCCGCTCCGAGTCGCCATTATGGTGGCGCTAGATATTGCGGATGAGTATCAAAAGATGCTGCAGAGAGAAGCCGATAGCCAAAAAGAAATCGAACGTCTATCCGCCGAGCATCGTAAAGCGTTACAGAGAGAAGCCGATACCCAAAAAGAAATCGAACGTCTGTCCGCCTTGATTCTTGAACGCATTGCCCAAGAGGAAACCTCGGATCATGCTGCGTCTCCGGCGAAGTATCAGCCGAAGACCTAGCAAAGTCATTGCCCTTCGCGACGTTTTGCCATCGTCGCCCGGCCTACGTCTTCCTTTCTCACTCTTCCCTCCACAAGGTTCTTTCTCTTCAGTACGAGGAGAGCAACTACCTCCCTATCCGGTAGGGGGGGCTCTTTGCTAAGAACTATACTCTGGCTTGCCGGTGCTGTTGGTGAAGTCGAAGAAACGGACGGCAAGTGAAGACGAACAGAAAGGTAAGAGGGGGGACGCCCTTCTACCTTGAGGTCGGAAGGAGGTTCGAGAGCCATGGACTGGTTGATATGTATCCCCTTGGGCATTGTCCTCGGTGCTGCTGGGATGGGGACAGTGATGTATCTGCGGCAGCGCCAGCAACAACAACAAATTACCAATGCGGAGGAAGAAACTCGGAAGATTCTTGATGAAGCACGGAAAGAAGCCAATGCGCTGAAGAAAGAGGCGCAGATTCAAGCGAAAGATCTCGTTCTGCAAGCAAAAGGAGAATCGGAAAAAGAGGTCAGAGAACGTCGCCGCGAAATCCAACAGAACGAAAAACGCCTGCAAAATCGAGAAGAATCTCTGGAAAAACGTGCCGAGACTTTAACCGCCCGCGATAACGAACAGACGCGGCGTGAACAGCAGTTGAAAGGACGAGAAGAGACACTTCAGCAAAAAGACCAGGAATATACCAAGCTGATTGAAGATACGCGTAAACGTTTAGAACAAGTCGCGACGATGACCCGTGATGAGGCAAAGCAACACCTCATGGACCAAATGATCGAAGAGGCGCGACATGATGCGGCACGACGCATGATGCAAATCGAGGAAGAGGCCCGGGAAGAAGCCGAGCGTCGTGCAAAAAAGGTCATCAGCATTGCTGTCGAACGCCTGTCTGGTGAGTTTGTGATGGACCGCACGGCGTCGACCATCCATCTCCCCAGCGATGACATGAAAGGCCGTATCATTGGCCGTGAAGGACGCAATATCCGCGCGATCGAAGCGGCGACTGGTGTAGATCTCATCATTGATGAAACGCCAGAGGCGGTGTTGATTTCCAGCCACAGTCCGATTC
>SYOC01000048.1 GCA_005804965.1 Pseudomonadota bacterium
CTCCGGCATCCCTTCGGGCTTGAGAGCTTCTTCTTTCGTCATACCAACACCTCCAGTTGCAGTTCAAATTACCGCAGCCGGGTGTCTCAGTTATCCGGGCCGCACCCCACCGCTACCAGGAAGCAGCTTGCCCCGTCCCCTCTTCAGTTGATGGCCAATTGCACGAGCATGCGCGACCCACCTCGCGTCAAATCTCGTGGTCCAATAATGCTCAACGAGTTTTGCATCAGAGAGACGAGAAATCGCCACGCCCTCGTGGTTCCAGTTGCTCGACTGAGAACAGAGCCACAATATCTTCTTACGCAAAGACGCCGAGAGGTCGTCGGCCTGTTCTCGTCGGCGAGGGAGCGGTGGAAATGCGAGGATACCAAAATGGCCAAAATCGAGGACGACCTCCGTCTCTTCCGCAGCTAGGCCTATATTTATTTTGGCGAGCGCAGGGGCCTCAAGCACCTCCAGGCGACTACCCTCGCCTGACGCCTTCCCGTTGCATAGCTTTTCTTCGGAATATACGCCCGTTCGACAATGTCGGAGTTTGACCCAGCCAGAAACCCGTTCTGGCAGCCGCACTTCTACAATTTCTGACTTTCCTGATCTGACGCTTTGCAGGTGGGCAAGGACATGCTCCTGGTGAAGTTGCTGAAGCGTCATCCGGCCTGATGCGTGGTCGCGGAACAACACTTGGACCGAGGCTACTGGCCGATATTGCAATTTCTCGGCAACCAGCGTGGCCAGGTCTTGCTCATCGGAGCGCAGGCGAAGCCGGTCATACCCCGCACTTTCATCCGATGCGTATTCGAACAGGTGCCAGCCGACGCTTTGCAGCGCGCAAGCATGTGCTTCTCCGTCTGCGACTGCACCAATCGTCCACTCACCGCCTACTGGCTGAAAGTACCCAACAACGAGGCTAGCGAGGCTGCTGACGTTTATTTCGCCATAGATATTGCGTCGTCTTGGCACCGGATGAATTATCGCCCACTTCCGCGATTGACGCTCTGGCACAAGACCACAGAATTTCTGAAGCCATTCTTTTGGCTCTTTCTCCCCCTGTTCGGGAAGTTGAACAAGGGCGCAAGACCATTCCCCTCTCTTGGCCAATCGCTGGACGGCAAAGTCCTGCGGGAAGTCAGACGGAACTGTAGAGAACCAAATGAAGTAGTAGTACTCGCCCCAAACCAACCGCCGCGTAAGTGGCTTGTGTTTTACCGAAGACGCCTCGAACGCCGATGCGAAATTCGCCGAAAGCTGCAGCGGATCGCTAACGGCTTCAAAGTAGTCATCCGGTACTTCTGGGCTGCGCCATAGAGCTTTGAACTCATTTAATCCCATATCTACCGGATAGGTCTGTTCGGATAGAACGAGTTTGCTTAATGGGACTTTTCGTTTCTCTCTACCCAGATCAATGTGGATTTGCCCCTTATCGGTTGGCGCCTGGGGCAATGTCAGATGCAGACTCCAGTTTCCACGACCCGACGAACTGGAGCCTTCTCCTTTGTCGATCTCAATGGATAGGTATTTGGGACGTATCTTGAAGTTTGGATCAATCGCCCATCCGGAAACGATTGGGCTAATCGGCGCCTGGATATCAAAGCTGCGATGGTAAAGATCGCAATCGTCGCTCCCCATTCCGCTCTTGTGGGCGAAATGCGCTTCTCGGTAATCCCCCGCCCTTAGGAAAACGTCCGCCTTACATACAGGGCAGATGTAGCTCCGGTAAGTTTTTGCCTTGCTGGCGAAAACTATTTGCCCGCTGCCGACTTCCCTGGCCCTGTCCACGCGCCCCCCGCCATCGACTTCTTTGCGAGATCTTTCCCCAGATTCTCACCCTTATGTTGCACTACAACTTGCGGTGTCAGCAAGCTTCCGAAGCTCTCCTTTTTCCACGCAGTGTAATCGGGGTGCCGTTCAGCCCGCGGAATTAGCCATCTCTGGCGGGCGAGTTCGCCGACTTCTTTGACGGTCTTAAGGGCGCGGCAATAGGCCCTTTTCTTCTCGCCGCGGAGTACTTCGTTAGTGTTTGTCGCAAGTTCGCAGGCGTAGACCTCACGCTTGATCCCGTGACGCAAGAGGTCAGCACCAAAGCCCAGCTTGTCGAAGGCAGCCCGGATTGTTCGCAACCGCCAGTTAGGGCCATCTCCAAATTTATGACCATCGACATAGCCGTGTTTGTGATGACGAAGATAAGCACGGAGCTTTAGGAAGAGGTCGTCCGGGACATGAAAGTGCCCCCAACCGCCGGTGTACCCGATAGGCTTCAAATATTTCACGCCACCCAACGCGACGCGATTGTACATCGACGACCGACCAAGCGAGGAACTCGTCGTTACTAATACCAACTGAGCCTTCTTTTTCTTTTTCGAAATGATGCCCTTTGTATTGGCGTACTTCTCCCTAAAATCATTTCTGATATCTTTGGTTCGGATCAGAGACGCTATCAGCTTGCCACCTAGTAAAAAGCTATACGGTGGCACTGCCCCGACGACGTAGGCGTCTAAGACATTTACCAATCTCTTGCTGCGCTGCTTGAGCGTCCAACCGACCGATTCGTCACGGGTCCGCAGGTTGTACACAGGATCGCCGAGCGCCATGATACCCATTAGCTTTCCATTGGCGTCGTCCCAAACCAAGTATCTGAGTCTTCTGCCAAACCCCATAGACACCGGAACGGACCATGACAGGCCAACCAATCTAAACAAGTCAGACTGCCAAGTGCTCGCCTCCACCAATTCGAGCCGTGGAGAGACCTTAGCTGGCACCACATCCGCTCCGTCAGCAAAGTGATTTTTTAGCAGCGGCCACTGCGCTCCAACAAAATCCCTATGCTGTGTTAGCCGATCATGCCGCTGCATCGCGTGGAGCAGACGTATACTGTCTTTCGTGTCCACCGGCGCGACTAGCTCGCCTTTATCGTCTTTTGTGAACCCGAGCTTCTTCAGATGACCTCTAATATTCCGCTTTAACGTCGCCTCCGAAGTGAGCGCA
>SYOC01000002.1 GCA_005804965.1 Pseudomonadota bacterium
CGTTGGGCGCAGCGACGTGGCCTGACACGTGTGGAAGGTCACAAACGTGGAAAAGCAACAGTCCAAGCCATCGTCGAAGCTTCTGGAGAAATCGGCCTCGAATACCTGACCTTGTATGCATTCTCTACCGAAAACTGGCAACGTCCAGTTGGCGAAGTCCGTGCTCTGATGGGCTTGTTGCGCCGGTATCTGCGCACGGAGCTACACAGGCTCATGCAGAATAACATCCGCTTGTGTGCTGTTGGCGACCTGAGTCGCCTTCCTTCTTCAGTGCAAACGGCTTTGGCTGAAGCCGTGCACACTACCAGTACAAATAACGGTCTCACTGTTGTACTCGCTATCAGCTATGGCGGTCGCGAAGAAATCGTCGCGGCAGCGCGTGCTCTTGCGACTGCCGTGCAAGCTGGACGATTAACGCCGCAAGAGATTACCGAACGTGTATTCTCCCGATATTTATGGACGAATGACATCCCTGACCCCGACCTGCTTATTCGTACGAGCGGAGAATTTCGCCTCAGCAATTTTCTTTTGTGGCAGGTCGCTTATGCCGAAATTTATGTGACGGAAACGCTCTGGCCTGATTTTGGGCGGGACGAATTCTTGCGTGCGCT
Source organism: Pseudomonadota bacterium (assembly GCA_005804965.1). Lineage (GTDB taxonomy): Bacteria > Desulfobacterota > Binatia > Bin18 > Bin18 > SYOC01. Next base: position 612 of record SYOC01000002.1, read on the forward strand.
TTCCGATTATCAAGGCCGCGAGCGCCGTTTTGGCCGCACGACAGAGCAGCAACCGACCACAGAATTGCGGCGCGTGGCGCGTTAGATTTTCTCGTGCTGCGTGCTCGCCTGCTCACTGCTGTTCTCGCGCTCCCTCCTCTTATTGGGCTGCTCGCTTACGCCCCCTCCTGGCTGTTCTCTGCTCTGATCTTCGCTTTCACTACGCTAGGACTCTACGAATATTTTGCTTTCCTCGGTGCCCAGTTCGCGTTTGCGTCAGTGCTAGGCATGACCTGGGGGATGGTAATCGCTGGCACGTTGCTCGTGACGGACGCCACCATGCTCAACGCCGTCATGATGGGAGGGCTCTTCTTGGTTCTTGTGGCCTCTCTTTCAGAAAAAAATCCTCAGCATGGCATCCAGCGCGTAGGCGCAACCCTGCTTGGCGTCATGTATGTCGGCTTTCTGGTGCCTCACCTTGCGCTTCTTCGCCAGATGCCGGATGGCATTGGCTGGATATTTTTCGTTTTTCTCGTCGCGATGCTGGGAGATACTGCCGGCTACGCGGTCGGTCGCACCTGGGGAAAAATAAAACTCATTCCTCACATTAGCCCGGGAAAAACCGTAGAGGGCAGTCTCGGGTCCGTCCTAGGCAATCTGAGCGGCGCACTCTGCGCTTGGTTATGGTTCTTTCCTCAACGATCGTCACTGGAGTTTGTGTGTCTCGGGCTTGTGGCAGGGGTGTTGGCGCAAGTTGGTGATTTATGTGAGTCGGCAATCAAGCGGGCTTTTGGAGCGAAAGATTCGGGCCGCTTGTTGCCCGGCCATGGTGGCATTCTTGATCGGCTCGATAGCCTGCTTTTCCCTGCCGCCTTTATCTACTACTATGAACGACTCTTGAGGTAAGCTCTCGGGACGTGAAAGGAGAGGGCGCTCATGGATTTCTCAAATATCGCGATTATTCTGCAAGTCGTCATCGTTTTCGGGTTAATTGTTTTCGTTCACGAACTGGGCCATTTTCTTGTGGCGAAATGGGCGGGCGTGGGTGTGGAGCGATTTTCCCTTGGATTTGGTCCCAAACTTTTTGGCAAGCGGGTCGGCGAAACTGAATATATGGTGAGTGCCATTCCGCTCGGCGGTTACGTCAAAATGGTGGGAGAGGAAGTTGGCGAAGCAATCGACCCGGCGCTGGAGCGCATCTCTTTCTCGCATAAGCCGGTGGGGAAGCGGTTTCTCATCGTCGCGGCTGGTCCTTCGTCGAACCTCTTTTGGGCGTTCGTGATTTTTGCCGTCACTTTTGCCTCCTTTGGTGTGAACCTGCCGCTGGACACGCCGACGATCGGAGGAGTGCAGGAAGGCTGGCCAGCACAAAAAGCCGGAATCGAATCTGGTGACGAAGTCCTCAGTGTCGGTGGGACGGAGGTGAAAACCTGGGAAGATATGGCGAAGCTCATCCAGCAAGCGCAAAGCAAAGAAACCCAGGTGGTCGTAAAAAAGAAGGTGACGGGACAAAGCGTGACGCTAGCTGTGACCCCAAAGTTGCGCGACGACCTGCCCAGTGATGCTGAAGAGAAAAAATATGCTATTGGCATTATGCAGGCCTCGCAAACCAAGACGGTTTCTGTAGGCGAAGCTGTGGTCCTAGGTGCCGAGCAGACGTGGCTGTGGTCGAAATTGATTACCGTCAGCCTATTCAAGCTCTTTCGCGGCGAAGTCTCTGCCAAAGAACTCGGCGGGCCTATTCTGATCGCCCAAGTTGCTGGGCAGCAAGCGAAACTCGGGCTGGAATACCTGCTTCGCTTTGCCGCTATCATCAACGTGAATCTCGCTATCTTCAATCTGTTGCCTATTCCTGTGCTCGACGGCGGACATCTCTTCTTCTTTACTATTGAGGCGATTCTTGGCCGCCCGCTCAGTTTGCGGTCCAGGGAGATGGCATGGCGCGTTGGGTTCTTCGTAATCATTTCCCTGATCGTCATCGTTTTCTACAACGATATCGCCCGACTCGTTGGCTAGCGTGGTGGCTGGGTGCATATTCTCGGTATCGATACCGCGACGCGCATCGCAAGTGTAGGGATTGTTTGCGACGGCGAGATTGTTGCAGAGCGAGCGCATCTCTCGACGGCGAATCATACGGAGACGCTTCTCCCCCTTATCCTGCATTTGTTGGAAGATAGCCATTGCACCCTTCAGGAGGTGCAAGGACTCGGGGTTTCGATTGGACCAGGTTCCTTCACCGGGCTGCGGGTGGCGCTTGGTACGGCCAAGGGTTTTGCCTATGCGTTGGGGCAGCAGGTCGTCGGCGTGTCTACTTTGGAGGCCCTCGCGCGTACGGTCAACGATTGGGAAGGCGCTATCTGCACCGTGCTGGATGCGCGAAAAGCCGAGGTCTATGTGGCATTTTTTCGCCGCGACTGCCACGGCCAGATTCATCGCCAATCTGCCGACCAAGTTGTTGCCCCGCACGAGTTTTTTTCCACCCTTGAGGAGCCTTGTCTTTTTCTTGGTGATGGCGTTGAGCGCTATGAAGCATTGCTTCATGAGCAGTGCGGTCCTTTGGCGAAGCTCTTACCTTTCTCGCAGTACCATCCTCGAGGTGGAACGGTTGCTCTCCTCGCGTGGGAGCGGCTCAGTCAGGGCGGGTCTAGTGTCATTGGTACGTTGACGCCAACCTACGTGAGAAAGCCTGAAGCCGAGTTTCGGCGGATGAGCGGAGCCTCGCTGCCGTGTCCTGACCTCCGAACCTCCCCCTAGACAGGTTCGGCAAAGTTTGGCATATTTCCCCCGACTTTTGACTCACAAATACAGGGGCAAGGGCTTGAGCGCACGCCAAACCTGCTTGCTTCTCTCCGAGACATCTAGAGAAAGATTCATGGCGCGAAAAAAAATTGCACTTATTGGGGCCGGTAACATTGGTGGTACTCTTGCTCATCTCTGCGCGTTGAAGCGCTTGGGCGATGTGGTGATGTACGACGTGATTGACGGTGTGCCGCAAGGTAAGGCGTTAGACATCTTCGAAGCAGGACCCATTGAAGGCTACGACGTCAACATTACCGGCACGACGAAATACGACGACATTAAAGGTGCGGACGTGTGCATCGTGACAGCGGGTGTTGCACGCAAGCCTGGGATGAGTCGAGACGACCTCTTGGGCATCAACTGCAAAATCATGCGCGAAGTGTCGGAAAACATCGCGAAATATGCGCCGAACGCTTTCGTGATCGTGATTACGAACCCGTTGGATGCGATGGTGACGCTTTGCAAACGAGTGACGGGCTTTCCCAAGAATCGTGTGGTCGGACAAGCTGGCGTGCTCGATTCCTCTCGTTACCGTACCTTCATCGCACAAGAATTGAATGTGTCAGTGCAGAACGTGACGGCGATGGTGCTGGGTGGGCATGGTGACGACATGGTGCCGGTGCGTAGCTACTGCCAAGTCGCTGGCCAGCCGATCGAACGGCTTATTCCCGCCAAGCGGCTTGAGGAAATCGAACAACGCACCCGGCAAGCTGGCGGTGAGATTGTCGCTTTGTTGAAAACCGGGTCCGCTTTCTACTCCCCAGCTTCTGCTGCCATTCAGATGGCCGAAGCGCATCTCTTTGACAAGAAGCAAGTCCTTCCTTGCGCTGCGTATCTGGAAGGTGAGTACGGTATCAACGGTGTCTACTTCGGCGTACCAGTACAGATTGGTGCTGGCGGTGTCGAACGGGTGATCGAACTCGACCTAAGCGAAAAAGAAAAGAAAGAAATGCAGGTCTCCGTCGGCCACGTCCAAGAGCTGGTGACGGCGATGGATAAAGTACTGGCCGCAAACGGTTGACGCTTCGATGAGCATTTGATTGTTGAGGAAGGGCGGATGCGTACGATCTCTGCGTCGACGATTCTGACACTATCGTGCGGCGCTGTATGGAGATGAACTTCGATTTGAGCGAAGCTATGTTACACACAAGACGGTAAGATGAGCCGGATAAATACATGACTCTGAAAAATCTGGAGGCGAAGTGGAACGTGGATTTCTTGGGGGACAATTGTCCTCCCGTGCTCGGCCTCGCAGCACTGTCAGAGGAGGAATCAGAGATCATTCACCGGCTCGTTACCGTTGAACTTGAACTATCGCAATCTTCGCACCCACCATGGAAAACCCTCTTCGTGTTGCTGCGCGAGTTCCCGGCCTGTCTCGCCGTCTGGCTCGCCCGCAAAGCAGGCGAAGCCTATGAAGCGGGCGCGTTCTGGGAGAAATTCAGTGACCTGATTGGTGTAATCGTTCCGCCCAATCAACGCGATAAGTTTGCACAACGGTTCCGCAACGCTTGCCGGAAGACAATGGCCGTATGGCTTCCACCCGCAGAACTGGGAGGCCACAACATCGTCGCCGAGTTTCTTCACCAAGCAGGCCTTCCGCTCGACCGCTGTGGTGGTTTCGCCCAGCACGTTCGTAAGGTCGAACGGAGCTTAGGCCTTCCGGACGCGGACGCTCCTGACGCCGGCGAGCAATTGCGCGAAGCAGTGCTGGACAGCCTTCAGTCCATCCCCGTCCCCACACTCAAACGTGCGCTTCGCGGCCCTGCCGGACCGCGTATCTGCGAAGCGGCTCTCGGCGTAGTATTGAAGGGCGATTTCACGGGCATCAATCCCCGCCTGGGCCAGGAGCTGGAACGTGTATTCGAGCACGCCGTGATCAGTACACTGCGTCGGTCAGCGCATCAACCTTTTCTTCGCCTCGGTGAGGACTTGGGATCGTTGGAAATCGTTGGCCCTCGACAAGATACGAATCTCGTCGCCGCAGGCGGGTTGACGTGGGTGCTGGATGGCCGGCGCTTTCCTACACCGCAAACTGAAGAGTTTCTGTTGAAGGTCACTGACCGCCCGCGTGTGGTCTTGGAATTGGCCGGACTTGTTCTGGGCACTCTGCCTCCCCGTAC
>SYOC01000005.1 GCA_005804965.1 Pseudomonadota bacterium
CCATCCTGAAGGACAGGTGGCCGAGTGGCTGAAGGCGCCGGTCTCGAAAACCGGTATACCGGCAACGGTATCGTGGGTTCGAATCCCACCCTGTCCGCCAAGCCCTGTCGTTTCGCCCTATAAAAACAATCAGTTATAATTTGGGCGATGGCGCGACCCACAAATCGACCCACAAATGAGCGCGTCTAAGAACGGCTGAATGGACAGCGCTGATCTAGCGCTCGAGCGATATGAAGCGAAAGCGCTACGTTCCCAAGAAGCACCAACGGCCGACGAAAAGTGATCAAGACGCATTGCGGTTCTTGACCTCGGATCAGCGCGACAAGATCGCGCCTCTACTTCGCTCTGCCAGGTTTCGGGACTTTGAACAGCAGTTGGATGCGATTGACGAGATTTTGCGCGTGTATCGCGGCTCACTGACCCGCCGGAAGAATGAAGAACCCCTAGGGCACCGGCGGAGGCAACTGAAACGGATGAGGAGGGCAGCCGAACTACTTCGGTTGATGCTCGCTGGAGCTAGCTCGGCAAAAAAATCATTCAGTGCAGATGCTAAACGCAGCTTCTGCATCGTTGTCGCCCGGAGCCTCGCTCTAAAGGGGAGCGTCATCGAGAAAGAAGAAGGTGCACGCCAGGTTCTGCAGGAGACTTTGTCTGCATTGGAAGAAGCGGCGGGCGAATCGATTAAGCGCAGCTACGCGAGCAAGGGGGCGACCGAACGCCGGACGTTGATTTTTAATCTGATCCGCAACTTGAAGGTGGCGAAGCCCAAGATGGAGGATGGCGAGGTTAGAAAGCTTGTTCTCGAAACCTTGCGGATCGCTGACGTGACGAAAGATAAGTTCGATAGAAAAAAGAACACCGCGCTCGTTCGTGATGTGATCAACAACTACGATTTGGAACTGGACCTCTCTGTTCCTACCAAAGACTCTGTCGCCAGAGATGAGAGCGACGAGAGTTGGCACGCCAGAAACTGAACGGGTCGTAGTGGCGGCGGCCCGAGTTGCAAAAAAATCTTGTCGCAATTCGGGCGCCTTGGCTGTTCCGCGTTGATGTAGAGGGTTGTTAATTGTCCATGGTCGTCAATCGATGGCCAGCGTGACACAACGTGGCAAAAAAGAAGTTTCCTGAGATCAGCGAAGCCCTTGGTGCGGGTGCCTCGGTCGACCGCATCATCCAGGCGATCCTCATCTTCGTGCAGCGGGAGGCATTCTCGCCAGAAGAAGCCGCGGACATTTGTGGCTTCTCGAGGGCCACCTTTTATAACCAACTTAACGCGGGGCACATCCGAGCGAAGGTCTTGCATCCTTCAGAGCCTCACCTTTCTTCACGCCGGACTCTGATTCTGAGATCAGAAATTCTGCGATACCTCGAAGAACTGCCAGACTATGTGCCTATGCACCGTCGCGCCTTGCTCGCGAGAGCTTATCCGTCTCTTGGTCCCGAGGGAGCTAGAGGAAACGCGCCGGTCGAGACGGAGCCGCGTCTCGATAGCCCATTTCACAAGGAACGGCACAACGTTGCTGAGGGGGTAAATGCTGGGCAGCGGCCTTCGCGTAACACGAAAGGCTGGGAGCAATGAGCGAGATTGCCGACCGGTCAGAAAACAACACCATTAGCCCGCCCGTGTTTTCGGCGGAGATGATGCCTGTAGAACGTCATCAGCTGGATCACTTAGCGAAAACGCACGTGCTGCCTAAGGATGACATCGGAACGTTCGTCGATGACTGGGTTTATCTCTACCAGAATGCTCCGCGTCTTAGCCAAGCAATGGATCGGTCGAGGCAATGCCTCTATCTTTTTTTGGCCATTGTATATCGGATCTGCGTCCGGCTGGCGGCAGACCCGGCGGCGCTCATGTCCATTTCAATCCGACATTTACAAACGGAAGGCGTAAAGGAGTTCAACACATCAATTCTGTCATTGCTGATCAGAACCTATATTTGGCGTCCCGCGAAGAGCAAGTATGAGAAGGACGCCAGCAATAAATCGGCGAGCCGTGACGGACGGGCGATCCGTTATGCACTAGCCAAGGGTATTCCCCCAGAGAAATTCGTTGAGGAGATTTCGGCACCAGGCAACGGCGTAGACGCCTGGGCCATGCGCCATGCCAAGCTGCGTGCATCAAAAGCCTTGAGCCAGGCGACCAATCTCCATGTGGAAAATGACGTTCCGATGGCAGAGGGCGCAGGCCGAGTAGGCTGGGACGGTATGGATGCGGCCGACGATATCGAGAAGGCCGCTGACGATGGCCTGCTGGTCGGCGACGAGGTTATACCCGAACCTAAGCTTGCCGTGACCGACGAAGACGATCCGCTAGCTGTGCATCAGCAGAAATTCATCGCGAATATGCCGATGGTGTACCTGTCCGGGGACGCCGCGGCGCAAATCGCAGCCTTCGGTGCCGACGTTAAGAAGCTGCGGAGTACTTTGAAGCGCGAAGGCAACGACTGGCGGATCGAGAGCGTCAGGTTACCCAAAGGTAGCCGCTAATGTCTGATCAGATTTCTGCCGGTCCCTGACATGCTGGATGACGATCTACTGGGATTCGGGTCCCCCAGCCTGTTCGCTTCACAGCCGACCACGACGAAGCTGTTTCGCCCGCGTCGGCGCAGCATGGGTTGGCGTCAAATGGGACGCATGGAAGCAACTAGGATGCACGAATGGTCGGCCGATGATGCCGACAGAGAACAGCGACTTCGAGTAAAGGATCTCAGGGCTAGTGCTAATCCAGTACATCACGAACTGGCCCGAATCTTGGAGGAGTGTAGGCCGTCGTCTCGCTGCATGAATGCCGCGTGCGCGATATGCAGCCGCGAATTTGGAATGGTGGTGGGTCCGCAGATAGCAGCGCATTGTGATCGTTGGTCTGCCACCGCGACCACGACCTTCGGCACTATCTTTCGGCGGGCGTGGTTAGTGAAGCCGGGCCGCCTGGACCGCATAAATATCTCGCGACTTAAGGCGATGCTGACTCGCCAATTCGCTCGGCGGTTCAACAAGTGCCTGGTAATGGGAACAATTGAGGTCGTATGGCGGCCTGAGTTTCGTAGATTTTTGGTACATGCGCATTTTGTCTTGGTGGGGGCGCCGCCGGAGGCCGTGTCGGAGAACCTGAAGGATACCTATCCCAGCTTTAGGGCGAAGTTGCGCGACCGGCGAATCCTCGCTCACCCGAAGTATCGGCGACATCCGCGGCATAAGCTTCGAGCGCGAAAAATGCGCGACATTCCGGATGTGGCTGGGCTAGCGGGGTACTTCACAAAGTTCTCGACGGCGATGAAGGAGAAGTTAGTTGGCCGAGATGGGAGACTTCAGCCGGGGGCAACGAAGCGCCCGCCTACCGATATTCATGTTGAGCTGCTGGCCTTCCTTGGTCGGCACTGCCACAGCGAATTAATGCTTTGGCGGCACGTCAGGCTGAGTCCGAAGGCGCAACTGTTCATGCCGGTTCGCTCGTACGACACCGTGGCGAGCAATTTCTGCGATTGAATTTGGATAGCGCGGCGCGATTCTAGTTGTCTTATGTATGCTCTGTAGACGTATTTCTTATAGAGAACAGATCAATAATCTCTATCTCTCAATGACAGATACATAGGACCTTTATATAGGACCTTTATATAGAGGAAGGCGTGCGAGGGTCCCCACGACTGCCGACGCCAAAATTTGAATTGGCAGAATCTGGGCAAAAATTGACGTCTCAATACGACGATTTAACCCCGCAACAGGGGGTGTTCACGGCTCAATTCGGGGCGAAAAGCGTGAGCTGCACGAACATATAGGCTCGGGGATTTTCTATCAGGGTTGAGTGCAGCGGACATAGCCGCGAGAATCATGCGCGATGGTGATATTCGGTGCTGCCTCCGCCAGCGCCGTGGTCAGAGCCGAATCCCCACAAGAACGCCGCCTGCCACAAAGCAGATGATGGCTGCTAGGAAGCACGCTCGTGCATATTTGTAGGCGGTCTCAGCCTTGCCAGCGAGCTTACGGCCGCTTTTACCTTCCGCTTGTTCCATCCAGTGAATTGCCCAGGTCTCGATAGCTGTGGTCATGATGATCATCATGACCGTGCCAAGCAGTGCTCCCAGCCCATAGAGACCCAAAGCCCAGGGTAGAATGGCCTTCAATGGGCCCGTGAACTCGGCGCCGCCAGGCCGCGCAAAAATGGCAATCACCGCAGTAGCAGCACCGCCATTAATGAGGATAGCCAGCTGACCGGCTGATCGCGCATAAGTGTTGGACATCGAGAAATCAGAGTCTGCTCGATCATAGGCAAATTTCTTGTACGCGTCGTCGGCATTGCCGTGATTTTCATTCATTCGTGCCTCCTGCAGCCAACGTGCACCCATTCGGCTCTAACAGCTCCCATTGAACCAAAATATGCAACTCATGGACTCTAATTTAAGCTGAGAGCTATGAAAGCGCCGCCTCCCACCTAGTCAGACCGTGTCGCCATATTGAGGCACTATGCTACGAGTCTGGGTAAATCCGACAATTAAAGGTCCTAAGAAACCGACTCTTCGGCGAACTAACGTCCAGGTGAGGCTGTCCACGTGCCGAATGGCTCATCAGACATCGCAGCTTCAAACAGCGCGGAGTATGACGCAGCCGTAAAAAACCTGTTGCGGCAGGCCAAGAAGCTCGCTGTCCTCTACTACGAACTGACTAACAAGCCTCTCGGCGTAACGGGCGAGATCGCAGAATACGAGGCAGCTCGTCACCTCGGACTGGGCCTGGCTCCGGCGCGAACGGCTCTCTATGACGCCTATCGCAACGGTGCAGGCCGTGTTGAGACCTTTCAGGTCAAAGGCAGGGCCGTGTCTCTTAAGGATCGGTATCGGGGTCGAGTACCGAAGATAAATTGCTCGGGAGAATTCGATGCCGTTCTCCTCGTTCTCCTAGATAGAGAATCGTTTGATGCGATTGAAATTTGGCAAGCAGGTCGAGCGGAAGTCATTGCTCGTCTAATGGCCCCTGGGTCGAAGGCCCGCAACGAAAGATTCTCTATGGGAATCTCTCAGTTCAAATCCATCGCCAAGTGTGTCTGGAGGACGTCTGGTGGATCTCTCCGGCTTTGATGATCGTTTCCTTTCAGCCTTTGTGCTTGGTGGGCCGGACTACGATGCCCAGCTTCGCGCCATCCGCGGACAGTTACGCATCCATCGTCAAGCTGACGAAGAGCTAGCAAAGGAGATCAGAGCCATAGAGGCTTTTACCAAGCAGGCATCTGGTATTGCCAATGACCGGGCTGTGGATGAATGGGTCGACCATTTACATCATTCAATATTCCAGGATGCCGCCCATAGCATGGCTGCAGTCGGAATGCTTGCGCCGCTTCTCGAATCCCTCTTTCAAC
>SYOC01000049.1 GCA_005804965.1 Pseudomonadota bacterium
ACCCACTAAAGATGGAACGAATCGCCATTTCCACTTCCGTGAATCGTACACGACGCGAGACAACTGGGTACGTTCGCTCACCACGATGCGGGTGGACACACCGGCAAGACGCCGGGCCCACAGCGCAGCAAGATTGGGGTAGGTCAACGCCGAGAGCATGGCCGCAGGCTGTTCGCGTCGCAGATACCGCACCAGAGCGGGAAGATAGCGTAACGTTTGCGAGATTGCGCGGGGCAAGAGCACCGGACGCAACAATGCGCCCACGCCCCCCGTATCTGCCGCGAGAGCATAGAGGCGCCCTTGCCACCCTGGAGTAGCCTGAAGCACGACGATATTCACGAGCGGAGGCACTTGATCGCGAAAGGCCCCTTCCGCACGAGAAAGGACAAGATCCACCCGAAAGCCGCGCTTAGCAAAGGCACCCGCCAGAGTGAGTAGAGAACGTGCGACCCCTCCCCCTGCCAAAGAAGGGATAAACAGAGCTAGGTGTTGCGCCATAGTGTAACCAAGCGAAAAAGATTATTTCTCCTGCGCACCCACGATGCACTTAACGGCGACCACCAGAAGCGTTTCCAAGAGGCCCAACCAACTCGGGCTGAAGCGTGCGAGCAGACCTTGCGCCATAGCTCGCCAATAACTTGAGTCAGTGCATCTTCCGGATAACAGGCCACGCGTCGGTTCGCCGCTTGCAGTGTGAGTAACCATGCCTCCGCCCACGCCAAGTAGTCAGCATCCGGCGTAAAGTGCAATTTGTTCATGCGGCGCAGGAAAAAATGGCGCTCAACATCCTGGGCTGTATAGGAAACACCCAAATCATCAAGTTGAGCGGCAATGATCTCCTGATTCAGGTCCTTCACCAGTTGAGCCCTCTCTCGCGAAATACGACCAGGATGGACACGCCGGCGCACTAAAGGCTCAGGCAAATTACCCAGGAGATGATGTTTGGCGAGACGCACGAAAAGATCGACATCCTGACACACGACATAGCGTTCGCGATATCCATACCTCTGCACCACAGCAGTCCTCATCATGATCGTGGATTGCAGGACACAACAGCGAAAAAGCAGCCGCGCGTGGATCTGCTCTGGTGTCGTCGGCACTTTTTTGATTTTCTTCAGAGGTCGCCCCTCTGCATCCATCGCGACAACCCAAGAGCCCACAAGGGCATAGTCGGGATGACGATCAAGAAAAGCGACCTGTTTAGCCAGTCGATCCGGAAGGGCGACATCATCACTGTCCAGCATCGCAAAGTATTCTCCCTGGGCAAGGGCAAGGCCACGGTTGCGGGTCTTTGGTATCCCAAGGTTTTCTCCATTGCACACCACCCGCACGCGTGGGTCGGTGTACGACTTCATCACCGTCACACTGCCATCCGTAGATCCATCATCGAGCAAAAGAAGCTCAAAGTCCGTAAAACTTTGCGCAAGGATGCTCTCAATTGCCGCAACAATATATTGCTCACGATTATAGACCGGGATCAGGAAAGTCACTTTCGGCGGCATGCTCCTCACTGCGACCTTTCCGTTCCGAGAAGGACGTGCAAATAGCGCTCAACGGCGCGGTCGAGCGAGAACTCTGCCGCACGTTGCCGTAATCGGGCCGCGTCAGGAGGATGAGCCAGTACCGCCAACATCGCTTGCGCTAACGCCTCTTCGTCCCCCACCGGCACCAGCGGGCCGTAGGCCCCATTGGCCAAAATCTCCGCCGGACCGCTCGGGCAATCCGTGCTCACTACCGGACACCCACAGGCTAGGGCTTGAATCAGCGCCCCCGGCAACCCTTCGTAGACCGACGACAGCACGAACACTGCTGCCCGCGCCATGTAGGCAAACGGGTTGAGATCAAACCCCGGCAGCGCCACATCCGCCGCAAGCCCCAACTCTGTCACTAACTGCTGCAAGGCTGCCCGCTGCTCCCCCTCTCCCAAGATCACCAGCCGCACTGCCCGCACCGCTCGCACCCGCGCAAAGGCCCGCAGCAGGGTGGGAAAGTCTTTTTGGTAATGCAGCCGCCCCACGCCTAACACTACCGGGGGGGCGTCGGGGGCAAACCAGGGATGGTCAAGTGGAGCCTGGGCTTGCGCCTGCAACTCCGGGGTCACCACCGGATTGTAGATCGTCGTGATCCGTTCGGCAGGCAGACCGGCCGTCTGGGCTAAATCCTCAGCTACGCCTTGCGATACCGCCACAATCTCATCCGCCCACGGATAGAAGTAGCGGACCAATTCAGGCACTAAGCGTTTCCGAGCTTTGACGCCTTGCTGCGCATACGTGCTCAAATGGGTGCGTTGCGAGATCACCACTCGCGTCGGCCCCCCAGCAAGACGCTTCGCACATACGGCCGCGATATTGCCATAGTGTTGTGCGGCAACCAGAACCGTGGGGCGTTCGCACTGGAGGTAGCGACTCAGAGCAGGAATACTCCCCAGGACTCGTGGGATAGGGCGCAGGGAAAAAACTGGCTGCAGAATATGCAAAATCTCGGGCGCTCGTAGCAGTAAGGGAAAGCACTGCGAAGCAGCAAGCGTCTGTAAATCGACCACGCGGATCGAGTCTGATACTTCCCGTAGATACGGTCCTTTTGCTTGGGCCAATACCAAGTCCACCCTGCCTCCGTGCGCAGCAAAAGCATGGGCTAAGTTGAGCAGCATACGCCCAGGACCGCTGCCAGCCAAAGAGCGGAGAAAGAGCGCGATATGAGCGGTGGTGGACATTGCTCTCGCTTTCCTACTGCCCTGCTCAAGCAAGGACGACTGCGCTTTGGCGCGACAGCAGTATTTGCCTTCTGCAAATGAAGCTTTTCACAAGGCTTCGTCTCGGTGTTCTTGTATACGAGGCGCAACAACGTCGGCAAGGCGCACGTGCCCGTCTTCAAGGCGGTAGATCCTATCAGCAACCGTGATCAGTGAAGAGCGATGTGAAATGACGAGAATGGTCATGCTCCCGCTCATACGTGTCACCGTCTCGCGAATCTCGGCTTCGCTCTCAGGATCGAGCGCCGCCGTCGCCTCATCCAAGATCAATAACTTCGGCTGGCGCACGAGGGCGCGGGCAATGGCGATACGTTGGCGTTGTCCTCCAGAGATCGCACTGCCACGTTCACCTACAGGAGTGTACATGCCGTCAGGCATGGCGGAGACGAAATCCCAGGCCCCAGCCGCTCGCAAGGCCATCTCAACTTCGGTCGGGGTCACCGTCTGATCGCCCAAGGTCACATTCAAAAAGACACTTTCATGCAACAGAAACGTCTCTTGCGTCACGTAGCCAATCATGGAGCGCCAGGATTGCATATCGACCGCACGAAGAGGAAGATCGTCGATCCACACTTCCCCCTGCTGTGGACGAAGCAAGCCGACGATGAGATCAAGAAGCGAGGTTTTGCCCGCCCCGGACGGCCCCAGAATGATCGTGACCTTTCCCACCGGGATGCTCAGCGACGCTTGCTGGAGCACAGGCCGGTCTCCGTACGCAAAGTCAACATTCCGCAAAGCCACTTCGCGGCTGAGTACCGGGTGCGCGGTGCCCACGGAAACTTCTTTGTGTTCTGCCGAGCGTTCAATCGTGTTTTGCAACGACCAGAAAGCGGCCTCATAGGAGGCCATCGCCTGATATTCCTTCTGAATTTTATTGAACCCTGTAAGTGTCCGCTCAAAGAGCACAGCGAGAAGGATCAAGGCATCAAGAGGCACGCCGCCGTGGATCACGGCAAGATACAATCCGCCCACGAGTAAACCGATCACGAGAGGTTCTTGGAAAGACTTGAGCGTCTCCTTGCTCAAGATTTCTCGCCGCAACGCTTTATGGAGGCGGCGCGTGTCCTCTTCCAACAAAGGTCCGATCAAAGATTCCCGAGCCATCGCCTTGATCGGTTTAACGGAAAATAACATATCCGTGAGCTGACTCAGCAGCGTTTTCAGCAAGGCGGACTGCTGCCTCCCAGCTTTGCGAGATTGACGGACGAATCTTTTCAGACTGAAGCTGATAACGATACTCGCTACCGTCGCCGCCAGCATGACCGGAATCGACATCACAGCGGCGATGGACAGGTACACGAACGCCTGTATCCCGAGTGTGCAGATGGTGGCACCACATTGGTAACCGTGCGCAGCACGGGACACCTCGGTACCGAACGAATTGGCCAGTGCACCCACCGGCTGGCGCACGTAGTATTCCCACCGCGCCGCTAACAGCGCACGCAACAATTTGAGCCGCAAATCCGTGGCCACTTGTGCGACAGTGTAGCCAATCTGTTTCTGCGCTAACAGCAACAGTACTGCCTTCAGGGTCATGCCGCAGACGATCAGAATAAGCAGCAGCCCCACGCTCGGCGTCAACCCGAACCACGCAAGCGTCATGGCAATGGTCTGCTCGAAGCTCGAAGAGGCAGACTGTCCGCCACCCAAGAGATGTGCCTCGCCGCTCGCTTTCGCCGCGAGACTGAGCAGCGGTAATAAACTCGACAACCCCAGCCCTTCAGCCAAGGCGGACAGCAGCAAACAGACCAACATGACCAAGGTCCGCCGAGGATAGGCGCGAGAGAAGTACAACAACAGATGCATAGCAGTCGCGGCCTGAGTTAGGTGGCGGAGGCGGCTACGTGACCGTTGTTCCAGAATTGCACCAGCCGCTCGACGTGAAACACGAAACAGACAATCTGCCACAGCACGATCAACAAAAATGTCTGCACAGGAAAGCCAAGCAACCAGCCGAGAATGAAGACCGGCAGGTTGATGTTGCGGCGAGAAATGACCGTACGCATGCGCTCATCGAGTGGCTTGTAGCCATGAATCGACTTGCCCAAGCGTTTATTGAACACAGCTGCGACAATGCGGTCGAGCGCATAAATGACCAGCATCCAAATGGCGGCCTGGAACACCAGTGAATCGGTCGCGCCTTGGCTGAGTCCCCACGCCCAGCCAAAGTACCAGAGCGGTGGATGCACAATATCAAGGCCATGATCGAGCACATTGCCAAGGCCCGACGAGGTAAACGTGAGCCGTGCGACTTTTCCATCCACCGAATCGAGCACGCTCATGACATACGAGAGTGCAAACCCGGTCCACCACCACTCCCAGGCGAAGAACGGCACCGCCAAGAACGTGGCCACGATGCTCACCGCAGTGACACTGTTGGGATGGACCCGCCAGCGCGTCAGCGGACGCACCATGCGCCAGACCAGCGGCGGATACACATATTTGGTGAAAAAGTCCGTCGAGCCTTTGTAATTGGACCAGAACAAGAAGCGCTCGGCGCGATCACGACTCACCGCATCCGTCACACGGAACAAATAAATGGGGAGATCGCGGCGCAATTTTTTAATGTAGCTGGGCACCGAAGCGAGTGGCAGCGAAGCCAGCGTTTTGCGCACGAGGCAAAGGTCAGCAAGGCGCGACAACCGCCCTTCGACTGCGTCACTCAAAGGGAGCTGCCCTTCGAGTCGTAGGACTGCGGTGCGCACAGTGCCGTCGCCAGCACAGACGGCCATCGCCCCGGACTGAGCAGCCAAGTACTGGAGCAAACGCGCATCAATAATGGCGTCGCCTTCCAGCGCCAACAGCGGCTCGTCGGGCTTTTCCTGAAGCACCCGCCCCAGCCTCTCCTGCAGGGACCCAGGCTCTGATAGCCACCGCACGTTCAGTTTTTTCGTCAGTACGGCCGGGAGCACCGGTTGCTCAGGGGTATCCGCCGGGAGGGCAATCATCACTTCAGCTTGGCCAAGACCAATGGCGGCAAGGGTAGCAAGGTGGCGTTCTACCAGCGTCATGCCAAACACCGGCAATAAACTCTGTGGGCTCGTCGCATCAATCCAAATACGCAAGTGTTGAACTTCCCTTCTCTTTCTGTTTCAGGGGCAGGAACCAAGGCAAGGGCAAAATCTATGCGCCACACTGCCGAGCGTCAACCTACCTCCTTCGCCCTTGCGCTGGCTTCTCTTCTGCATGCATCGTCCATCATTCACATTTGCATCATTTGCACTCTTCGCCCTTTCGCCCTTTCGCCTTTTCACCTAATAGGAATCAAAGATCTACACATTGAGGAGGACACGCACATGGCAGGAGCACAGAGTCCAGAAGCCTGGGTACAACTTCCATCGGAAGAAGAGTTCAAAGCGAGGTTTGGCGACCAGACCCACCCCTATCAAATCCTCATGGGTGGGGTGGCACCGCGTATGGGTCGCCTGATTATGGCCCACGACATGATTGGGCAAGCCTTGGGGGCATTGAGTGCCGCTGTGCTCTTTGGCCCGGGTACACTCTCCCGACCAGAACGCGAGATGGTAGCGGCAGTCACAGCCGCCGCGCAAGACTGCTCGTATTGAACGCAACACCACGCAGAGTTTCTGCGTCTCGAAGGTGGCAGTGCAGGGTTATCGACCGCGATCAAAACTGGCCGTTGGCGTGAGGTCGAAGGGCTGTCGGCACGCGAACGCGCGTTGTGCGCCGTCGCCGAAAAGCTCAGCGCAACCCCAACCCGCATGACGCCAGAGGACTGGCAGCCGCTGCGGACACTGGGCTTCGATGATCGCGCCTGCCTCGAAGTCGCGCATATCGTCGGCATCTTCAACTATTTCACACGCCTTGCTGACGGTTTCGGCTTGCAACCGACCGAAGCTGACTATCCCAACTAAACAGAGATGCATAACAAAATCCTGGATTCCGGGTCGCGGCCTACGGCCTTGCCCGGA
>SYOC01000050.1 GCA_005804965.1 Pseudomonadota bacterium
CCAACTGAGCTACACCCGCATGTGTGGCTGGGTAATGTACCATAGGCAAGCAGTGTGTCAACCAGATAGTGGGAAACCCTCAGTCTCATCATACGCCGCCACAAATCGGCGACTTCTGTGCCTACGTCCGGCGAATGGTGGTCGGAGCGGACTCCTGTTGAATAACGCCACCCCTGGTCACCCGAGTGGTCCGCAGAATGTCAGTGTCACGATACTGAACGGTGAAATCCACGTAATTGATTTCTGCTGCATCGCCCTGGAAGCAGGCGTTAAACGCCGTCAATAGCTCCAGGTCTTCAAGGCGCTGCGCCGTTGGATGCGGGTTGTTTCGCGGACTCGGAATAGTCGCCGGGAAAACGTAGATACAAGGCGGCGGTAGACGAAATGGGCCAACGTCGGTGAGAAGTCGAAGCGAATGCTGCAGCTTTGGACAGGGCCTACCGATAGTTCCACACACCATATCCCAAATCACTACGCCATCCACTCATTGTTTTCGAGCAACGATTTCTGCACTCAGGCGGGTATGAATACCGGACCAAGCATTATGCCGTGGATCGGCTCCAGGATTAGTGCAGACGCTCCAAATGATGAACTCTTGAGCATGCGGTGGACGCTCGAAAATATTAGTGTTGTTACCATCAAGACAGCCTTTCAGTTCGATAATGGCCGTCTTTCCGCTATTAAGCTGCACAGAATAATCGTACCGATTGGTGTCACCTACCGATTCCCATTTCTGAATAAAATTCTGCGCCTGGATGATGGTCATGCCGCTGCCATCCGAGTTTGCTTGTGCGCCGCAAGTAGCGGCTCGAAAAGATACTCGGCCAAGTGCCGGACCACGGGGACGACAACGCCGTCTCCTGTCAAATGATAGGCTTCATTATATTTTTCCGGCAAAACGTACTCATCAGACAGGCCCATCAATCGGGCGGTTTCCCGACTGGAGATGAGCCGGGACTTGAGAAGATCCCCCTCAACCACCAGGATCACTTGTCGACTGGAGCCACCGGCTGGCGTGCGCAGACAGCCAGCAATGTCGTCAAAGCGAATTTCGGCCCGTTGCACCTTGAGTCCGGTTTTATCAGCGCGAGTCCTCTTGTAGACCGTACCGACCATCCGTCGCCCCATTCGTCTCGCTTGCTCCACTTTTCTTCGGTTCGCAACGTCCATCATGCTCAACAGTCGTTCGGTCTCGACTGGGCTATGCCAAGACACACTCGTAGGTGTGTCTTCAATGATATCGGCAAACCGAGCCTTACTCTGAGGCGGAGGTGGCAGCCACCACCAAAGCCAATTCTCTTGCACCGCCTCTGGTAGCTTATCGAAGGCGAAGCGCAACGTTCGCGGGCACCACTGAACAGAGGCACCGAAACTCAGGAGATCGGGCGGAACATCAACATCGGCATGCACCCCGATCATAAATAAGCGCGGCCGCGATTGCGGAACAAACAGCGCGGCGTCGATCACAACTGCGCCGAATCGGTATCCGGCTTGTTGAAAAGCGGAACCGAGGGCGGCAAAGTCCTTGCCGTCGTGTGAGGTGAATGCACCGCACACATTTTCGAGAACGATCAGACTTGGAGCCTGGCCCTCGTCAATCAGCGCCAACATTAGGTTCCAAAAAGGCCAGAAGGTACCGGATCGCTGCCCTTTGAGGCCAGCACCAACGCCAGCGAGGGATAAATCCTGACAAGGAAATGAGGCCCACGCTAAATCGGCGCAGCCTGGGACATCCGCCGGAACGAGCATGCTCACATCGGCGGTTTTGAGAACACCCATCCCCCAATTCTCTTCATAAGCACAGCTTTTTTTGCGGTCGAAGTCATTCGCGAAAAGGCACCTCCATGCCTCACCGAGACCTGCCCGCACCATGCCTCCGCCAGCAAAGAATTCATAGAAGCTGTAGATGCCTTGCGCTTTCTCACCGGTGTTCATAGGCGCTATTATGGCTTCTCTGTCTCAAAGCGCAATCGACATTTCTCAGGAAATTGTCACACACCCGCAGCAAGTCAGAGAGCTACGGATTACGACTGCCTAGTCATGATCCGTCCCCGTCCCAGTATGCCCAAACCCACCTTTGCGGTCGGTCAAATCCAGCTCCTCAACTTCCTGCCACTGCACCCGTATGACCGGCGCGACGATGAGCTGAGCAATACGGTCGCCACGTTTAATAGTCACTGGTAGCTCACCAAGGTTGACGAGCAACACTTTCACTTCTTCGCGGTAATCGGCATCAATCGTGCCCGGGGCATTGAGGATGGTCAGTCCAGAGCGCAGCGCGAGGCCGCTGCGTGGGCGAACTTGCGCCTCGTAGCCGAGAGGCAAGGCAATAGCAAACCCAGTGGGGACAAGAGCACGCCCGAGTGGCGGAATGTTCAGCTCTTCATCAAGATCAGCGTAGATGTCCATCCCTGCTGCAGCGGTGGTCATATAACGCGGCAACGGCAGCGGGTCGTTTGTCGAACGAACGCGAGAGATCGGAATCTGGAGTTCGCTAGCCATTCAAGAGAGCAACGCTTGGAGATTCTTCATGCGCGGCAGTTCGCCCAACAGCGTTAGGGTCCATGCTTCGTTGTCAAAACACCGTGTGGCAAGGGCATGCACCTCATCGAGAGTCACACGCTCAATACCAGCAGCAACTTCTTGCAGAGGCAAGTAGCGGCGGAAGTAGATCTCGCAGCGCGCCAAGCGATTCATACGCGCCTCGCTCGTTTCCAAGCTCAAAAGTAGGCCGCCCTTCGTGTGCCCTTTAGCGCGACGTAATTCCTCCGCCGAGATACCGTCTTTGGCGATCTGTCGCAGCGTCCGGCAGGTAATCTCCATCACTTCGGCCACCGACTCGGCACCAGTTGCAACATAGACCCCAAGGTAGCCAGCATCTCTGTAGGTTGATAGAAACGAGGTGACATCATAGGCCAAGCCGCGCTGTTCACGAATTTCTTGAAACAGGCGGGAACTCATGCCTCCACCGAGCGCGGTGTGCAAAAGATACGCGGCAAACCAGTC
>SYOC01000051.1 GCA_005804965.1 Pseudomonadota bacterium
TCCTAGGTGGGCTTTGACCGTGCCCATCACTGCGTCGTTGAGTTCTTCCACTCCGTCCTTCTCGAACGCAGTGCGCACAGCGGCAATCCCAGGAGGGAGCGTCAGCAACGTCAACGCCACTGTCCACGGCGCGTACCCCATCACGATCAGCACTACAGTGATGACATAGGCCCCATACACGAGACCGGCGAGTTCCCAATTTGCGGCTTGACGACCGATCATGGTAGCCAGGGTCTGCTTGCCGTGCTCGGCATCGAAGTTGAGGTCGCGAATGTTGTTGGCATGGAGGATCGAAGCAACGAGACAGCCCACGGGCAAAGAGATGAGGAACGGTGTCAGCGTGAAGACCTCTCGTTGCACATAATAGGCACCGACCACGATGACCGGCCCCATGAACACGAACACCGTCGCCTCACCCAGCGCTTTGTAAGCCAATGGCAGCGGATTGGCGGTGTAGAAGTAGCCAGCGAGGACGCTCACAATGCCCAAGACCAGAATCGGCCAGCCACAGAGTGCCACAAGCAAAAGCCCGCACACACTGCCAATGCCAAACGTCGCGATCCCACCCCAATACATCTCGCCGGGCGAGAGCAAGCCGCGCTGAATCACTTGGCTGCCACTCTTGGATTCCAGCGTATCGACACCGCTTTGGTGGTCGTAATAGTCGTTAATCATGTTGGTGCCGATCTGAAGAAACAACGAGCCGATCAGCGCCAGCAGAAAGCGACCGATGGAGAACGAGCCATCGACCCCTGCTAAAACCGAGCCGATCAACACCGGTGTGACCGAGGCGGTGAATGAATACGGGCGGGTGGCTTCGATCCAGATAGACAGACGATTGGGTTGCGGCCCTGCCGCGAGGGTTTGTGCCGTCATGCGTCATGTACCTCCGCCGCTATTATGGTCGTCCGCACTTCTTTCGACAAGCGCTACACTTGCCGTCCGTCGCAAAAACACGATACAAACCCTCGACACAAGGAGCACTGCCATGTCCGATCCCATTGGCCGCTTAGATCACATCGCCTTTGCCGTTCATAGCATCGAAAAATCTCGCCCGTTCTTCGAGAACGCCTTGGGCGCAAAGTTCCGCTACGTCAAAGAAGGACGCGGCGGCGGGTTTAACTACGCCGTGTTCGACCTGCACGAACTCACCATCGAACTCATCGAACCCATCGGCACGGAGAATTTCGTCGCGACGTTTTTGGCAAAGAAAGGTGAAGGCGTCCACCACATGACCTTGCAGACGCCAGACCTCAAAGAAAAAGTTGCGCTGCTCGAAGGGCAAGGGCTGCGCATCGTCGACAAACGCGAGGAGGGCGAGCGCATCACCGAAGCGTTTATCTCACCCAAAAGCGGTTGTGGCTTACTTTTCCAACTGGCGGAAGACTTGCCGGCGCTCAACAACGAGCCATATTGGAGGAAGTAGCAAGAGAAAATATCGCTTGTCTTTTTCGCTGGTCTTATTTACCTTCGGGCCAAGGAGGGCACTATGAAAGAAATCGGCATAGACGAAGCAAAGGCCGAGTTGTTCTTGCTCCTTCATCAGGTAGCTGCTGGGGAAGAAATCATCATTCTCGAAGACGGCAAGCCCCTCGCGCGCCTCGTTCCGTGCGCCTCCCTTCGTCAAGATCGTATTCCCGGCCTTGATGCAGGGCTCGTCGAGATTGCGGAAGACTTCGATGCACCATTGCCCGAAGAGATCCTTCAAGCGTTTGAATCATGACAGTGCTTCTCGATACGCACTGCTGGCTGTGGTGGATCTCTTATCCGTTTCGTCTCAACGACGAAGCGAGAAGGATCATAACGAATCGGCAGAATATCGTTTATTTTTCCGTAGCCAGCACGTGGGAAATCGCGATAAAATATGCGGTCAAAAAGCTTCGTTTTCCGGAGATTCCAGAAGAATTCATGCCCCGCCGCTTGAGTAGAGATGGCATTATCCCGTTGCCGATTTCCTTGCAGCACGCGCTTAGGGTTGCGAGTTTGCCTCACCACCATCGCGACCCGTTTGATCGCCTGTTGGTTGCCCAGGCACGAGTGGAGGGTATCCCACTACTGACAGCAGACGCACGACTTTCTGCTTACGAGGTACAGATTATTCGCGCAGATTAGCCCTCACCAGACAACCTGAGCGGCAACACTTCAACGACACAGCGCCGCCGGGCATTTGCCTCGCGTTGGCTCGGTGACGACGTGGTCTTTACCAACGTACCTGCGACGTGGCTTTTTCCCGGTGAATCTGGATTGAAACCCAGCGATCCGGTCAGCGGTGAACAGTTCCCGGCGGTGCTCGAAGCTGGACGCTAAGCCAGACATTGACCACCCGCCTGCACGGCGATAAATTAGCCAGCCGCAAAACAGGCACTGGAACGGAGGTTTCATGACTCAAGACGAAATTGTTGCGCGCAATGTCTTCAAAGTGCGCCTGTTCATTGATGCGTGGGAAGCGATTGACCCGGACGTGGCCATGGCTTGTCTGTCGGACGACATCGTCTATATCAATCAACCCCTGCCACCGGTCGTGGGCCAGCGCGACGTGCGCAAGATCGTTGCCGGTATTATGAAGCTCTCGCACCGAGTCCATTGGGAACTACGCAACTGTTTCGGTCGGGGCAACACGGTCGTCACCGAACGCCTCGACTGCTGGGATTTTGACGGCAAAGGCTGGGGGCTGAAACTCCCGTGTATCGGGATGTTCGATGTCAACGCTGCGGGCAAAATTTGCGGCTGGCGTGATTATTTCGACAACCGCCTGTGGTTCGCCAATGGTGGACCGACGTTGCACCTCGACTAAAGCCTGGCTGGCGCGGGAAGGGACAGTATGAGTACAGATACAAATTGGAAGGTCGCGCGGAACGAAGACGTCATACGCGCATTTCTCAAAGGCTGGGACAACCGTGATGTCGACGCCTGCATGGCGTTATGTACCGACGACATGTGCTACCTCAATCAGCCGCTCGAGGCGATTCGCGGCAAGGCCAAGGTGCGTAAGATGATTGCATCGATCTTCGCCCCGGCCAAGCATGTGGAATTCAAACTGCTGAACGTCTTCGGCCTTGGTAACAAGGTCCTCACCGAACGTCTCGATCAATGGGACTGGGACGGCAGCGGCACTTGGCAATTGCAGCTCCCAGTATGCGGGATGTTCGAGCTGACCGAAGACGGCAAAATCTACGAGTGGCGCGAATACTACGACAATGAACACTGGAGCAAGAACGGCGGGCCTAGCCTCGTCTTGT
Source organism: Pseudomonadota bacterium (assembly GCA_005804965.1). Lineage (GTDB taxonomy): Bacteria > Desulfobacterota > Binatia > Bin18 > Bin18 > SYOC01. The sequence goes on from SYOC01000051.1 coordinate 3,240, forward strand.
AGTATGTGTTTGGCTTCACTCGAACGCCGCGCTCATGAGGGGCAAGTGGCTTCGTTCGAGTGACCTCGTTTACAACGCCACTTGCCGCCTCGGCATGCGCACGTCGATACAGCCGCCCGGCGTGGGGATGATCTTGTGTGGGTTGCAAAGATTGTCCGGGTTGAAGACCGAGCGCACTTGCGTCATCACCAGCAAGTCTTCTGGACTAAAAATCAGTGGCATCTGCCCCATCTTCTCGATGCCAATGCCATGCTCGCCGGTGAGGCTTCCGCCCAGATCGACACAGGCTTGCAAAATCTCCTGCCCGGCTTTGACGACGCGCTCGGTTTCGTCGGCGTTGCGCTCGTCGTACATCAAAATGGGATGGATGTTGCCGTCGCCGGCGTGAAAGACGTTAGCGATACGGAGCTGATACTTCTCGGCGACGTCAGTGATGACACGCAGAATGTCCGGCACTTTCGTGCGCGGCACCACGCCATCTTGGGTGCAGTAATTCGGCGCCAGCCGACCGACGGCACCAAACGCGCGTTTGCGACTTTTCCATAGCGCCAGTCGTTCGGCGTCGTCCTTGGCGATACGCACTTCGCGCGCCTTATTCTGTTGGCAGATGGCCATGATCTTGGCAGTTTGTGGATCGAGTCCGGCTTCGAGTCCGTCCAGCTCGATAATGAGCACCGCGCCAGCATCGGTGGGGAAACCGAAGTGGAAGGCATCTTCCACCGCTTGAATAATGAGCGTGTCCATCATCTCCAAAGCCGCCGGGATGATGCCAGCGGCGATAATGTCGGACACCGTCTGCGTGGCGGCGTGTACCGACTCGTACACCGCCAAGAATGTTCGGTACGCCTGCGGCTGACGGGTGAGGCGCAGCGTCGCTTTGGTCACGATGCCGAAGGTACCTTCTGCACCGATGGTAATCCCCCGCAAGTCGTACCCCGGTACATCTTCGACTGCACCGCCGAGTGTGACCACTTCACCATCGGGCAGCACGATCTCCATCCCCAAGACGTGGTTTGTGGTCACGCCGTATTTGAGAGTATGCGGGCCGCCAGAGTTTTCCGCGACATTACCACCGATGGTACACGCCTGTTGACTGGATGGGTCTGGCGCATACTGCAAGCCCTGGCTTTTCACGGCGTTGCTCACCCACAGATTCACCACCCCGGCTTCAGCGACGACGTAGCGGTTGGCGATATCAAGCTGGACGATTTTGTTCATGCGGCTGGTACCGATCATGATCGGTGCTTCGACCGGCAGACAGCCACCACTCAAGCCGGTGCCAGCGCCGCGCGGGACGAAGGCGATCTTTTCTTTATGGAGCAAGCGCACGACGGCGGCGACTTCCTCGGTCGAACGTGGCAGCACCACCACCTCGGGAATCGACTTTTCCAAGGTGTAGCCGTCGCAATCATAGACCGACAAGGAGGTCGATTTCTCGACCATGCCGGAAGGGCCGACGATGTCGCGGAGACGGGAGAGAAGATCTGTATTCATAAAAATCCTTAACGTTACGGCTGTATCACCCTAAGCCAGAGAGCAATACATTCGTACCCTTTACGATGTGACCACCCAGGTTTGTCATTCTGAGCAGAGCGAAGAATCTCACGGCGAGACCCTTCACTTCGTTCAGGGGGACACTCTTGTGTACCAATCTCATGACGCTCGGTTTAGGCTCTACGACTTCACTCAGAATAAACTCCGCTCAGGGTCTCGAATCATGGAAAATTTCCTCGCTACGCTCAGAACTGCGTGCTCGGATTACAGATCTAATGCATACCGTAGCTTTGTGTCTGTCTCTTGAAGCAACGCTGCCGAAAGTTCCCCCAATTCACCTAAGAGGATCGAAGTTTCTATCGTGACCAGTTTGTCCAGCTTAACGACTGAACTCTTCTTCAATCCAGTTTGAGCAAAATCGGGGTGCGCATCTACAAGCGGCAAATCGGTGAGCGCCAATACTAACGGCTGCTGTCCGGTGATAAAAGCGAGCAGGACATCCCTCCCTTGACGATCCGAGCGCGAAACCACAACCGCAGGGCGCACTTTCTGCCCAGATAAATTCGTGAACGGAAAAGGAGTCAAAACAATCGTGCCGCGCTTCATCGGTAGCGCACTTTCAAGTCTTCGACGCTGTATAGGTCTTCTTCCTTGGCAAGCCAGTCAAACGCTTTTCCTTCTTCCACCAGACGCATAATACCCACAGTGGGGATTTCCTCCGTCTCCAGGCATAATTCGACCTCTTCGCTACGTCGCGCCAGTTCGACAAGACGCTCAAGCTCGGCCCGCAGCAGTACAGTTTTGTCCCCAACCAATTGCGCGTGGAGGATAGTCATACGTTCTCACCTCGGTATCGTAGTGAGCCGCGATTGTAGCGTGTCGGCAGCACGGAAACCAGAAAGCGTGCGCAAGTAACCGCTGCACCTACGGCGTCACCAGCTTCTTCCCTTTGGTCTTCCACGTCTGGGTGTTCACGAATCCCTTGGCACCGACGAACACGCCAGTGGTCATATCTCCCACCTCCGGATCGGCGAGCGAAGCATTCCTGACTTTGCCTTTCGCCGTAAACGTCTTGGTTTGGGCGTTGAATTGAAGTGTCAGTTGCTCTTTGGCAGCGGGATTCCCCAAGGGGCCTTTCTTGTGAACTGGTTGCAAGTTTCAGGTACCACAAAACTCCCGGAGATTGATCAGGGTGAAGGCGAGAAGTTTGAACCCGAGATGATGGGTGGGGAGGGTTTCAAAGCGGAGCAAGAGGCGTTTGAATTTATCTTCCCAGGCGAA
>SYOC01000052.1 GCA_005804965.1 Pseudomonadota bacterium
AAAGTGCGGCAAGGGTTCGCACCGCATCTTGAAGGGTTCCGCTATGTGCCGTTCGATGACTTGGCCGCAACCGAGGCCGCGATTTCTGATCGCACCATCGCCATCATGGTTGAGCCTATCCAGGGCGAGGGCGGCGTGAACATGCCGCAACCCGGCTATCTCAAAGGTCTACGCGAACTCTGTGATCGCAACGGACTGCTGCTCATTCTCGACGAGGTGCAGACCGGCAGGGGGCGCACCGGCAAGTTGTTTGCCTATGAGCATGAAGGCGTGGCACCCGACATCATGACTTTGGCGAAAGCCCTGGGCGGTGGATTGCCGATTGGTGCTATGCTGGCGACCAAGGCGGTGGCCGAAAGTTTCAACCTTGGCAGTCACGGCTCGACCTTTGGTGGTAACGCCGTGGCCTGTGCGGCTGGTAATGCTGTCGTCGCGACGTTAATTGGTGGTGTGTTGGAAAACTGCCGCGCCTCGGGGCAGTATTTCTTTGAGCGCTTGCTGACGTTGCAAAAGAAGTTTCCTTTCATCACCAACATCCGAGGGCGTGGACTCATTCTTGGGGCCGAGTTGGATCGCGATGGTTCGGCGATTGCCGATACCTGCCTCAAAGAAGGGTTGCTGATTAACTGCACTGTGGGCAAAGTGTTACGTTTCATCCCGCCATTGATCGTCACCACAGCTGAAATTGACGAAGGGTTCGTCATTCTGGAGAAAGTGTTGGAGCGACAGTGACACATCCTGCACCACCAAGCGGCGCGAGGTCCAAACGCGACCTAGTGAGCATCGCGGACCTGACGCGCGACCAGCTTGAAGAACTGTTTACCTTGGCGCTGCGCCTGAAAACGGATCGCCGCAAGGGATGGCCTCATCCCTTGCTTGCTGGCAAAACGCTGGCGATGATCTTTGAGAAGCCGAGTCTGCGCACGCGCGTCACCTTCGAGGCTGGTATGTATCAGCTCGGTGGTCACGCTATTTATCTCGCGCCTCCAGACATTGGCTTGGGCACGCGCGAAACCGTGCCGGATGTGGCGCAAAACCTCTCGCGCTGGGTTGACCTGATTATGGCGCGTACGTTTGCCCATAGCACGGTCGTCGATTTGGCGAAGCACGCGACCGTGCCAGTCATCAACGGGCTTTCGGAGCTGCTCCACCCGTGCCAGATTCTGGCAGATTGTTTGACGTTGATTGAGCGGCGCGGCCGTCTCGATGGTCTGAAAGTCGCGTTCATCGGCGACGGCAACAACGTGGTGAACTCATGGGTGAACGCGGCAGCGAAGTTGTCGTTCTCTTTTGCTTTGGCCTGCCCATCTGGCTATGAACCTGATGCTGGAGTGCTGGCTGCTGCTCGCCAAGCCGGTGCGCAGGTCGCGATAACGACCTCGATTGCCGAAGCCGTACGCGATGCCGATGCTGTGTACACCGACGTATGGACCAGCATGGGGCAAGAAAAAGAAAGCGCCATGCGGCGCGAAGCGTTTCGTGATTATCAGCTCAATGCTGGAGTGATGGCGCTAGCAAAACCCGATGCATTGGTTATGCACTGCCTGCCCGCGCATCGTGGAGAAGAGATTTCGGCGGAGGTCCTCGACGGCCCGCAGTCCGTCGTGCTCGATCAAGCCGAAAACCGCTTGCATATTCAAAAGGCGATTATGGTGTGGTTGGTAGGGTAAGGGAGATGCGGCCACTGTCTTGAGAGACGACCGGACGAGAGCGACACGGGCTTTTCGTTTCCTTGCTACAAGCTGTCGAGCATGGTAAGGGCTCAGGCATGAACGAAACCGACCCAGTAAAGAAAATCCTCACGCCATTTCTTACCCATGGGATTTGCCGGAGCGAGGCCGAAGCATTGCACCTACTAGCTCACGGCTATGTCCAGCATCAGGTCAAGCGCTACGCTGACCGCGCTGAACATTTCCGGTCACTCTATCAAATCTCGGTGGATCAATTTGCCCGGCAGGTTGCTGCCCTGTGTGAGGGGACAGAAGAAATCTCCGTGCTGAAGGATCTCGACCGACACACGCGGATTATGCAGGCGGAGGATGACCTCGAAGAATGGCAGGCGGCTGAAGAGTTTCTTGATCGCTGGCGAGCTGTAGAAGCGGACTTACAGCATGTTGCCGCAGCTTGAAGCCATCTTGCATGCCTCCGTCAAAGTCGTTTCTTTTGAGATTCTTGATGATGATCCTCTCGGAAGGCACCAGCTTCTCTTTAAGATTCGTTGCAAGATGACTTCTGGAAATAATTTGCAGATGAGAATTCGTGTGGATGTGGATACGCTCCATTATTCGTATCAGGAGTTCACCGATAAACCTTTGCGGCGATGGGATAATGCCCCCCATTTTTCCCACCTTGCTACTGCTCCCCACCATCACCACAACTTGGATGGTAACGTGGTGGAGTCTCCGTTGACCGGAGACCCATTGCAAGACTTGCCACTCGTGCTGAATATGCTCTAGCTCTGAGGAGTTTACCTCTCTGTTTTTTATCGCTAGAGAGGAACCTCAATGCTTACAACTTCGGCACGATCTCGCTCGCTAGCAGCTCGGCGTGCTCGATTTCGTCGAAGACCGGATTAAGCATCAGATGCTGGGCACCGGCATGCACGAGGTCACCGAGCTTGTCGAGACACTCTTGGCGACTCCCCCAAATCGACACCCGCGAACCCATGTCGGCACTCTTGTAGCGGATAGCGAACCACTCGCGCAGCCGGCGTTCCGCGCGGTCGCGGTCGTCATCGACGGCGAGATACACACGTTTGGAAATCGCGAAGGTCGCCGGGTCGCGCTTGGCCTCGTCTAGAACGCGGCGCAGCCATGCCATGTGTTGCACGAAGTCTGCCGAAGACGAGGAGCCGGCTCCCATCCAACCGTTGCTGTGGCGCACTGCACGCTTCAAACCGATCTCCGTGCGTGCGCCGAACCAGATCGGCGGATGTGGCTGTTGCACTGGTTTGGGCTCCATCGGGATGTCGTCGAAATTCCAGAAGTCACCATGCACGGTTGCGCGTGACTGCGTCCACAGCGCTTTCAAGACATTCAACCCCTCAACGAATTGTCGCGAGCGTCGCTCGCTCGATACACCAAAGACTGATTCCCTTGACTGCGGTCCGCCGATACCGACGCCAACTATGAGGCGACCCTGGCTGAGTTGATCCAACGTCGCCAAGCTCTTTGCCAAATGCACTGGGTTGCGGATGGCGGTAAGTAAGACGGACGTGCCCAAGCGCGGCTTGGTGGTCAGCGCAGCAACATAGTCGAGCAGGGAGATCGGTTCCAGAATCGAGGAGTCGGACAGAATCTGTTCTTGTACCCACAGGCTGTCGTAGCCGAGAGCTTCGGCCTTGGCGACAAACGCGCGAATCAACGGTAGGTTGATGGGCGCAGTGGTGAAGCTTTGAGGGATTGCGATGCCGCAGGGGGTATGTCCGGTCGCCATGATTGTGCCTCCTTGTTTCTCATCTACGCTTTCAAGAATGTTTGCAGTGCCGCTAGCGTCTCTTCCGGTGCTTCTTCCGGCAAGAAGTGGCCACAAGGCAGAGATTGGCCACGCACATCGAGCGCCCGTTCGCGCCAGATAGCTGGCACGTCATGCCGTTTGTGCAAAAAGCCTTTCTCGCCCCACAGCGCTAACACCGGGCACGTGATCTTGCGGTCGAGGTCTGCCTCGTCATGCTCCAAGTCGATTGAGGCTCCAGCACGATAGTCCTCGCAGGTGCCGTGAATCACGCCGGGGTCACTAAAGCAGCGCAAGTATTCGGCAAACGCTTCCGGCGTGATGGCGTTCGGTTTTAAGCGCCCCAACATGGTATCGAGATAAAATTCGGCATTATTGCCAATCAGCGTCTCCGGCAGCGGTGCCGGTTGGATGAGAAAGAACCAGTGATAGTACGCAGTCGCTAGGGTTTTTGTGACGTTCTGAAAAACCGCATGGGTAGGGATGATGTCGAGCACGGCAAGCTTGGTCACGCGCTCGGCGTGGTCGAGGGTGAGACGATGGGCCACACGGCCACCGCGATCATGGCCGACCACCGCGAACTGTGTGAAGCCGAGCTGCTGCATGACCTCGACCTGATCTTGCGCCGTGGCACGCTTGCAGTAGCCGAAGTGGTTGGTGCCATCTGCGGGTTTGCCGCTATCACCATATCCGCGTAGATCGGGAACTACGACGGTAAAGTCCTGTGCGAGACGCGGTGCGATCTTATGCCACATCACGTGCATTTGCGGATAGCCGTGCAGCAAGAGCAACGGAGCGCCGTTACCGCCTTTGACGAGGCTGATCGTCGTTTCTGCTGTCGTAATAGTCCGGCGTTCAAAGCCCTCGAACATGGCGTCCTCCCTCGTACTGACGTGAGCGGTTGCAGGGTAGTAGGAGAGGAGCTGACTGTCAAACGGTGCAGGCCGAAGGTCGGGGCGGGATGCCACATTGACCGAGGGAAGAAAGTTTCTTAGGCTCTGCGCGTCACGACAGGAAGCCGATGAAAACACCAGCCAAAATCAAGCAATTGCTGCAGCGGATTCGAGAAATGCTGGCTACGGGGCGATTCCTTGACACGGCTCATGCCGCAGAGCGACAATCACAACGACGGATCACGCGCCCGGAGATTCTTTATGTGCTGAATCATGGTTGGCACGAGAAAAGAAAAGATGTGTTTGACTTTGAACTGGTTGCAAGTTTCAGGTACCACAAAACTCCCGGAGATTGATCAGGGTGAAGGCGAGAAGTTTGAACCCGAGATGATGGGTGGGGAGGGTTTCAAA
>SYOC01000053.1 GCA_005804965.1 Pseudomonadota bacterium
GAAAGTGGATTTCACTGGCAAACGTGTCGCTTGCATCGGCACCGGCGCTACGGCTGTACAGTTGATCCCCATTGTCGCCAAAGAGTGTGCCCATCTCACGGTCTTCCAGCGCACCGCCAACTACTGTGCGCCGTTGCGCAATGGGCTGGTCACTCCGGAGACTCAAGCCCAGTGGAAGGCCACGTATGAGGAGATTCATAAGAAGTGCCGCGAAACCGCAACCGGGTTTACGCACGACTTCGACTCGCGCAAGGCCATGGCGGTTGCAAAAGAAGAGCGGCTGGCGCAATACGAAAAGCTATGGGCGCAGCCGGGCTTCTCGAAATGGTTGGCCAATTTCCGCGATATCATGACGAGTCGTGAGGCCAACGAGGACTTTGCGGAGTTTGTCCGTAATAAGATCCGCGCGCGCGTCAAAGACCCCGTGGTGGCGGAAAAGCTGGCACCCAAAGATCACCCCTTCGGCTCCAAGCGTATCCCTTTGGAGACCGAATACTACGAAGCTTATAACCGAGACAATGTCTCGCTGGTCGATCTCAAAGAGACTCCTATCGAGGCTATCACGCCAAAGGGAGTCAAGACGACCGACAAAGAATACGAGTTTGACATCATCATCTACGCCACTGGGTTTGATGCATTCACCGGGGCGCTGACCCAAATGGATATTCGCGGGGAGGGGGGACAGACGCTCAAAGACAAATGGGTAGATGGACCGCGCACCTATTTGCAGATGACGATCGCGAACTTCCCGAACCTCTTCCTCGCCGTCAGCACGGCATTTGGCAACTACCCGGTCTGCGCTGAGATGATTGTCGAATGGATTACCGATTGCATCCAGCACATACGCGAGAAAGGGTATTCCCACATCGTGGCGACCCCACAGGCGGAGGAGGCCTGGGTAGATCACGCTGCGCAGCTCGCGGAGGGCTCGCTCTTCGCTGCCGGGAATTCTTGGTTTGTCGGAGCCAATATCCCGGGCAAGAAGCGCGTCTTCCTGCTCTATGCCAACACCGTCCCGGCCTATCGGAAACGATGCCTTGAGACGGCGGCGAAGGGCTATGAAGGATTTCGATTGCAATAAGAAAAAAGGAGAATAACACAATGAGTCAAACCATATCCCAATCCCAACCCAGTCGCCTACCCACAGCCGAAGAGCTGGGCTTTGATCCCGGAGCCTTGCGCGAAAAGTACGCCGCCGAACGCGCCAAGCGCCTGCGGGTAGACGCCAATAGCCAATATCAGGAAATCACCGGCCAGTTCGCGCACTACAATGAGGACCCCTACGTCGAGCCAGGTTTTACCCGCGCCGGGTTGCACGAAGAGCTTGATGTCCTCATTGTTGGTGGAGGCTTCGGCGGCATGCTGGCGGCCGCTCGACTGCAAGAGGTCGGGATCACCAGCTTTCGTATCGTCGAGAAAGCCGGGGATTTTGGCGGCACTTGGTACTGGAACCGCTCTCCTGGTGCGCAGTGCGATGTCGAAGGGTACCTGTATCTGCCCTTGCTTGAAGAGCTTAATTACATCCCCAAGGAGCGTTACTCCTTTGCACCGGAGATCTTTGCCCACGCGCAACGCATCGGCAAACACTTCAACCTCTATGAACGCGCCTGCTTCCAGACGAAAGTCAAAGAGGCCCGCTGGGATGAAGAAGCCGGACGTTGGACTGTCACCACCGATCGCGGCGATGAGTTCAAGACGCGCTTTGTGATTATGTCGAGCGGGCCGCTGAACAAGCCCAAGTTGCCGGGCATTCCTGGGATCGAAAATTTCCAAGGGCACACCTTCCATACCAGCCGCTGGGACTACCATTACACAGGTGGCGACACCACTGGTGGATTGCATAAACTCCATGACAAACGCGTCGGCATTATTGGCACGGGAGCCACGGCGATCCAGTGTATCCCCCATCTTGGTGAACATGCCAAGCAACTCTATGTCTTCCAGCGTACTCCCTCCTCGGTGGACGAGCGTAACAACACGCCCACCAACCCGGAATGGGCGAAGACGCTCAAGCCCGGCTGGCAGAACTATCGCAACCGCAACTTCACCGCCCTCTTGGATGGGGTGCGCGTCGAGGGAGATGAGGTCGGCGACAAGTGGACCAGCCCGCTCAAGAAACTTGGCGATCTGCTCAATAGCAAAAGTGGAGATGTCTCCGCTGAAGAAAAGGCGCTCTTGGCCGAGATCGCCGACTTTCAGAAAATGAACGACGTTCGCAATCGTGTGACCACCACCGTCAGCGATTCGGCAACAGCGGAAGCGCTCAAGCCGTGGTTCGGACAATGGTGCAAGCGTCCCACTTTCAACGACGATTATCTCCCCACCTTTAACCGTCCCAACGTCAAGCTCGTGGACACCGGTGGTAAGGGAGTTGATCGTGTGACCGAGCATGGGGTCGTCGTGGATGGGGTTGAGTACGAGGTGGACTGCTTGATCTTCGCGACGGGGTTCGAGGTGGGGACAGCGTACACGCGCCGGGCCGAGTTCGGCATGTACGGCCGTAACGGTGTGTCTCTCTCCGACGCCTGGGCAAAAGGAATGCGCACCTACCACGGTTTCCTGAGCCACGGGTTCCCCAACTGTTTTCACATGGGGCTCACGCAGACCGGCCTCACGGCGAACTTCACCTACATGCTCGACAATCAAGCCAAGCACGTCGCTGCGCTCATTACTCAGGTCAATCACCGCAGTGCGAAATCAATTGAACCGACTCCCGAGGCTGAGGCGGAGTGGGTGCGGATCGTGACCGGACCGAACATGATGACCAAGTACCAAAGTGTCTGCACGCCGGGCTACTACAACGGCGAAGGGACCAACGAAGGGCAGGGGTTCATCCAGGTTGTGTACCCCCATGGTGCGCTGGCCTTTTACGACATGCTTGCCAAATGGCGTGAACAAGGCGATTTCTCCGGTCTCATCGTGAAGTAACTCACAGGGGCGTGCGGTTGTGCGCCCCTCCCATAAAGGAACCCAAGTTTCACGGAGTAAATCCGCTCTCACCTGCGGTTCAGGACAATCCCTAACGTTGCTAAAGATGTCTCTCAACGTTGCAACGTCGTCTGAACTGGTGTTGGCTTCCTTGAAGAGGAAACCCATGCGGGTCGCTACCTACAACATGTTGAAGGGCGGAACAAAACGAGTCCATTGGCTCAAGATGATCGCCGAGCATGCAGTTGATCTGTTATTCGCGCAAGAATCAGGTCCGCAAGAGCATTTCCTCCCACCCCTCCTGCATTCCGACCTTCAAGGTCAGTCGGTGTGGGACATGGCCACACCGAACCGCTGGGGCAGCGCTGTTTTCTCGACAACTGGCGCTGTGAAACAACTCCAGATTCCAAAATTCAACGGCTGGGTCGTTGGAGCAGAAATCACGAGGCCCGCGTGGAGACGCAAGGGTGCCCGTCCCCTCGCGGTCTTCAGCGTCCACGTGCCTTACGGTCAGGGAGGGTACACGAAGCAAGTGCATGCGCTGCTCGACGAGATCACTCGACTTGCGGTCGGGAAAGACCTCATCATCGGAGGCGACTTCAATGTTTCGATCAGTCACTCGCCCGAGGCGGACAAGCCGATGAACAAGCGCAATGCGGCGATCCACACGCGACTCACTGAAGAATTTGGACTGATGAACTGCTGGCAGGAGGCGAACCCAGGGCGACCACCAGCCCAAACGCTGCGCTGGACGGGCAATCGCACGATTCCGTATCACTGCGATGGCATTTTTGCGCCACGGCGTTGGCAGAAGCGACTGCAATCCTGCACCGTCTTGTCAGGCGCGGAATGGGATCGCCTGAGCGACCACAATCCAGTCATCGCGACATTCTCAGACTGAGCAGAAAAAAGAGAGACCGTAGCGCGACCTCCAAGCCCTCAGGCAAAATGCGGCATGACCTCGGTCGCAAGTAACGCATCGGTTTCCGCATCATTCTGGTAGACGTTGGCAATGAAGAGCTGTATGCCAATCTCCTGGTAGCGTCCGAGGACTTCTACAGCCTGAGACACCGTACAGGCGATACCTGGAAACTGGGTGGGCGCATGCAAGCATTCACACTTTGCTTTCAGCGCCGCCTCATCACGAGCCAACAGGATATTGGTGACTGTCGTTCGTTCGATCTCGTCGTAGTTCCGCCCTTCGGCGTTACAGTGACTCCGCAACACCGCAAACTTGCGTTGCAGGGTGTCGAGATCACCGGTGATGTTGCAGCCATCTCCTAAGCGAGCAACCGCCCGTAAGGTCAGTTTCTCCCCACTACCGCCAATGAGGATTGGAGGCCGAGGCTTTTGCACTGGCTTCGGTTCGAGGATGGCGTCCTGGATATGAAAGTATTGGCCGTGAAAGGTTGCGCGCGACTCCTGCCACATCGTCCGAATCACCCGGATGGCTTCTTCCATCTGACGAACGCGCACGGAAGGCCGTGGTGGGAACTCCCACCCGTATTGCTGGTATTCCGTCTCATGCCAGCCCGCGCCAATCCCTAGCGTCAGTCGCCCGCGGGCTGATGAGATCCACACCAGCGGCAATTTTTGCAAGGTGGGCGGGATTGCGATACGCCACCGACGAGACCAACGTCGCTAGGCGTATCCGACTGGTCACTGCTGCGAGCGCGGACAGTGCGGTCCACCCTTCCAGAAACGGCTCGTCCGCTACGCCGACGCCTGGAATCTGAATGACATGGTCCATCACCGAAAACCAGGCAAAGCCGTGGTCCTCGGCCCACAGCGCCCGACGCTTGGTCGCAGCAAAGAGTTCATAAGGGTCAGGGCCGAAGAGCTATGAGGAATTGTGGATGCCGAATTTCATTGTACCTCCTGCCGAGTGTTGTTTGGATCATAGCGAAAGCTGTAGGCAAGAGGTTATAGGGCATCTGAGCGAAAACGAAAGCCACCCGATTCTGTTAAACATCCCTTCCAAACACCGCTGAACTGATCGTCGGTGCCGCTGGTCCACCGGCAATCAAGCAGGTCTTAGCGCCTGGCATAGGGTTCACGGACTCGCCGCGTAACTGACGGATAGCCTCGATGGCCAGACCAATGCCATGGACAAAGCCTTGCGCGAAATTGCCGCCGGCAGTGTTGACCGGTAGACCACCGGATGGTGCGATGAGGTTCTCGAAGCGGAGGACCTCCGTCACATTCTCGTAGGTGCAAAAGCCATGGTCGATCAGCGACGCGACCCCCTGGGCGCTGAAATTCCCATAGGGTTGGACGACGTCGATGTCCGCCGGATCAAATTCCGCATCCTCGCAGGCGTCGAACACTGTGAAGTATAATCCCTTACTCCCAGAAGTGCGGGGGAATCCGTATCCGTATTACGCCTAGTTGCGCGAACATGCGCCCGTCTCTTGGGTGGAGTCGATCCAGTGCTGGGCCGTGAGTCGTTATGCCGATGTCGATTATGTCATTCGCCATCCGCAGATTTTTTCTTCTACCGGTCTCATGAACGGCTTTCTGGGCGATCTCAATCCGGTGCCGGAAGTCCCTTGGATGATTGACCTCGACCCACCGGATCACACTAAGCTTCGGAAGTTGGTGAATAAAGCATTTACGCCACGCCTCATCATGGCGCTCGAGGCGCGTATCCGCGAGATCTGTAACCAGATCCTCTCAGACTTGCGTGGGCGGGTGGAGTTCGACCTTGTCCGCGACTTCTCAATGCCGTTGCCGGTGATCGTGATTTCTGAACTGCTCGGCGTCGATCCAGAATACCGTGCCGATTTTAAGCGCTGGTCGGATGCCACCATCCGTTCCTCTGTGCGCCCTACGGACGAAGACGAACGCCATGAGATTCGGCGCGAAACCCGCGCCAGGTGCGCCTACTTGGAACACATCATTGCCCAACGCCGCAAAGAGCCACGGGAGGACCTGATTTCGCGCTTAGTGCAAGCGGAAGAGGACCACCAAACCCTCTCCGCACTGGAAGTCATTGCCTTAACGATTCTGATTCTCATTGCTGGCAACGAAACCACGACCAATCTGCTCGGCAATACTATACTGGCCCTGCTCGCTCATCCCGCCGAATTCGCCAAGGTGCGAGCCGATCGCAGACTGGTTCCGCAGCTGGTTGAAGAAGTCCTGCGCTATGACAGCGCCGTGCAGGGCGTGTTTCGTGTTGCCGTGCGAGAGATTGAGTTGGCTGGGACCACCATTCCTGCTGGCGCAGGCGTCTTTTATCTGAATGGGTCAGCCAATCGCGATGAGCGGAAGTACGAAAATCCTGATCGCTTCGATGTGTTCCGCAATCCGCCGGACCATTTGTCCTTTGGGTATGGGATTCATTATTGCCTAGGAGCGCAGTTGGCGCGTATCGAAGCCAAAGTCGCTCTGGACGCCTTATTGTTCGAGCAGCCGCCATTTGCTAGGACAACAGAGGCGATGACACGCGGGGATGGGCTCGCTGTCCGTGGACCCAAGACTCTGCCGTTACGATTTGTTGGCTGAACGCCTCAGGAAGGACTGCGTCCCATAGTTCTTGACGGTTCTTCCCTCGCTGCGATCACCTACGGCTTCTTGAATAACAGCATAAAGCGGTCGCTGGTGCCGCGCCGCTCTCCGGCCACACGTGGTGACGTTGACCATGTCCGATCATCTCCTGCGTGGCGCAGTGCGCTCGACCGCGCCGCTAGCGTGAAGCCGGCCTTCTGCACTTCACTAATGAGAAATTGCTCGTCGATACGATGGAGTTGGAGGTCGGCGACGCCGCTGCCATCTTTGGCGCTGTGGTCGACGATTGCGTACACTCCGCCAGATTTGAGTGCTTGGGCAACCGCAGCATTCACTTTCGCGCGGTCGATATTACGGATCACCAGGTCGTGGTAATTCATGTTGATGAGCACGGCATCGAGTGAGCCTGACGGAGCGGGCAGGAAGTCTGCAGCGTCAAAGGGCTTGCTGACGGCGGTGGCGTTTTTTAGTGTCGGGTTCTTCAATCTCTCTGTCCACGCATCGGCAACCATTTGGAACTCAGGTGGGAAGGGTGGATTCTGCGAATACACTAGGCCATTCGCGCCCACGGTTCGGGAAAGCAGCTCAGTGCTGTAGCCAGTGCCTGCCCAGAGATCGGCAACTTTCATACCTGGCTGAATGCCGAAAAAGGCGAGCATCTGTTCGGGTTGGCGTCCGGCGTCAAGGTTTTTATCGGCAGTCGAGCGATCCGCCGCGCTGATTGCGGCTCTGATGGGTTGGGGAATCTTCTCTTGTGTAAGCGCTGCGGACTCCGGCACGGCAATCTGGGTGGTCAGGCTTTGCTGCGCACGCGCTAGGTCCATTGCTGCAAGGGCGACCGCAGTCGTCATGCTTATTGCCAGAATCGTACTCACTCGTCGTTTTCGCATCGTCTCCTCCCTACCAAGTTTTTCTTCCGCCGCGTACTGTATCGCAAAGAGAAACCTCTCTCTACTGGGGAAAATTTTAGAGACCGCCGTCTCTTTCAGTCTCTGCAAAAATAATTCCCTACATTTTTCATAAATATCCACGAGTGGTGTCTCAACAACTAAGATGTGACTCAAGAGGAGAAGCATGAAGACACTCACAGGGAAGGTCGCCGTGGTAACTGGTGCCTCTAGGGGAATCGGGCGAGCAATCGCTGAGCGGTTAGCGCGAGATAGTGCGTCGGTGATTGTCAATTACGCCAAGAGTGATGGTGAAGCGCAGGTCGTAGTTGATGCAATTACGCTGCACGGTGGCAAAGCCCTGGCTCTTCAGGCTGACGTTGGACGGCTTGACGATATTCGGCGGCTGTTTCGCGAAACTGTAGAGCGTTTGGGCCGGCTCGATATGCTGATTGCCAACGCTGGCTATGCGGTGTTCAAGCCGCTCGCCGACATTACCGAAGAAGATTTTGACCAGACTTATGCACTCAATGCCAAAGGGACGTTCTTTTGCTTGCAAGAGGCGCTGCGACATATGGCTGATGACGGCAAGATTGTCTGCATTTCCACTATCGGTACTGAACTGAATGTCCCAGGTGGCAGTTGCTATTTCAGCAGCAAGGCGGCGGTTGAACAGTTTTGTCGCGTTCTGGCGAGAGAAGTAGCCCCACGTGGGATCACTATCAACGTGGTGTCGCCTGGTTTTACTGAGACGCAAATGTTGCGTGCGAACATGGGACCGGACGCGCTCCGAGAATTGGTTGCGTTGACGCCGTTGGCGCGGTTGGGACAACCCGACGATATTGCTGAAGCAATTGCGTTTCTTGTGAGCCCGGGCGCACGCTGGATCACTCGGCAAAATATTGCTGTGGATGGGGGCATTATTAGTCGCTGATATTTCTTTTTCACATTTCGCTCCCTGCGGGGTCTTACTCTGAGAACCAACTTTTATGGAGGAATCAGAGTATGACACTACTTGTAGGGAAAGTCGCAATTGTGACTGGCGCGAGCGCTGGCATTGGCTATGCCACTGCCAAACTCTTTGCACGCGAAGGCGCGAAGGTTGTGGTCAGTGCGCGCCGCCACGCAGAGCTGAATGCTCTCGTTCGTGAGATTGTTGAAGGTGGCGGCAGCGCCGCGGCGCTGGCAGGAGACGTGAAGGATGAAGCCTATGCCAAAGCGTTAGTTGATCTAGCCACAAATAAGTTCGGTGGACTCGATATTGCGTTCAACAATGCCAGTACACTTGGCGACTTGAGTGTCTCAGTGTCGGAGCTGCCTTTGGCTTCATGGGACGACACGCTGGCGACCAATCTCACCAGCGCGTTTCTTGGCGCGAAATACCAGATTCCCGCAATGTTGAAACGTGGCGGGGGTTCGTTGATTTTCACTTCATCGTTCGTGGGATCTACCGCAGCTTTTCCACCGATGACCGCGTATGCAGCGAGTAAGGCCGGAGTGATCGGTCTCACGAAGGTGCTCGCCGTTGCGTACGGCCCGCAAAACATTCGCGTCAATGCCTTGTTGCCAGGTGGTACGGACACGCCGATGGGCCAAAGTTTTGCCAACACGCCAGAGACACTAGCGTTTGTCCAAGGGTTGCACGCCCTGAAACGTATCGCGCGGCCTGAAGAGATTGCGAAGTCAGCCTTGTATCTCGCTTCTGACCTCTCAAGCTTCACCACGGGCGGTGCGTTATTCGCTGATGGTGGAGTGTCCATAAATCGCACCTGAGTGTGGAATACCTCCGAGGCCAAAATAGAAAGGGAAGATGAGACATGACAAAAGTGATATACAGCACGGTGTTCAATCACACTGCCGATCAAGTGTGGGGTGTGATCCGTGACTTCAACAGTTACCCAGTGTGGGTGGAGACTGTAACAGAGAGTCGCATCGAAGGGGGCAAGTCCGGTGACTCAGTCGGTGCCATTCGAGACTTTGTTGAATTTGGGGCGCACATTCGCCAGCGATTGATGGCGCACTCCGATGTTGATCGCTTCTACACTTATGAGTCTTGCGAACCGCTTGGAGCGATCACCTATTACCAAGGGACGGGTCGGGTGACGCCGATCGTCGATGGTAATCGAGCGTTCATGGAATGGACGATCTCCCTCGAATGCCCAGAAGCAGAGCGAGAGAACTGCGTCAATCAGCTTAAAGAAGCGATGCCGCAATGGTTCACGTCACTGCGGGCGGTACTCGAAAAAAAATAAAAGCGGTGTGAGAGCTACCCAGCGAGAAAGACTTCTATTTCGTTCTTGCACTCACCTGGAGAACAAGCATACGAACTTCCTCAATGAAATTTCGTGTTTCCCTCAGACTCGCAGTAAGTAAAGCTATTCGTATTCATTGCCCCGCGCGTATGAACGCTTTGCTGTGTGCTGTCTAAATGAGATACTATCCAAATAGACAGCATTCAGAGGCCGTAGGCGAAGCATCACCTGCGGTCTTTTTGTTCTTCCAAGGGCTGCGGTGAAAATCGCAGCCCTTTTCTTTTGCGGCGGGAGGACGAGAAGGTGTGAAGAGATGAAAACCGACAATTTGCGAATCTGCGTTGTCGGCTATTCCCAAGCCGCAACGATAGAGTATTTTGCGCAGATTGAGGGTAGAATCCGAGCGATAAAGTAGGCAACTCAACGAACAAGGGGACAGGCGATGGCAACACCTCAGCTTCGCACCGTGCGCACTAGGTGCCCGATGAACTGCTACCCAACGCTGCGATGAAAAATTTTCACTCAAAAGCTGAACTGAACGCGAGGAAAGAACTATGATCAGGCTGCAGCCCATCGGCATCGTAAGAAATTCACGTCAGGCGGTCGAAGATGACAACTGGGGAGGGATCGTTTCGGAGATTGCTATAGAGGAACCGATCGGTGCGGAAGGATTAGCTGGCATCGAAGAGTTTTCTCATGCCGAGATCATCTTTTATTTTCATCAAGTCGAAGAGCAGAAGATTGTCACTGGGGCGCGGCATCCTCGTAATAATCCCAACTGGCCCAAAGTCGGTATTTTAGCGCAGCGTGGCAAGAATCGCCCGAATCGCTTAGGGCTTGCAACGGTCAAGATTCTGAGACGAGAGGGAAACCGTCTCTATGTCGAAGGACTTGATGCAATCGACGGCACCCCGGTGTTAGATATTAAGCCGACGATGCAGGAGTTCCTTCCGCGAGAAGGCGTCCGGCAGCCGGAGTGGGCGACTGCAATTATGCGCAACTACTGGTAGGGCAGGGCCGCACGAAACATGCAAAACCAAAGGCTAAACGTTCGACTTCTGGCGATCTCTGGGAGCTTACGCGCTGTTTCCTCCAACACGTCACTCTTGCGTGCTGCCGCCCTATTGGCGCCTGATGGGGTCAAGATTCATGTGTACGAAGGGTTGGGTGAACTTCCCCATTTTAATCCGGATCTTGAAGACGTAGCGCCAGCGGTTGTGAAAGACTTTAGCGCACAAGTCGGGGCCGCCGACGGGATTATCTTCTCCACTCCCGAGTATGCTCACGGCGTGCCGGGTGTCCTTAAAAACGCGCTTGATTGGTTAGTGGGAGGTTCCGATTTCAGCAATAAGCCTGTGGCGCTTTTCAACGCCTCGCCGCGTTCAACTTATGCGGTTGCGTCTTTGACGGAAATTCTCACGATCATGTCCGGGCGCATTGTTCCGGAGGCGTCGGTTACTGTCACGCTTCGCGAGAAACTCCTGAATGAGGTGGACATTGCCACTCATCTAGAACTTGCGCCCATGTTGCGGGCCGCGCTCGAAGCCTTTGCCGGTGCGATCCGGAGATATCAAGAGCAGGATGCTGGATGAAGGCCGGCCTGGTTAGTGTCAAAGTGATAGCCGCCGCCTCACCGCTCTCGTCCAGATACTTCGCTGGGGTATGGGCGAACGGCGATGGGCTGGCCTTCTTTATCTTGGTGGCGGACACTGCTATCTGAACGAGCATTAGCGCTGTTCTCTGATTCTATGGAGCTGTAACACAAACACCCTTAAAAGGAGGGAAGTCATGGGACGCACGTATAATGTTATTGATTCCGACGGCCACGTGTTGGAACCGCGCAACTTTTGGCGGGAGTATATCGACCCACAATTCCGCGACCGCGCACCGGCGCTCATTACCGATGATAAAGGCAAAGAGCGCTTTCTGGTGGATGGTAAACTGATTGGCCCACCCAGGGGGCTGGGGTTGATTGGGGCGATTGGCGTGCGCAAGCAAATCGACGGTAAGTGGCACCATGCCACGGATATCCCGCTGGAAATGGAATACACCGAAGGACGCAAGGGCGGTTTTGACCCGCATGCTCGGATTCCCGATATGGACCTGGACGGCATTGATGCGGCCTTCCTTTACCCTAGCCTGGGCCTTTTTGCCGGAGCAATCGACGACCCACAACTCGCTGCCGCCGCCAGTCGCGCCTACAACCGTTGGTTGGCCGAGTATTGCAGCCCATACCCGGATCGACTGTTTGGCGTGGCCATGTTGCCAATGCAATCGATTGAGCTGGCGATAGAAGAGATGCGCTACGCCCGCAAAGAACTAGATATGCGCGCAGGTTTCCTGCGGCCCAATCCGTATAATGGCCGGATGTTAGGCCATACGGATTATGATGCCTTCTGGGCGGAAGCGCAGGAACTCGACTTCTCGATCGGCATTCATGAGGGAACCGGTGGGATGCCAGCCGTCGGGGTAGATCGCTTTGAGAGCTTTGGCGCACGCCATATGGTGTCACACACCATGGAGATGATGCTGGCCGCATTGTCGATCATTTGGGGTGGCGTCTGTGAACGCTTTCCCAAAGTGCGCGTCGGCTTTATGGAGTCGGGCGGCGGGTGGATGGCACCGTGGCTCGACCGTATGGATCGCCACTTTGAGGATAAAGCGCTGTTCAACGATTCTCCGTTGACCATGTTGCCGAGCGAGTATTTCAAGCGCCAGTGTTGGATTTCTTACGAGCCGGTGGAGGGTAACCTGACCCACTTGGTAAATTACGTTGGTCCGCACAAAATTCTCTGGGCGACCGACTATCCGCATCCGGACGGGTTTTTCCCCGGCGCACCGGCGCAGATTGCCGAAAAACTGCCTGAGACCCAGCGGCGCACGGTGTTGGCTGAGAGCGCCATGCAGTTCTACAATCTACAGTAGCAGAACAAACTAGGGATGGATTTTCGAGTACCACGGATAGCACCCTATCCGTGGTCGTGGACGCCATCGGCATGTTGGCGCACGCTCTTCGAATTCACCCTGGAGACGCACGCGCTCCTGAGCGCACCCCCCAGCACAGAGATCAGAAAGGAAGCTGGCTCATGACCGCAGCAGAACAGGTACGCCTAGCGACTGTAGAGGAGCACGTCCGCGCCGAAAATGCGCGGGATATGGATGCCATCATGGACACGTTCGGCGAAGGCGACCGCACCAGCGTGATGTATAATGGCATTCCTACTATTGGCCACCGCAAGATTCGCCGCTCGTACGAGATCAGGCTCAATGCGTTACCGGACTTCCGCTTCGAGGTGAAGCAGCGCCACTTCAGCGCCGACAGTTTGATTGCCGAACACGTGCTGCACTTTACCAGCAAAGAAGGGCAGCCGGTAGAAGTGCCGATGTGTATCGTCTATTGCTTTGATGCGGCCGGGAAGCTGAGCGAAGAACGCATTTACATCAATGAAGCGCAGATGATGCCATGATCGCCTTGGAGAAAGGCGAAGTTATACGCAGCGTGCTCGTCATATAAGGCGCGGAGGAGCCGATGATCAACTTCCGTCAGAACCATATCCAAGCCAATGGCATTGATTTTCACTATCTCGAAATGGGAACCGGGCCGTTGGTGCTCTGTTTACATGGGTTCCCAGATAATGCCTTTACCTATCGCTACTTGGGTCCTACGCTCGCTGAGGCCGGATTTCGCGTTGTCGCGCCGTTCATGCGCGGCTATGCCCCGACTGGCCGCCCACAAGACGAACGCTATCAGGCCGTCTTGTTAGCCCAGGACGCTGTGGCCTTGATCGCTGCACTGGGCGCGGAGAGTGCGTATGTAGTTGGGCATGATTGGGGTGCCTTGGCGACGTATGGCGCTGCCGTGTTGGCTCCAGAGCGGGTGCGGGCCATCGTCACGATTGCCGCTGCTCACCCGGCAACGTTACTTGGTGCACTGGCGAGCAGCTATGACATGATCAAAGGCGGGTGGCACGCGTTCTTCTTCCAGATGCCGTTCGCTGAGCAAGCGGTTGCGGCGAACGATTACGAGTTCATCGAAAAATGGTGGAGAGATGCGTCGCCCGAGTACCAGATTCCACCTGAAGTCATGGAAAGCGTCAAAGCAACCTTCCGTCAGCCGGGCGTGGCGACGGCGGCGATTACCTACTATCGCCACACCATGAACCCAGCGAATCACGATCCCGCCTTAGCAGAGCTACAAAAACAAGTGGCTGCGTCACCGACCCCTGTCCCGACGTTAGCGCTTCATGGCACCAGAGACCGACCAGGGCGACTCGAAGCGTTTGAACGCATGGACGAATTTTTTGCTGCTGGACTCGAAAAGGTCCTCTTGCCAGGAACCGGCCATTTCCCACACCTTGAGCGCCCTGAAGAAGTGAATGCAAAAATCGTGGAATTCTTGCGTCGTCACTAAGGTTTTCAATCTCCTATTCAGAACAGGCAAAGAAGACTGACAGAATCTTTTGCTCGCTAAAGGAAGAGCGTTTCCATGAACTACAATCCCCTCTCGCCGGCAGTGCAAAACGACCCGTATCCGTACTATGCCGAACTACGCAATAAAGCGCCGGTCGCCTGGATCGAACCCATGCAAGCGTGGGCCGTGAGTCGTTATAGCGATGTCGATTTTATTCTCCGTAACCCGCGCCTGTTTTCCTCAGGGCTGTGGAATGAGGCCGCCTCGGGAGATTTGGTTGCCGTTCCCGAGGCACCAGGACTCCTGTCCATGGACCCACCAGACCATACCCGCATGCGCAAGTTAGCCAATAAAGGCTTCACGCCGCGCTTAATCCGAGCGATGGAACCTCGCGTTCAGGCGATCACGCAGGGCTTGTTAAAAACATTGAGAAGCCAAGCCGAGGTGGATCTGGTGCCGACGTTGTCGGTGCCGCTACCGATCATCGTGATCGCGGAAATGTTGGGCATCGAGTTAGCGCGGCAGGCTGATTTCAAGCGTTGGTCAGACAGTCTCGTGCAATCTCTCAATCACCCCACGGATGAGGTGGTCCGCACAGAAATTCAGCGCAATATTGGCGAACTTCGCTCCTATTTAGAACAGATAATTCAGAAACGCCGAACCGAGCCAGGTGAGGACCTCATTACCGCCTTCGTCCAAGCCGAGGAAGAACGGCAAACGCTTACCTCCATTGAGATTCTCGGACTGACGGTGTTGCTGCTCGCAGCTGGCAATGAAACGACGACGAACCTGATTGGCAATGCCGTGCTGGCCTTGCTCGCCCATCCCGAGGAATTAGCGAAAGTCCGAGCTGATCGCACCAGCATCTCCGCCCTGGTAGAGGAAGTGTTACGCTATGATTCGCCCGTCCAAGTCGTGTACCGTCAGGCGACCCAAGATATCGAATTAGCCGGAGGCAAGGTTCCTGCGGGCGCAACAGTCTTAGCGCTCTTAGGCGCAGCGAATCGCGACGAGCGTAAATTTCCCGACCCGGACCGATTTGAGGTGGCCCGTAATCCCTCGGATCACGTTGGGTTTGGCTATGGAATCCACTACTGTCTGGGCGCACCGTTGGCCCGACTGTCAGGCAGAGTTGCATTAGACGCACTGTTATTTGACTGCCCACCGTTTACCCAAGTGCGCGGACAAGTCCCGCGTATTGCCGCGTTCCTGGTGCGCGGTCCACAGACCTTACCGCTCCGTTTTGCTGCATAAATGAAAACTCCACACTGAAGGGATCAAGAGAAAAATCTATGGCCACTACTGAAGCAATCTCCCACGTCTTCGATGATCGCAACATCCGCTGGTACAACTTGGGGGATTTCAAGCATTTCGTCTTCGCGATGTTAGATGTTGATGTGTCACAAAAGATTGTCGATTTTGTGCTTAAATTTCCAGCCAACGAGAAGATCTTTCTGCATCGCCATTTGGCGCTCACTAACACGTTAGTTGTTCAAGGTGAGCACCGTTTGTATGAGCCCAATGGCAAACTGAAAGAGGTGCGTCCGGTTGGCAGCTACACGTCCAGCCCTCCAGGCGATCCGCACCAAGAAGGTGCCGGTGACGGTGGGGGAGTGGTCTTCTACAGTGTGCGCGGCAAGGACGGCGTCTTGTTTGAAGTGCTGGATGATAACCTGCAAGTGATCGGCGCACTCAGCCTGGAAGATTTCGCTAACGCCTACAAGGAGCAGAAAGGCGTCTGACTTCCCAACCAGTAACGCCCCTCAGCTGTCGGCAACATACCAATGAAGAAAGAAAGAGGCTTCAATCGTGCATGATCTTGTTATTACAGGCGGAACTATTGTTGATGGAACCGGACAGCCAAGTTTCACCGGCGATGTCGCGGTCGCCAATGGCCGTATCTCCGGCGTCGGTAAAGATCTCGGGGCCGCTCGCCGCACCATCAAGTCTGACGGACTCGTAGTGACTCCCGGCTGGGTCGATGTCCATACGCATTATGATGGCCAGGCCGTGTGGGACCCCTTGCTTGCGCCGTCGTTGTGGCACGGGGTGACCACCGTGGTGATGGGCAATTGCGGAGTCGGATTTGCTCCGGTGCATCCGAGCCGACGGGAATACCTGATGGCGATGATGGAAAGCGTCGAAGATATTCCGCGCCAATCCTTGGCTGCCGGTATCAATTGGCAATGGGAAACCTTTCCTGAATATCTCGATGCTTTGGCGAAGTTCCCACGTACGCTTGATGTCGGGACGCAGGTGCCTCACGCAGTCCTCCGTCTTTATGTCATGGGCGAACGCGGGGCAAACAATGAGCCTGCCACGGCAGAAGACATCGAGCGTATGGCGACAATCACTCGCGGAGCCATCGAAGCCGGCGCGTTGGGCTTTTCTACTTCTCGCACGATGGTGCATGGCACCCCCGAGGGCGTACCCATCGCCGGCACCTTTGCTGGCGAAGATGAACTCCTCGGCATCGCCCGTGGCATTGCCCAAGCTGGGCGTGGCCTCATGGAAGTAGTCACCGACGCCGTAGGCGGAAAAAACATTGAGCGAGAATTTGGCTGGATGCAACGCGCCGCTGCCGCCGGATGCCCGATTACGTTTCTGCTCACGCAAGCCAATATCTCCCCACAGGTCTGGCGTGACTTACTGCAACGTTGCGACAGCTCCACTCGCGGGGGCGCACCGATTATTCCCCAGGTCTTTGCTCGTCCAGTCACCATTCTGTTCAGCTTTCAAGGCGAGCACCCGTTCCAATACATGCCGAGCTACGCGCCGTTGAAAGATCTCCCACACGCCGAGAAGATGCGTGCGCTTCGTGATCCGGAATTACGGCGGAAGCTCTTGGTAGAGAAAGATCCGACTAGAGCAGGCATCTCCGTTCTCTACCGACAAGCGTCGACTTGGGAGCGTACCTTTCCCATGGGTGCCTCGCTCAATTACTTTCCTGACCCGCAGAACAATATCGCGGCGATTGCCGCGCGTCGTGGCTGCACGCCACTTGAGACCGTGTACGATTTGTTGTTGGAGGACGATGGCTACGCCTTTTTAATGTACACAGTCGCAGGGTATGCTGACGGGAATCGCGACGCATTGTACGAAATGCTGACCCATCCACTCACTGTCATGGGCGGCAGCGACTCCGGGGCGCACATGCGGTTTATTTGCGACGGCAGTGCGCAGACCTTTATGCTGACCAACTGGGTGCGCGATAATGCGAAAGGCGATCGCTACCATCTGCCAATTGAATTTGTCGTCAAAAAACAAAGTCAGGACACCGCCCGCTTGTTTGGCATGCAGGATCGCGGCACGTTGGAGGTCGGCATGAAGGCCGACCTCAATCTGATTGACCTCAACGCTTTGCAGATTACGACCCCAGCGATGATCAATGACTTGCCTGCTGGCATGCCGCGTTTAATGCAGACCGCACAAGGTTACGCCGCCACGATTGTGAGCGGTGAGATCATACAAGAAAACGGCGTCGCCACTGATGCGCGACCAGGGAAAGTCGTGCGTGGAGACGAGAGGCCAGTACGCAGCTAAAGGCAAAGCCATGGACCTAAAACTGACAAACAAGTCCGTGCTTGTCACCGGGGCGAGCAAAGGTATTGGCCAAGCCATCGCCGAAGCATTTGCTGCTGAAGGCGCTCGGGTAGTATTAGCTGCCCGTTCGGCTTCCGACCTGGAGCGTATAGCCGCTACTATCAAGAACAATGGCGGCGAAGCGATTGCTTGTCCGACCGATCTCACCTGCCCGGATGAAGTCCAGGCCCTCGTTGACAAGACCATCGCGTGTTTTGGCTCTATTCACGTGCTGGTCAATAATGCTGGCGGTGTCGTCGATGGGTTTCCGAAGTTTGAAACCCTGTCTGATGAGGATTGGTTCAAGACCTTTGACGTGAACCTCTTCTCGACCGTACGCCTTACGCGCGCCGTGCTTCCACAGATGCGACAGCAGAAATGGGGCAGGATCATCAACATTGCCAGCGAGCTGGCGCTGCAGCCGGATGGCGATATGCCGCACTATGCTGCATCAAAAGCTGCGATTCTCAATCTGACGAAAAATATTTCGAAGGAATATGCGCTTGATGGCATTTTGATTAATGCCGTATCTCCTGGAATGATTGCGACTCAAGCCGTCGAAGAGATGGCGACGGAAACAGCAAAGCGCATAGGCATTTCAGCAGCAGAAGTGCTCTCTCGATTTGTAACAAAACGGCGGCCACACCTTGAACTCCGCCGCCCTGGTCGGTCGGAGGAAGTCGCAGCTATCGTGCTTTTCCTTGCCTCCGAGGCGGCGTCGTACATCACCGGCACGAACATTCGCGTAGATGGGGGCTCGGTTGCAGGCCTCTGAGTTCCTCGCAGATTCGCAACACGAGAAGAGAGCCGTTCGTCAACTTGAACTGTGCAAAATTGTTCGGCTAGGTTCCAATTGTTCGGCTAGGTTCCAAAGGAGGGAAGTATGAGCGGCTACACAATTATTGACGTCGATACCCATGTCACTGAGGTCCCAGATGTATGGACCAGTCGCGTGCCTGCTCGTATGCGTGACGCGGTGCCGCGCGTTGAAGCCGATGCGCAAGGGCGACAATGGTGGGTCTTGGGAAACAATCGCCTCGCCAGTCCAGGGCTGAGCGCTACTGCCGGCGTGGGCGATATGAAGAACGTGCCGAAAAATTACGACGAGATGCACCCCGGCGCGTATGACGCCAAGGCTCGTCTCAAGTACATGGATCAGTTGGGCATCTGGGCGATGGTGATGTACCCGAACGTCGGTGGCTTCGGCAGTCAGCAGTTCCTCAAATTGGGCGACCCTGAACTGATGCTCGCCTGCGTGCAAGCCTACAACGACTGGCAGACCGAGTGGGCCTCGGTGGATTCCCGGCGACTGTTGCCCACCACCTCGTTGCCGTTCTGGGATGTTGCAGCAGCAGTGCGCGAAGTCCGCCGCTGTGCCGCTATGGGGCACAAGAGCATTCTCTTTACCGGAGAGCCGCAATCTTTCGGACAGCCTTTGCTCGGCGACCGCTCTTGGGACCCGCTATGGGAAACTGCGGTCGAGCTGGATCTGCCGATTAGCTTCCATGTGGGCTCCGGCAGTATGGACTTGGGATTACGCAAGGACAAAGTGGCGACCTATGGTCGCATGGCGACCTTTACCGATCTCTCGATTGAAATCCTGTTACGCAACGGCATCCAAATGAGCGACCTCATCATGTCGGGCGTGCTGGCGCGTCATCCCAAAATTAAATTCGTGTCTGTCGAGAGTGGCATCGGCTGGATTCCTTTTGTACTCGAAGCGCTTGATTACCAGTTTATGGGGAATCGAGTCCGAGAGGATCGACCGGACCTCGACCTGATGCCGTCCGAGTATTTCACGCGTAATGTCTACGCGTGTTACTGGTTCGAGCAAACTGCGCCGCGCCGCCTGCTCGACAAAGTCGGTGTGGAGAACATTCTCTTTGAGACCGACTTCCCGCATCCGACCTCGCTGTACGGCAATGAAGTGCAGGCGCGGATCACCAGTGGTCTCTCCGACTGTGAAGAGTCCGTGCGCCGGAAGATTCTGTGGGACAACGCCCAGAAACTCTACAAAGTCGAGGGGCCGACAGCGCAGGATGAAGCGCAACGCGCAGCGACGGCCAGCGCGTAACACGTGACCGCACCTGTTGAGGCGCCGCTGGCGGCTTGTCCGCCAGGGCCACCAGAAAGCGCGGGGAGCTTACTCCGCGTGGCACACCAAATTCTCGATCATGGAGCAGGAACCAACCCGCACGTTTCGCAGGTTGGCTTGCGTTGGTCAGCTTTCTCTTATGCTGCTGATTCCGATGGAGAAGGGTGATGTTGTCGGCAACGTCCCGGTCAGGTAAGGAATCAGCA
>SYOC01000054.1 GCA_005804965.1 Pseudomonadota bacterium
GCAGGCGGGAATCCAGGGGGTGGGGCTGGAGGCCGTGGTGTGAAATGCCTGGATGCCTGGTCGCGCTGCGCTTGCCCGGCATGACGAGACTGCGAGGTTTGGCGATGCCGCAACATACAATTCCCGCGCAGGCGGGCATCCAGGGAGCATAACCGAAAGGCCAGTGCATATTTTCCCTGGATGCCGGGTCTCGCGATGCTTGCCCGGCATGACGACCCTAAAAAGTCGCGGGATAAGTCCTATCTCAGCTCCACCCACATTTCTTGTCGCGTCACGGCCTCACCAATGATGGCGGCGGCGAGGACGCCTTCTTCTAGCAGATGCCGTGCGAGTGCTACCGCTTCTTTTGCTGGTACGGCGATCAACAATCCGCCCGAGGTCTGCGGGTCGAAGGCGACTTCGTTGAGATCTTGGGCGACTGTCGAGCGTGCCTGTACTTTATCCGCCAGATAGGTGCGATTCCGTTTGCAGCCGCCGGTAATGTAGCCTTCTGTCGCTAGTCGTTGCGCTCCTGGTAGCACTGGTAGGGCAGCAGCCTGAATAGCCAGCGTTACATCGCTGCCGGTGGCCATTTCATAACTGTGACCCATGAGGCTGAACCCGGTGACATCCGTGCAGGCGTGAATCGTGTATTGCTGCATGATCGCGGCGGCTTTGGCATTCAGGGTGGACATGGACACCACTGCCGCACCGTATTCTTCTTCCGTCAGATGCCCTTTCTTCAAGGCGGTCGTGAGAATCCCGGTCCCCAGGGGTTTGGTGAGAATCAGGACATCGCCGACTTGCGCACCGACGTTGCGGCGAATGTGGCGCGGGTCAATGATGCCGGTCACCGCCATGCCGTACTTAATTTCGTCATCAGCGACCGAATGCCCGCCGACCACGACGACGCCGGCTTCTGTAGCTTTGTCCCCGCCGCCCAGCAAAATGTCGCGCAGGATTTCTTTGTCGAGTCCGCTTTGCGGAAAGCAGACGATATTCATCGCGGTTTTCGGCACGCCGCCCATGGCGTAGACATCGCTGAGCGAGTTGGTCGCGGAAATCTGCCCATAGGTGTAGGGATCATCGACCACCGGAGTGAAGAAATCGACGGTATTGATGATCGCCAAATCCTCGCGCAGGCGAAACACGCCGGCGTCGTCGGAAGTCTCGAAGCCGACGAGCAGGTCGGGATGCTGAGAACGGGGCAGTCCGCTCAAGACGAGTGCTAGGTCCGCCGGACCTAGTTTGCCTGCTCACCCAGCGGCTTTGACTTTTTCCGTCAGCCGGATGTGGGGGCGTTGGTCGCGCGGCGGTTGATCGTATGCACTCATAATGGTCCTTTAGTGTAATGAAGGATGGACAGTGGAGCCGTCATTCCGGGCGAGCGACGCGAGACCCGGAATCCAGGATGCCAAATCCGTGGCTGGGGTCCGCTCTCCCTGGATGCCAGCTTGCGTTGGCATGACGAACCTCAAATCATCAAATTCGTCACGATGAAACACGAGTTATCTCTTGCGCAGCTTGCGTACATCCCCGACACGCAAAGTCAGTCCGGTGCGGTCGAAGTATTCGAGCAAGGGGATGGCAGTTTTGCGGCTGACTCCGAGCAGATCGCGGAACCCGGCGGCGGTGATCTCTTCGTGGGCAGAGAGATGCGCGAGCAAGGCGGTTTTCGCCTTGTCCATGACCGCTCCGTCAAAGTACAGTTCGGTTGCCACTTTGACGACTTTTTGCCGGGTTTCGAGCACGGCCAGGAGATCAAGCAGCGTTTTACGCGGGGTCGCGAGCTTGCTTTCTATCTCATTCAGATCTGGCGGAGTGAAGCCTGCGTCGTGGAGGAGCTTTTCTACACGTCCCGCTAGACCTTGTTCGTTTTCGTTCAACTTGACGGTGTGGGAAGGTAAACGCAGGGTGCTCTCTTCACGGACAGCAATGCCTTCGGCCACCAGTTTTTCAGTGACGGCGCGGAAGATTTTCGGCGCAAACGAGAAGGTGAGTTGGCTGCGCAGAGATTCCATATCCATGCCGCGAGCCAACGGTGTTCCTTGGTGGAATGCGGTTAAGAAGCGCGTGACCTCTGCCGTCAACGTGCGCCATTTGCTCATGACTGAATAGGCTTCAGGGTGACTGGCCGTGGGGAGCGGCAAAATTTCCGGCTCTTGCGCAAGGATGGCTGCGGCCTCTTCTTCTCGGGCATTCACGCCTTGGTAGATTTCTTCTAACGGTGCGGCAAATTCGCTTTGCGCTTCCAAATAGGCGCGACAGGCTTGGAGCAGGTCGGTGGTGCGCAATTCGGAGAGGCGGTCGCATACGCCGCTCTCCGAGCGGCGGTGACGCTGGGCGAAAGGATGGAGCACTTCCCCGCCACCGAGTGTTCCCTGCGCGGTCTGGTTGCGCAGAATGAAGCGATCTCCACGCAGCGTCACTACCGGCTCTTCCAGAACAATCTGGCAGAAGGCCGTCGAACGCGGGGCAAGGACTTCACGTCCGTCGAGCATAATCACTTTGCCGATCACCTCTGCCGTGCCGAGATGCACGCGCACGCGCTCGTGATTCTCGACTTCGCGTTTCGCCCCGGGACGAATCTCCACCAAGGCATCGAAACGTTGCGTGGTGAGGGTCAGTTTGGGGTGGCAGACGACATCCCCACGCGCAAGGTCACGTTTTTCCAGACCGGCGAGGTTGATGGCCACACGTTGCCCCCAATGCGCACTGGCGACCGACTGACCGTGGACTTGGATGCCACGCACCCGGGTCTCTTCTCCGCCGGGGAGGATGCGGACCGTATCGCCCTCGCGTAACGAACCGGCGAGCGCCGTGCCTGTGACCACCACGCCATGACCTTTCATGACGAACGCGCGGTCCACCGGCAGGCGAAAATAGCCTGGGAGTGGTGGTCGTTCGTAGGAAGTGAGCTGTTCAGCAATCGCTTGGCGTAAGCGCTCAAGGCCCAGCCCAGTGACGGAGGACACAGGAATAATGGGTGCGCCTTCCAAGGTGGTATCGAGCGTGAGGATTTCGATTTCTTCATGTACTTCTGCGACCCGTGCGGGGTCAACGATATCGGCCTTGGTAATGACAAAGATGCCGCGTGTTAATCCCAAGAGATGAAGGAAATCGAGATGTTCTTCGCTTTGCGGCATGACGCCGTCGTCGGCAGCGACAGTGAATAAGACGAGGTCGATGCCGTGGGCACCGGCGAGCATGTTGCGGATGAAACGTTCGTGACCGGGAACGTCCACGACACCCACCCGTTCACCGTTGGGGAGATCGAAGTGCGCGAAGCCGAGGTCAATTGAGATGCCGCGCTCTTGCTCTTCTTTTAAGCGATCCGTTTCTTGTCCGGTGAGCGCTTTAATGAGCGAGGTCTTGCCGTGGTCGATATGCCCAGCCGTGCCGATGATATGCGGCATGCTCCCTGCCTTTCTTGAAAGAGCCGCCATTCTGACAAAAAGGCAAGAGGAAAGGAATCCCGCTACAACTATGAAGAGGCATCAAGCGCAAAGAGAGGCGATATAGCAAGGGAAATGCTCTCTCTCCTGCGGAAGTGCTTCTTTCTTTTCCAGAGTTCAGAACTTGCGGGAACATGCACAGTTTCCTCGCGCCCGAGGTACTCATCGATTTGCGCCTGCAATTGCCGAAGTTGTTCCAAAGACCCTTCAGCAAACAAGGCAAAATTGTGAGGATTCTTCGTGAGAATTTCGTCGCGACAGGATTCCAAGATGCGCTGCATTCACCCCATCTGTTCAATGGCTTGGTACAGCTGTTCACTTGTGTCGATCATATATGTATCCACAGAGGCTTGAACGAAGGGAAGAGGCGATCAGCGAGAAGGGCTTGCCCAGGGATGTGACTCTCAGGTAAGATTCGCCCCACTTCAAACGAAGCCGTGTGCTTCCCTCCTTTCAAGCCGGGATGGCGGAATAGGCAGACGCAGTGGACTCAAAATCCACCGCCCCGCAAAGGCGTGCGAGTTCGACTCTCGCTCCCGGCATAGGCGATTCCTCGCGCAATTTATTCTTTTGCTAAAGCTGCTGTCTTCGCTAACAGGAGTTCACCTTTCAATCGCCACAGCTCTGCTTGATGCATGCACTCTCCAGTGGCGTGGGTAATCTCCAGCGCTTCGTTCACCATGGCCAGCCCCTCTTCCATTTGCCCTCGTTCGCGATACGCCTCGGCCAGCAAGGCGAGAAAATACGGTCGTCCCAGCTCTTGCCGCGTGGCCCGCAGACCGTCGATGCCCTGCTGGAGTTGGGTGATACTCTCCTCCGTATGCTCCTGCTCCGCCACCGTCCAGCTGTGTACGATGGCTCCCATCGCCGCGAATTGGGGAATCCCATGCTCTTGCGTGAGCGCCATAAGCGCTTCGGTCTGTTCCCGGGCTTTCCGCACCTCTCCACGCGCCTGATGAAGGAAGGCCGTCCAGAAGAACGCAAACGCCAACCCAAAGGGATGCGCAAGCTCCTGAGCGATACCGCGCGCTTGGTAGATTTTATTGAGCGCCTGATCTGGATAGCCGAGATACCACAGCGCCAGCGCCGCCCAACAGAGGCACAACACCTGCGGGTCGTCTCCGTATAAGAAAATCAGCGTGCGGTGCTGTCGCGGATCGTACAGGGTAATGCCTTGAGCCGCATGGGTGTGCGCCTGAACAAACTCTCCCTGGAAGAACAAGCTCCCACCTTGCATCATGTGCGTCACGAGCAAGAGGCTCGGCTCTTGAGTGCGGTGGGCGAGTCGCAACATGCGCTCTCGCAACTCGTGCGCGTTCTGGGAGGCGTTGCGTCCGTACGAAAATCGACTCAACCCATACAGCAACGGGAACAGTTGCGGGGTCTCCTCCGTCTCCCGCGCCAGCTCCCAGGCGCGCGCATAGGCCGCTTTGACCTCGGGCGCGGTATAGCCCTTCGTCATCATCAACGGCGCTCCCAGAGCCACCTGCAACGTGAGTTCCTGCCGCGTGCGTTCTGGCGTGTCTGGTAAGAGCGGGAGTAACGCAAGCGCTTTTGTCAAATGGTTGATGGCCTCGGGATTGGCCGAGCGCCGTAGCGCCATCCCCGCTGCCTGGTTCAGGTAGCGCAGCGCCTTGTCATACGTTCGTCCCTGCTCGAAATGTATCGCCAGTTCGGCGGCGATCTCGCCGGTTCGGTCGCCATACGCCGTCTCCTTGCGCTCGCCAATACGCTGATGCCACTCTTGCCGCCGACTGGGGCTGACCCGTTCGTGCCAATGCTGTTGATAGAGCGCATGGAAAAATGCGTACCTGACCGTTAGTGTGTGGTCCGGCCATTCGCCAATGCCTGCCGGCCGCAAGAACTGCTGCTGCTCAGCGAGGTGGGCGCACTGCTCTTCCACTGTTGACACGGCGGTTTCCAGCGCCGCCGCCACCTCGGCTGCCGAAAACTCCATTCCTGCCACGCTGGCCGCTTCCAGCACTCGTCGTGTCTCAGGCCGGAGGCGCACGCGTTGGCTAGTCACCATCTGGCGAATCCCTTCCGGCGTCTCCTGAGTCAAGACATCCAGGTTGCCGTGAAAGGCCCATGTTTCTTCGGCCTGTGTAATGACCCCGCGTGCGATGAGGTCATGGACGATGCTGACCACGAACAACGGATTGCCGTCAGTACGCTGATGGAGCAAGCGGGCGAAACGTGTAGGGAGGAGGCTCCGGGGAAATCGCGCTGACAGATAAGCGGCGACTGCCATTTCATCTAACAACGGTAACGCCAGTTCGTGGCCAAGGTCATGAGCAAATAAATCTTGCGTGAGAAGAGATAAAGGTGAGCCTTCACGAGCAGCTTCACTGACGCGGTAGGTCCCGACGATGAAAAGCCGCGCCAGCTCTCGGCGATGGGCCAATACGGAGAGCAGTGTCAGCGTTGAAGCGTCGGCCCAGTGGAGATCTTCAAACGCCAGAATCAGGGGCTGCTCTGCAGTCAGCACTTCGAGGGCTTCGGCTAATTCACGCACCATGCGCTCCTGCCTGACGCCAAGGGCTCGATGTTGGAGCGCGGCGGCTTCTTCCGCCGTTAGCAGGGCAGGCAGGTGCAACAGCCAAGTCGGCGCATATTGTTGTAAGACCGTTTTGAGTGCCGGCCCAGCTTCACTTCGTGCTAACCGTCCCAAAGCTTCGAGTACGGGCAGATAGGCTTCCCCAGCGCCGTAAGACTCGATGCACTGCCCCCATGCAAGCCAGGCATAGGGCAACAGGGCTCGGGCAGGAGTTTGTATTTTTGCTTTTTGACTTTTGCTTTTTGACTTTTGACTTTCTTCCTCCGTCCCTAGCCCCCAGTCTTCAGTCTCTCGTTGCCTGCTGTCTGTTGTCTGTTGCCTAATGCCTGCGAGAAAGGTCTCGACTAGCGCCGTCTTACCAATGCCTGGCTCGCCAGTGACGAAGACGAGCTGACGCTTACCGTTTGTGGATTCCTCTAACCACCTACGCAGTTGTGCTAGTTCGGTGTCACGCCCCACCAGGACAGAGTCCCGAATGCTGAGTGCTGGGTGCTGAGTGGCCGAACTTGGAATTTGTAACTGTGGACTTTGCACTGGCTGGGTGGTGATAGTGGGGAGGAACCGATACCCCTGTCGATACACGGTCCCGATGATCTGTGGCGTCTTCGCGGTATCGCCTAGCACCCGGCGGATCTCGCGGATACAGGTAGACAGCGCCCAATCGCTGACTACTACTCCTGGCCACACGGCGGTAAACAGCTCGGTTTTGCTGACAATTCTTTTGGGGTGTGTCAGCAGATGCCGGAGCACGGCAAATGCCTTTGCCGTCAGCTTAAGATCTCGCTCCCCACGCCACAGCCGGCCTTCAGCGAGATCGAGTCGGAGTTCCCCAAAATATAGAATGTCTGTTGCTGACATTATAGTTCCACGTGCGAGGCGGCACTCTCTCCCAAAAATCTCAGAGAAATCTCAAAGTCTTCTCAAGATTTGGCATGCCATCTCACGCTAGTCTTCTGCCACAGGGAGATAATCATGGCAAGAGTTGCAAGCGGGGCTCCTCCCTAAGTGCTCTGTGCGGCCAACACAGAAAAGGGACGAACATCTCATTGCAGTTTCAGGAGGAGCACTATGCGTAAGATAACATTCTTCATTAGCGCCTTTTTTACCGCTGTGTTGCCCATGGCAGGGATCGAGAGCGCACAGGCAGCTTCCAACTGTTTGGGAATCCTCACCACTTCCACCCTTCGGTGTGACTTCAAGCGAGACGATGGGTTCGCTGCTCCGTACTGCACCCAAATTTCCCCAGATATCAGCATTCTCAGCAACTTTTTTATGCTCTTTCCTGGTGGGACTCTACTCAGTTGCACCTGCGAGGCCTCAGGCAGCTTCACGGCACCGAAGTTTCATACGGCGAAAGATTTTCTGTGCGGCGCAGTTGACGACGGTAGTGAGTTTAGTGACAGTGCCAGTGGCAAAGTGCTTGGGAAGAAAATCAAGAAGGGGCAATATCTGGATGGCAATACTCCAGCACACTCGTGGGTGTTTCAGTGCGAGCCGGACCCAGTGTTGTGTCCGTAACAAAGAGGATAAACGCTATTTTCATGGCGCATTTTTTCGCATGTCCATAAGGAGGACCGTATGACGTATCGAACGTTTATTGTAGTAGGCGCGACAGTATTGAGCTTGGCCGGTTTCTCGACCGCTCAGGCTGCCAACCTCAAAACCTATCTCGACAACAAGGCTGCTTTCTTGGCCGATACTGGCGCTGCTAGCGCCACCGGTGTCTTGCCCGATGCTGGACGAGTGTTGGATGTCTCCATTGATCCGCTTGGTTCCTATACCTTAGGCTCGGTCACGTTCGCCCTGACTGTCGGCAGCGACAATGTCGCTGTAGGCGCGAGCGGACTCGCTATTCCTGACTGGTATCCGGAAGGTGCCCCTGACGGCCTCAATGACATTGCCCTGGGCTTCGAGCGTATGCAGGTCTCCACCTCGGGGCCCGTCTATGCGTTTGGATTTGATTTCATTGAGCCAGATACTACGATTCCCTCGTGGGGTGGGACGCCCGAGGAATCGACCTACGAGTTGTTACTGTTCGATGGCCCAGCGCTTGTTGGCCAAGTCCAGTTTCTTGGCACCGACACCCCTAACGATGTGAACACTTTCTTAGGGGTGTGGAGTGATACTGCTTTTGATCGGGTGTTGATAAATGACCTCAGTGGCAATGATGACGACGAGTACTTCGGTGAGTTCTACACGGGTACGGCGGCCTATGTGTTCTCGGGGATTACCGGCTGCGTGCAGGTGAACGGGGCACCGCTGGTGGGAGCGAAGGTGCAAAAGATGCAGAACGGCCCGCTACAAAAGACGACGACCGACGCGGCTGGCTGTTACGGCTTCTCGGCGGTCTCCGGCAAAAAGTTCAAAGTGCAAATCCAAGGACCGGTTATACCGTAAGCACCGAAAGGAGGCATACTGCGTCCTCTTCGAAAAATTTGACACCTGACGAGAGAGACTGATAGTGTCGCGGAAATTTTCCCTCAGGAGGTTCTTATGCGACGAATTGTTTCTTTGAGTGTGGGTGTAGCCTTGCTGACCTTTGGCTTGTATTTGCAGCCGACCACGGCGACGGCCGGGGGGGGGGGGCCTAGTGGGTGCTTTGAGTATTCGACCTGTGCGGCCGCCAATGATGCTGACGGTGCACTCGAGTTTCCTGCTGGTCCTAACAGCCCTAGTGATTGTCCGGTGCTGTGTGCCAAGTGGGTAGCCAACTGTAAAAGCTTGGTGAACACCATCGCGACATGCCTCAAAAATAGTGTCCAGAAGCAATCGTCAGTGTATAGCTCAGTTTGCAAAACGTATCCGAACCCGGGACAGCAAATCTGTCTTGGCCAAGTAGAGGATTATGAAGACTCCTGCGCTGTGCAAATTGCCGGTGAGAAGAGTGCCGGGAAAAACGAGTGTGAGAGTGAGAGTACCGTATTTGACTGCTTAGCGGCGTGTGGAGGAATGTAAACGGTCGGACGATACATATCAGTTGCCTTCCCAGCTTCACCACAATTCCTGTACCTGCACAAATAAAGTAGGGGCGATTCGCGAATCGC
>SYOC01000055.1 GCA_005804965.1 Pseudomonadota bacterium
CGTCGCCTCGGCCTGCGTTTTGTCTAACTCGCCTCCAACCCTCACAAGGAGAACTGTGGCATGAAAGAAGCGCTGAAAAAATGGCTCCGCTCACATGGCATCACTAGAAGTCATGCCAATGCGTTGCAATACTGGGTTCCTTACAATTTTATGGATGGCAAAGCCTGGACGCCACAATCAATCACCATTGAGACAACGCTCCGGTGCAACTTGAGTTGCCAGATGTGCCCGCTGGACCTCCCGCGCATGATCCATGACCACACCCAGCCCGAATACGTCCAAGAGCGACGCAAAGCCGAAATGACCACAGCGGAAATTCTCGGCGTGATCGACGACGTTGCCAATATGGGCGTACGAGAAATGACGTTGACTGGTGGAGAGCTTTTCCTCCGTCGCGATGCTATGGAACTCATCGAACATGCAAAACGTCGTGGGCGGCGGTTATGCGTGAACACCAACGGCTGGTTCCTGACTCGTGCGCATGCACGTCGCCTTGTCGAAATTGGGGTCGATGCCATGTCGATATCAGTGGACGGCCCAGATGAGGTGCATGATTTCATCCGTCGCGGCAACGGCAGTTTTCGCCGCATCTGCGAAGGTCTGGCCTTGCTGAAAGAAGAGAAAGAAGCCCTCGGGAAACAAAACCCGAAAATCGGCATTAGCGTCACGCTCTCGTCCCTCAACCAAGGGCGTTTCAGTGAAGTGATCGACGCGCTGCATCCTTACAACATTGCTTCCATGGATTTCGACTTCATGTTCTTTACCGATGAAGAATCGGTCCGCCGCACGGAAGCGATGATTCCACTACCGGTCCGCCGTAAAGAGGAAAACCAGATTCTGCCGGACGAGCTGCGCAACGTCGATGCCGACGTCATGTTCGCTGAGATGCAAAAAGCCCGCGAAAAGGCGCAGCAGCACGATATCTTCATTGACTTTGGTCCACCGTTCAAAACTCGCGACCAAGTGCATAAGCGCTTTCACGACGTGGGCTACACTTTCGTCGACAAATGTTTCTATCCATGGAAAGCTGCACGAATTAACCCCTACGGCGATGTGTATTCGTGCTCGATTGACGTGGCCTTCGGCAACATCCGTGAAGCTTCGTTTAGCAAGCTGTGGAACGGCGAAGCCTATCAAACATTTCGCCGCACGCTCAAATCGCACCGGCTGTTTCCCAAGTGCAGCAAATGTTGCGCACTGAATAACGACTTGTGGAATCATTTACCGGCCTTCGGCAAAGCGATTGTCGATGAAACTTTCACCACTCCTTCATCGACACCACGCACACCGGTACGAAGCGAAGATACTCACGCACCGGTGGCGAAGTAAGGCAACCTATGAGAGTTGGCATTATCGGTTGTGGCCGTATCGCCCAAGTCCATTTATCTGCGTTGCGTGCGCTTCCTTGGGTCGAAGTCGTCGGCATCTGCGACGCCAACGAAGAAGCGGCGCGTAACACCGCACAACGCTTCGGTGTCGAAAAGACCTATACCTCGGCAGACGACCTCCTGCGTCAAGCCGAACCGCAAGCTGTCCACATTCTTACGCCGCCGCACACGCATGCGGCGCTGGCCCGTCGCGCCATTGAGGCGGAATGTCACGTCCTGGTCGAAAAGCCGCTGACCATGGAAGTCGCCGAAGCTGAAGAACTCTGCACCTTGGCGGCACAGAAGCGAGTATCCCTGTGTGTGGATCATAACCGGCTTTTTGATCCTGTGGTAAAAAAAGCTCGCGCGATGGTTCGTGCAGGGAAGATTGGCCACGTGATCGCAGTCGACGCATATCAAGGCTTTCAGCGGCAGGCGCTTCTCGACAGTGCGGCACGCGGGACGCCGCAAGATGCGCTCGAAGCCTTCTACAATCTGGCGATTCATCCGGCCTATTTGCAACTCGCTTTCCTTGGCCACGTCCGCCACATCGAAGTCGTAGGCAGAAAGACCGGTCGTCTAGGCGGCGATTTCCCCGAAGAGTGCAGTGTATTGATGGAAGGCGAACATGCGCTCGGGCATCTGCGTTTTTCGGTAGACAT
Source organism: Pseudomonadota bacterium (assembly GCA_005804965.1). Lineage (GTDB taxonomy): Bacteria > Desulfobacterota > Binatia > Bin18 > Bin18 > SYOC01. The sequence continues at coordinate 2,030 of SYOC01000055.1, forward strand.
CCAGCCCTATCTGAACGCGGTGCATATTTACGGCACCGAGGGTTCGCTGTTCTTAAACTTGAATACCATGACCATGGTCAGCCACACGGCCAGCCGCCTCCCGAAACTGATCCAGAAGGGAGCGTACAACCTGATCGAATCTTGGCAGCTCCTCACAGCTGCGGTGCGGAATACGACGCTGATGGCGATGCGCCGTCTCACGACGTATCCCGGTATTGCCGAAGTGATTCGTCGCTTCTACACCAGCCTGGAGCAAGGCATGCCACCGCCGGTAACGGGCGAGGAAGGATGTGAGGCCGTGCGTCTGTTAGACATCATCTATTCACAGGCTGGCCACGGAACAGACAGCGAGGAGTCTATAAACAAAGTCGCAAACCACGCTGGCCATGGCTTATTACGTGTCGTAAGATAAGCGTCATCAATGTTTGACAATCTTCAGGCCAAATACACGCGTGTTCTCACTGCAACGATCTTGAGTAGTGAGCAAGACGCTCTAGAATACAGGCCCACAGCGGAAGTCGCCTACGTCGCTAGGCAGCGCTCGTCCTTGGCACACGACATCCAATGAGGCTCCGCTCGGTTAAATGAAGCTGTATTTCTCCAGGGGAGGGATTCTCATGCCTTGTCACCGTCTTTTTCGCACGGCGATAGTTCTTTTGACCGTTTGCTTGCTGGTTCACGCCCCGTTCCAAGGGGTCGCTGCAGCCAGTCACAGTCCCAAAACTTATTACGTCGATGCGGCAATCGGCGACGATAGCCATAGTGAACTACAAGCAAGAGATCCGAGCACGCCCTGGAAGACCATCAAAATGGCGCTTGGGGTCGCGATTGCCAGTGATACGGTCATCGTCCAGGCTGGCACGTACACAGAAAACATCGAGTCCAAACATGATGGCACCAGCACCAATCCTATCACGATCAAAGCGAACGGAACCGTGCTCATCCAGGCTCCGCCGGGCACACCACCGGGAACGCCGGGGTTCTTTGTCAGCCACAACCATACCATTATCGACGGCTTCTCTTTCTCAGGGTGGACGACGGGATTACGGTTGGGTGCGCATGACAACGGGGATGGTCCGGTTGCTGGCATCATCGTCCGCAACAACAGATCGACCAACAACACTGTCAACGGTATCCAGTTCGTCAACGCCGTAGGTTGCGTTGCCGAGTTCAATATCGCCTCGAATAACGGCTCGAATGGTATCAGCTATTCCGGTAACAGCGGTGTGATCCATGGCAACACCGCCAATAGCAACGGTCAATTTGGTATCTACGTTAAAGACGGTATAGATCATCAGGTCTGGGACAACACGGCTACCGGCAACACCGGTGCAAATTTAAAAATCCAGGGCACGACCATTCCACCACCCGGCACGAGTCAGCCGCCGGGACAGCGCACGTTCTACATTAACCCCTCACTAGGAGACGACACTCGCGAAGATTGGAGGGCGCAAAACCCGCTCACCCCTTGGAAGACGATCAAACGTGCGCTAGGAGATGCTGTCAGCACGAACGGCGCTATCCCTGGCGAAGCTATAGTGCTGCAGCCAGGAACCTACCCAGAAAGCGTGGAGTCTATCCGAGACGGCTTGGCCGACACACCGATCACGATCAAAGCGAAAACTCCTGGAACCGCGATCATCCAGCCCCCCTCAGGCCCGGGCTTCTTCATCGCTCACAACCATCATGTCCTTGAAGGTCTGCTCGTGGTCGGCGGCGTAAGCGCCATACAGATAGGTCCGTACAAGAACACGAATGGTCCGGTCACAGGAGGGATCGTCCGTCATACCACAGTGAGAAATGCCACAGGGGTTGGCATTCGGTTTATCAACGCCGTCAATGGCACGGTCATGCATAGTGTCATCACGAAGAATGGACGGGAGGGCATCTCGTACTCAGGAAGCGGGGCGACCATCTTCAACAATTTGGTCATCAAGAATGGGCGAGCACTCGCGAGTGCCTACGGCATCACCTTGATCAACGGAGAGCTGCATCAAATCGTTAACAACACCATCTATGGCAATCTGAACGGCGGAGTCCGCCTCAGCACCTCGAATAACATCCCGGTCTTCAGTACAGTGGTCAATAATATCATCGTGCAGAACCCCATCGGCGTCCGCGAACCGTCAGGGTCCAATTATACGGGACGCGCAACGTTGGATTATAACATTGTGTACGCTAACGCGACCAACTACGAACTCTCCAACGCCAAGCTCACCCTTCCAGGTCCCAATTCCATTCGCTCGTCCCCGATCTTCGTTGATACGGCCCGTGAAGACTTCCGGCTCGGGCGGGTTCACACCGGTCAGGTTGCGGACAGCCCAGCTATCAATGCAGGCTCGGATACATCGGAAAATTGGGGGCTCGCAGGACGCACTGCTTTCACTGATAAACTGCCCGATACTGGGACTATTGATCTCGGTTATCACCCTACCCTGCTCTATGTCGCAGAAGGGGCGACAACCATCGGTCAAGCAACACTTACCTTCGACCAAGAAGGTCAAAGCTTTACTTTTGCCGGGAATCTCAAAGCAGGGCTTGGAAACGATGGCATCGAAACAGGGACAGAATTCGTGCAAGTCGCTTTCGGTGGCTACCAATGCTTCTTTCCTTCCGCGAATTTCGTCCGTTCGGGGTCAGGTTGGGTATATAACGGCAACGGCGTGGTCGCCTCCCCGCCAATTACAGTTGCAGCTGCCTCACTCGAAGAACTTCCGGACGGAAGTGTGAATGTCTCTATCCAGACCACCGGACTCGCCTTTGAAGCGTTGATCTCCACAAGCATGGGCATCGCCTTGCAGATTGGCGATGACTTCGGCTCTGCGTTAGTGAATTTCCACGGAACCTTGGAATACCCCTAACGGAAGTGCTCGCACAAACCCCGCTGAAGGGGGAACACCTCCTTCAGCCTCGATACCCACTAGAGAGGTCAGACATGCGCTTTTCGTTACTGGGATTGAGCATAGTTCTTGCCCTGAGTTTCGCGCTTTTCTCGCTCGCTGAGGGAGCCGCGCCCAGCCTTTGCGACGGACTTACGCCTACACATGTGGGAACAGAGGGGCCGGACACTATCATCGGAACAGACGGTCCAGATGTCATCCTCGGACTCGGCGGCAACGACACGCTCAAGGGGAATAGAGGAGCTGACATTATTTGCGGCGGCGAGGGGCAGGATTTCATCCAAAGTGGACTTGGCGAAGACATGATCGAAGGCGGCCCGGCTAAAGATCACCTCAAAGGCGACGCGCAAGGCGACATGATCTTTGGCGGAGACGGAGACGACGTCCTTGATGGAGGCGGGGGAGACGATGTCATGTACGGCGAAGAAGGAAACGACTCCTTCGTTGGCGAAGGCGGAGCTGACGATCTTTACGGCGGGCCGGGGAATGACATCCTCAATGGTGGCTCCGGGAACGATTTGCTCGATGGGGGCGAAAATTTCGACCGCCTGAAAGGCTCCTCTGGCATCGATATCTGCCTGAATGGCGAATCCTTCAACAGCTGCGAGTTGTGAGCAGCGCTCGATCAGAAAAGAACTGGCATGACAAAACGGTGGGAAACATACAAAGAAGCATTGCTGCACGGCGACTGGCAAGTCCACACGACGTGGTCGGACGGTAAGAACACCATCGCTGAGTATTGCCACGAGGCACGGCGCAAAGGCTTGCGGTTGATTGCCTTTACCGAACACGTGCGGCGAGAACTGCGCTACGACTTCTGGGCCTATATGCAGGAGGTCGAAGAGGCGCGGCAGCAGTTCCCAGACCTCATCCTCCTCGCTGGATGTGAAGCGAAGGTACTCAATCGCCAAGGCGATCTCGACGCTACCCCAGAGGTGCTGGCCAAAAGCGACATTGTCCTTGGAGCCTTCCATTCGTTTGCCGAGCCCGAACATTACATCGAGGCATTAGAAGCCATGCTCAGCAACCCGTGGGTCGATAGTTGGGCGCATCCCACTCTCTACGCCCATAAGCGTGGCATCACCCTGACTGACGCGCAAGAAGAACGGCTCGTACGCTTGTGCATGGATCAGCACGTTCTGGTCGAGTTCAATGGGAAATACAATCTTCCCAGCCCGACCCTGCGCCAGAAAGTCCACACCCTCGGCGCGGCCTATGTCTACGGTAGCGACGCGCATAGCGCCCCTGAACTAGGCCGGCGCTTGTAATCGCTGTTCGTACAAGAAGAAAGATTGACGTGAACACCTCTTCCAGTCCGACCGTGCTACTTCCCGGCGGTGGAGGCACCGCTGCCATCTGCGCTCTCAAATCCTTACGCCTTGCCAACTTCCAAGGAAAAATCGTCTCGACCGACGCCGACCCGCTTTCGCCAGGATTTTTCCTCGCCGACGCCTATGCCACGCTTCCGCCCATCAGCGATCCGCAGTTTTTTCCTCAGGCGTTGGAAGTCATTGAGCGAGAAAAAATTTCGCTGATCCTTCCGACTTCAGGATTCGACATCCTGGTTTATAGCAAGCATAAGGCCGAACTTGCCCGTCGTGGCGTGACGGTTATCGTGAGCGACCCGGAAGCCTTGGAGAATTGCATCGACAAATGGAAATTCTACCAGCTCACGCACGAACGCTTTCCCATGCCACGCTCGACACTTGATCCACGCGCAATTGGCGAGTTCCCCTGTTTCGTCAAGCCCGTGCGCGGCAAAGGCAGCCGTGGCATTGCCTTGTGTCGCAATGCCGAAGAACTCGCCGAACAAGTGGCCAAGCAAAAAGACTTGTTGATCCAAGAGTATCTTCCTGGTGAAGAATACTCGATTGATGTGCTCAGCGATCTCGACGGCAACCCCATCGTGGCGGTGCCTCGGGTACGACTGGCAACAAAAGAGGGGATTTCGGTCAAAGGCCGCGTGTTCCACGATGCCGCAATCCAAGAGACGTGCCTCGCGCTCGCCCGCTTCCTCAACCTACAAGGCCCGAGCTGTATGCAAATGCGGCGTGCTGCCGACGGCACGGTCAAGTTCCTCGAAGTGAATCCGCGCATGGGCGGCGGCACTATTTTCGCCACACTCGCCGGTGCCAATTTCGCTCAGCTTCAGATCGAGCTGGCGGCTGGCAGGGCGGTGCAGGTGCCAACGTTCCGCGATATCACCGTGCTGCGCTACTACGAAGAAGTCGTACTCGAAGGATAATTCATGAAAGTGCTCGTCTTTGGCGCTCATCCCGACGACATGGAAATCGGCATGGGTGGAACTATCGCCAAGCATACCAAGCTGGGCGACACCGTTCTGATGGTCGTTTCTACCGTGCCTTCGCAGCGCGAACGGCGGCGGGAAGAAATGCGCCGAGGGGCAGACCTTCTCGATGCCCAACTCTATTGTCTCGACGTACCGCCTGAAGAGATGGAGTACAATCGACAACTCATTCGTCAGGTCGATCAGTTGCTGGAAAGCTTTGCGCCGGACCTGATCTATACCCACTGGGATCAAGATTCGCACCAAGATCACAACACCATCTCCCGGTCTGTCATTTCCGCAGCGCGCAAAAACCGTTGTTCTCTCCTCATGTACGAACAGACGATTCCCGGCGGCATCGTCCCTGGTGGCTTCAAGGCACAGTCATTCGTCGATATCTCCGATTTTATTGACCTCAAGATTGCGAGTGTGAGAGCGCATCAATCGCAGCACGAGGTTCATGGAGAGCTGTGGCTCCAAGGCGTGAAAGGGCGGGCGATGTACCGCGGCTACCAAATCAACGTGGCCTATGCCGAGGCCTTCGAAGTCGTCAAAGAGATCGAGGTACATTTCCGCCATCGTTAGTGCTTCGTCCAGTCCAGATCGACTCAGAGCCATGCCAAAAGCCCTTGTCCTTGCGTACCGCTTTCCACCCCAAGGCGGGATTAGCGTACACCGAACAGTCAAATTCGTTCGCTACCTGCCGCAGTTTGGCTGGCAGCCGGTCGTGCATACAGTGAGCAACCCATTCTGGCACCTGCGCGACGACTCCTTGCAGCGCGAAGTGCCGACAGAGGTTCGCGTGTACCGCACCCGCACCTTCGAGTTCGAGCGTCTCGAACAGCGGCTGGGTTCTCTGCTTAGCAAGTCGCCAGCACAGAACAAACCTGCATCTGAACAGAAACTCGCGAAGGCAGCTCCCGAAGCAAGCCAGCAGCAACGGCGAGGGGGAATCTTCTCCTCGTTCCAGCGCTTCGTGCATCAGCATGTACTCATCCCTGATCCACAAGTGGCGTGGATTCCCCAGGCATTTGCGAAAAGCTTGTACATTGCTCGCAAAGAAAAGGTCGAGCTGATCTACACCAGCTCCCCACCGAACTCATCGCAAGTTTTAGGGTTGTGGCTCAAACGCGCCCTGCACCTACCGTGGGTTGCCGACTTTCGCGACCCGTGGACAGCAGGTATCCGACGCAAGCAGACGTATATCGGGAACTCTCGCCGTCAGCGTCTCGAAGAAGGCTGGGAACGTGCAGTTGCCGAGCACGCGGATCATCTCATCGTCAACACCGAGAAAAATCAGGAACAGTTCTTAAACAAATATCCCTTCCTGGCTGCGAAGATTACGACGTTGACCAACGGCTTTGACGCTGAAGATTTCGGCCACCTCAGTCGCACGAAAAAGTTCCTCCGAGAAGGCTGTTTTCACCTTACCCTCACGGGCAATATCGAGACCATGTTCGATGCTGGCCCCTTTTTTCGTGCGGTCCACAGCCTGCTCGCAACAGAAGAAGACGCACGTACACACTTCCGCGTGAATTTGGTCGGCACCAAGCGCGGGAAATATGACACCTTGCTGCACGACCTACAGCTGAACGACGTGGTGAAGTACGTCGCCTATGTCCCACATGCCGACAGCGTTCAGTATCTGGCCGATAGTGACGTGCTGTTCCTCTGTCAGATTCCCGAGTACGAATCCGCCGTCGTCAAAATCCCAGGCAAACTCTTCGAGTATTTGTATTTACGTAAGCCGGTACTGGCACTCACGTTGCCGGGAGTAACCACGGCGATTCTCGACCGCGTCGGTCTAGGAGTGGTCGTCCATCCCAACGACACCCACGGCATCGAGTCCGCCTTGCGCGATCTCTACGGGCAATGGCGGCAGCAGCAGTGGCGCTTCACGCCGGATCATGCGGCCATTGAGGCGTTCAGCCGCGAGCGACTGACCGAACGTCTCGCAACGATTTTTGCTCGCGTCACAGGACGCATAACAGGAGTACCGAGAAAGGACCCACAGAGCAGTCATGCCAACGAGACAGCAACTCCACTTTAACCAACCGCCAGCTATCGTTCTTGGGCTGGGACAAAATGGCTTGGGCACTGTGCGTGCGCTCGGGCGTCTTGGGATTCCCGTGGTCGGTATCGACTCGGACCTGACGCAGCCAAGTGCGCAAACGCGCTATTGCACGAAGATCTATTCGCAGGATTTCGCTGCCGCCGGGCCGGGGCTGCTACAAG